>CAZFBR010000163.1:0-8101 GCA_964517215.1 uncultured bacterium
GCTATCCGGTGGCCTGGGTCGGCCTGGTCGGGGCAGCCGGTGCAGAGGAACTGCAGCCGGCGGCGCGGGTCGGCGGTGATGAGCGGCTGCTGGCGCGGCTGGCGGCACCCGGCGCGGCGGGTCAGGCCGGTGGAGAGAACCCGGCGCAGCAGGCGGTGCAAACCGGACAGGTCGTGACGGTTGACGATATCGGAGCAGTGCCGGGCGCCCGGTGGCGGGCGGCGCTGCAGGAACGCGGCCTGCAATCGGCCATTGCCCTGCCGCTGGGCGACGCCGGCGGGGTGATCGGGGTGCTGGCCATCTGTGCGACGCAGGTCCGGGCCTTCCCTCCGGAAGAAACCGCCCTGCTCACCGAATTAGCCGGCGATCTGGCTTATGGGATCCGCGCCCTGCGCAGCGGGGACGAGCGCCGGCGGATGGCGCAGGCGCTGCAGGCGAGCGAGGAAAAGTACCGGACGCTGATCGAGAACATCGACGTGGGCATTTACCGCCGCGAGGCGCTGCCGTCGGGACGGCTGGTGCATGCCAACGCCGCCGCACTCCGGCTCATGGGACTGACCGACCAGGCGGCGGCCGGGCGCTTCCTGCAGGAGCTGATCCGCACCAATGCTGACGCCCGCCTGCTGACTGAGGAGACCGAGCGGACGGGGAGCGTGCGCGGGCGGGAACTGACCGTGTCCCGGGCCGACGGCGTGCAGCGGGTCCTGCGCGTCAACGGCGTGGTGAGCCGCGATGCGCACGGGGAGGTGCGCTACGTCGATACCGTGCTGCAGGATATCACCGATGAGAAGATGCTGCTGCGGCGGCTGCTGCACAGCGAGAAACTGGCGGCGCTCGGGCGGATGAGCGCGGCGGTGGCGCATGAGATGAACCAGCCGCTGAATGCGATACGCAATTACTGCCAGGAGATCGCGCTCAATCTGCGCGATCAGGTGGCGATGACCGGGGCGGAAATCGGGGCCAACATGCAGCGGGCGACGGAGCAGGTCGACCGGATGGCGGAGATCATCCGCAATATGCGGGTATTCACCCAGCGCGATCAGGAACAGGCGCTGCTGCCGATCCCGGCGGACCGGCTGGTCAGGTACCCGATCTCGCTGATGGCGGCCCAGCTGCGCGGGCGCGGGGTGGAGGTGGCGGTCGAGCTGCCGGCGGAGCCGCCGCTGGTCATGGGCAACGAACCGCGGCTGCAGCAGGTGCTGATCAATCTGCTGAGCAATGCCCGCGATGCGATTGCCGCCCGGACCGCTGACGCGGTGCCGGCCGGCCGCATCATGGTGCGCGTGACGCGGGACGGCAGCGCCGGCACGGTGGTGTTCAGCGTCGCAGACAACGGCTGCGGCATCCGGCCGGAACTGCGGGAAAAGATATTCGAACCGTTTTTCACCACCAAGGAGGCTGATTACGGCATGGGGCTGGGGCTGTCGCTGTCGTACGACATTGTGGCCCAGCATAACGGCGGCCTGGCGGTGACGGCGGAGGAGGGGAAGGATACCGTGTTTACCATGACCCTGCCGGCGGCGTCATGACCGTCCCGCGCGCCACGGTGCTGGCGGTTGATGACGACCCGGTCAACCTGAGCGTCATCTCCGACTACCTGCAGCAGGTCGGTTTCCGCGTGCTGGTCGCCCGCGACGGGGAAAGTGCGCTGGCCAGGGCGCAGTTCGGCCGGCCTGACCTGATCCTGCTCGATATGCTCATGCCGCGCATGGACGGGCTGGAGACCTGCCGGCGGCTCAAGGCCGATGCGGAACTGCGGGATATCCCGGTGATCTTCATGACGGCACTGGCGGAGACCGAACACAAGGTGCAGGGGTTTGCCGCCGGCGGGGTGGATTACATCACCAAGCCGTTCCAGTACGAGGAGGTGCAGGCGCGGATCAACGCCCATCTCGCCCTGCATGTGCTGCGCCGGCAGCTGGCCGACCGCAATGCGCAGCTGCAGACGGAGATTGCCGAACGGACGCGGGTGGCGGCGGAGCTGCGCGAAGCCCGTGACGGACTGGAACTGCGCGTGGCCGAACGGACCCGGGCGCTGGCGCAAGCGAACCGCCGCCTGTCGATGCTGTCGGCCTGCAACCAGGCCCTGGTGCATGCCGAGGATGAGCCGGGCCTGCTGCGTGACATTTGCCGCATCGTGGTGCAGCATGGCCAGTATCCCCTGGTGTGGGTGGGAGTCACCGCGGACGACCAGGAAAAGTCAATCCGGCCTGCGGCCCATTATGGCGCGCTGGCTGACGAATTGGCGAATGTCCGACTGTCGTGGGCGGATGATGCCTGCGGGCAGGGCCCGGAAGCGCTGACGCTGCGCACCGGCACAATGCAGCGGGTTGACGACCCGGGGCAGTTGCGCGGTGGCGGGCCGTGGTATGACCTGCTGGCTGATGCCGGCGTGCATGCGATTCTTACGCTGCCGCTGCGATATGCTGACCAGCAGCTGGGGATGGTCAGCGTGAATGCCGCCAGCGGTGCGGTGTTGTCCGCGGCAGAATGCGCCACCCTGCAGGAACTGGCGGGCGACCTCGCGTATGGCATTGTCGTCCTGCGTGACCGTGCGCAGCGCCGGCTGGCGGAACAGCAGGTGCGACAGATGAATGATGAACTGGTGCGCGCGAATGCCGAATTGCGCACGCTGGACGAGATGAAGAAGAACATCATGGCGAACGTGTCGCACGAACTGCGCACGCCGCTGGTGGCGGTGCGCGGGTATACGGAGCTGTTGCTGGACGACGCTGCCGTAAGTGCGGATTTGCGGCGGAAGTATCTGAGCGTGATGCTGCGCAATATTGACCGACTGACCAGTCTGTTTGACAATCTGCTGGTCTTTGCCCGGGCGCCGCAGGAAACACCGCCGCCGCCGGTGCGCTGCCGGGTGGCGGTGGCGGAACTGCTGCAGGAAGCGGTCGAGACCGTCATGCCGCGCGCACGGCAGCAGGAGCTGCAGCTGGCGCTGGCACCGGTCGCTGCCGCGCTGGCGGTGGCGGCTGATCCCGGGCAGCTGCGGCAGGTGGTGTTCAACCTGCTGGACAATGCGCTGAAATTCACCCCACCCGACGGCACTATGACGCTAGCGGCAGCCGGGGACGCCGGCGTCGTGCGGATGACGGTTGCCGACACGGGTATCGGTATTTCTGCGGACCAGTTGCCGAACATCTATGACCGTTTTTACCAGGCGGATGGGTCGCTGACCCGCCGCTACAGCGGCATCGGCCTTGGCCTGGCGATTGCCCGTGAGATTGTTCTGGCGCATGGCGGCGAGATCACCGTGGCCAGCACCCCGAACGCGGGCACAACCTTCACCCTGCGCCTGCCGGCCTGGGTGGCGCCATGAGATGGCGACGATGATTTACCTCGAATTGCTGTACAATTTCGGCGTTCTGATCGCCCTGAGTGTGCTTTCCGGGTTTGTCGGCATGCGCGGGCGCAGCGGCCGGGCGGCCGCCCTGCTGCAGGGCCTGCTGTTCGGCTGCGCGGCGGTGATCGGCATGTTGCGGCCGCTGGTCTTGGAACCCGGCCTGATCTTTGACGGGCGTTCGGTGATGATTTCGCTGGCGGGCCTGTTTTTCGGTCCGCTGGCGGCGCTGACCGCCGCCGCCATGGCGGCGGTGGTGCGCGTGGCCCAGGGCGGGATTGGCGCCACCATGGGTGTGCTGGTGATCAGCAGCGCAGCGCTGCTGGGGATGCTCTTCCATGCGCGCCGGCGTCCGGTTGCTGCCCCGGTCAGCGTCCGGCTGCTGTTGCAGCTCGGGTTTGCCGTCCATGCGGTGATGTTGTTACTGATGTTCACCATCCCCGGCGGCAAGAGCATTTCCGTGCTTGACCGGGTTGGCCCGCCGGTGATCACGATATATCCGCTGGTGACGCTGATCATCGGCTGGGTGCTGGCCCGCCAGGAGGCAGGCCGCGCCCAGGAACGGCAGCTGCTGCAGCTGGGCGAGGAGCTGCAGGCATATTTCGACACGGCGCTGGACCTGTTCTGCATCGCCGATGCGGACGGCAAATTTCGCCGGCTTAATCCGCAATGGGAGACGGTGCTGGGTTATCCGCTGGCCGAACTGCAGGGGCGGAATTTCATGGCTCTGGCGCATCCGGACGATGCGGCGGCGACCGGGATGGCGCTGGTGCGGCTGGCCGGCCAGGAAGTGGCGGGCAGCCTGGTCAACCGGAATCGCTGTCGTGACGGCAGCTACCACTGGCTCGAGTGGCGGTTGATCTCCCGCGGCCGGCTGATCTATGCGGCGGCCCGCGATATTACCCCGCATAAACAGCTGGAACAGGAGCTGCGCAATTCGCGACAGTTGTTTGCCGATATCATCGAGTTTCTGCCGGACGCGACCCTGGCGGTCAATCGCGCGGGCGAGGTGATTGCCTGGAACCAGGCGATCGAAGCGATGACCGGCGTGGGCAAGGACGCGGTCATGGGCCGGGGCGGGTACGCGTACGCGCTGCCGTTTTACGGGGAGCGGCGCCCGCTGCTGATCGACCTGGTGCTGCACGACAATCCGGATGACCGGGCGCGCTATCCGTATATTCGCCGCGACGGCAGCAAGCTCTATTCGGAAATCTTCATCCCGCGCCTGCGGGCGGGGCGGGGGGCGCAGCTGTGGTTTACCGCGTCCCCGCTGCTTGACGCCAACGGCGAGGTGGTCGGTGCGATCGAGACCATCCGCGATATCACGGAAATGAAGCAGGCGCAGGAGGCCCAGCGGGAATCGGAGGAACGGTACCGGGCGACGTTCGAGAACAGCGGCAATGCGCTCATGCTGATCGATGAGGACACCAGGATCGCCCTGTGCAACGAGCAGCTGGCGAAACTGACCGGGTACCGGCGCGAGGAACTGGAAGGGGGAATGTCGTGGACCGACCTGGTGGCGGACGGCGAACAGCGCGAACAGATGATGCGGTATCATCATCAGCGCCGGCACGGCGGTGAAGCGCCGGCAAGCTACGAATACATCCTGCAGGATCGAGACGGCCGGCCGCATACGGTGCTCTCTGCCGTGTCGATGCTCCCCAATTCGCGGCAGAGCCTGGCGTCGCTGGTTGATGTCACCGAGCAGCGCCGCGCCCAGGCAGCTTTGGCGGCCTCGGAAAATCTGTACCGGACGGTATTTGAAAACACCGGGACGGCCACGGTGATTTTGCGGGCGGATACCGTTATCGAGCTGACCAACGAGCGCCACGCGCAGATGACCGGATACAGCAAGGCGGAGCTGGAGGGGCGGCATTCCTGGACCGAATTTGTCGTGCCGGAGGACCTGGCCCGCATGCAGGCGTATCATCAGGCCCGCCGCCTGCCGGGTCCGGAGGCGGAACGCGTCCCGCAAGTGTACGAATACCGGTTTCGCAGTCGCACCGGGAAAATTCATGACTGCATCTGCTTTGTCATGATGATCCCCGGCACCACGCGCAGCGTGGCCTCGATGCTGGATATCAGCGAACGCAAGGCGGCGGAGCAGGCGCTGCGGGAACGGGAAAAACTCTATCGGTCGCTGATCGAGACCACGGATACCGGCTTCGTGGTGCTGCAGGAAGGTGATGGGCGGGTGATCGACGCGAATGCGCGATACGTGGCGCTGACCGGCCGTGCCCGCGACGCGGTGATCGGCCATTCGGTGGTCGAATGGACGGCGCCGCATGATCGTGAGCGCAATGCGGCGGAGGTGCAGAAATGCCTGGCCACCGGTCGGGTCAACAATCTCGAAGTGGACTATTGCCATCCCGACGGGACGGTGGTGCCGATCGAAGTCAATGCCAGCGTGATCATCACGGCGCAGGGCCGGGTGATCCAGACCCTGTGCCGCGATATCAGCGAGCGCCGCCGGGCTGACGACGCGCTGCACGGCATGAATGCCGCGCTGCGGCGGATGAACGAGGAGCTGCGCGAACTGGACGGGCAGAAGAACAGCATCATGGCCAATGTTTCGCATGAGCTGCGCACCCCGCTGGTGGCGGTGCGCGGCTATGCGGAGATCATGCTGGAAGACGGCGCGGGCCGGCTGACCGACCAGCAGCGGCAGTTTCTGCAGATCATGCTGCGCAACATTGATCGTCTGACCGCCTTGTTTGACAATCTGCTGGAGTTTTCGCGCGACCAGCAGGGCCGGTCGAAACTCACGTACCACCGGTTTCCGCTCGCCGGGCTGCTGCAGGATGTCGGCGACACCATGCAGCCGCGCGCCGCCCGGCAGGGGCTGCGGCTGATTGTGGCCGCAGGCGCGCCCGGACTGCAGCTCGAGGCCGACCAGCAGAAACTCCGTCAAGTGCTGCTGAATCTTGCGGAAAATGCCATGAAATTCACTCCGGCCGGCGGGACGGTGACGCTCGGCGCGGCGGCGGCGGACGGGATGGCGGTTGTTACCGTGACCGACACCGGCATCGGGATCAGTACCGAGGATCAGCGGCGCATCTTTGACCGGTTCTACCAGGTTGACGCCGCATTGACCAGGCAGTACAGCGGGGCCGGACTCGGGCTGTCGATCGTGCGCGAGATTGTGCACCGCCATGGCGGGACGATCAGGGTGACCAGTGCCTTGGGGCACGGCGCGCAGTTTACAGTGACCCTGCCCCTGCGCCGGCCGCCGGAGTCGATGGTTGGCTGACGGCCGCCCGGAATTGCGGGTGTACGGTGTATGGTGGAGCTGAGGGACGTTAGCGCAGCAGCAGCGGGAGCAGGGCGGCCAGCGCCAGGCAGATGAGCAGCGAGTCCAGGGCGCGCCAGCAGAGCGGGTTCAGGGCGGTGCGCTGCGGGGCGATCCCGTACAGCCGGCATTCCATGGCGACCGCCATATCGCCCGCATGGCGGAAGGTGCGCATGAACACGGGTACCAGTACCGCCGCGATGGCGCGCAGACGGTTGAGCGGACCGCCGCGCTCGAAGGGTGCGCCGCGCGCGGTTTGCGCGCGGATGACCGTTTCAATTTCCTCCGTCAGCACGGGAAAAAAGCGGACGGCCAGCGCCAGCATCATGGCGAAATCGGCCACCGGCACACCCCAGCGCGTCAGGGGCGCGCCCAGCCGCTCGATACCTGCGCTCTGCTCGAACACCGTTGTGGTGGCGGTCAGCAGGCCGAAGGCGACGACCGCCAGGGCCAGCTGGCCGCAGAGCAGCAGGCCGTGCATGATCCCCTCGCGGGAGATGAACAGCCCGAGCGCGGTGCTTTCCCACAGAATTTCGCCGCTTTCCGCGCCGGCGGTGAACAGCAGCGTCATCAGGAAGATGATCCACATACCGCGCAGGTTGCCGAGCACCAGTGCGGGTGCGACCCGGCTGAGCGCGAGTCCGGCCAGCGGGAAGAGCGCGCAATAACCGAGCGCGTGCCAGTCATCAGCGAAGAACACGGTGATGGCAAACGCCAGGGTGACCAGCAGCTTGGCGCGCGGATCGGCGCGATGGGCGAGCGAGGCGCCCGGCTCGTAGCGGCCGATGTTGAGATAGCGGTGGAATCTCATGATGCGGCGAGTATCGTCGCCCAGCGCAAAAACACCGCCGGCGGCACGCGTTCGGGCCGCGTGGCGGGAGGAATGCCGTCCGCGGCAAGGAGCGCCAGGGCGCGCTCGCGGTTGCCGCCCAGCGCGTGCGGCAGGGTGTTTGACAGCATTTTGCGCCGGACGTGGAACAGCGAACGGACCAGCTTCTCCAGCACGATCAGCACGGCGGGTTCCGGCCGCGGCGCGACCGGCCGGGCGAGCAGCACGAGCGAATCGACCTGCGGGGGCGGATGGAAACTGCCGCGGCCGACGGCCAGCACCTGCTGCCAGTGCCAGACGCACTGGGCCACGACCGACAGGGCGCTGTATTCCTTGCTGCCCGGCGCGGCCAGCAGGCGCTGGGCAAATTCCTTCTGCAGCATGATGGTCAGCGACCGCAGGTGCGCGGCCTCGCGGTTGCACAGGGCGAGGATGGGCGAGGAGAGGTTGTAGGGGAGATTGCCGACCAGATGCAGCGGCCCGCGGGCGGCAATCAGGCGCGGACCGACGTCGAGAATGTCGCCGGCGACGCATTCCACGCCGGCGGTCGCCTGCCAGTGGGGGACGAGCAGCGGATCGAACTCAACCACGATCAGGTGCGCATGACGCCGCAGCAGCGGCCGGGTCAGGG
>CAZFBR010000164.1:0-1334 GCA_964517215.1 uncultured bacterium
CATATGGTGATTCGGCCGCCAGGTAGCGTATCGCCAGATAACGGCGGGTCTCCGGCGTATCACCGGGGAGCAGATATCGCGGTCGCAGGTACGAAGTGCTGTCGCTGAAGGAAAGCACAATAATCCCGCGCTCTGGAGCGGAGCAGAGCGGGTCGTAGCTGATAACGGGCGGGAGGGTGTCGCGGATAACGGTGAAGGACACCGTATCGCTGCGCCCGTCAGCGGTCGTGGCATACATGGAAATCTGATGCCTGCCATCCGGCAATGTGGAAAAATTGCATACGGGACGCATGAGAGAAGCGCTGTAGGCCAGGGCGACGGCTGGCTGAAGAGGGCGTCCGGGAAGCTGCCAGGATAGTCGCAGGCCGGGTGTGCTGCGGATGAACAGGTCGAGGACAATCTCCGCCTCACGGTATGGACCATGGGTGGATTGCCGGCGCGGGAGATTGAGGAAAAGTCCGCCATGGGACGGGGCGGCTGCGGCCAGTGCAGCTTCACGCTGCGCCAGACGATTAAGAAGCATGACCGGCAGCGGCCCGCTGTCCAACCTTGCAGCGCGCTGCAAGACAATGATGTCACCGCAGTCAAATATCGGGCGATAGCGGCGTTCCATGATTGCCTGCATTAATTGCGGGAGAGTTTTCATCAGCACTATCTCACCGTGTTCACTGGTGGCACGCGTATCAGTAAGGTCGAGAATGCAGTACTCTTCGTCGATGTTACGGTAATGCGGCAGGTGCAACTCGCGCACCTGAAAGAGACGGCTGAGAAACACAGATGAGGCCATGACCGAACTGTCATGGGGAATGAGCCGGCAGGCGCGCTCGGCCATCGCCCGACGTGCCGGCGGCATAGCGGCGGCGGCATTACCGGCTAGCCAGTTATAGCGCTGATAGGCAAGGACCAGAGTGCAGGTGCAAATCACCCACAACAGGCGACGGCTGGCGGTGTGTGTCAGGCATAGCCAGCGCCGAGCGCGACAGAAGCCATGATATGCAGCAATGAGAAACACGGGCAGAAAATAGGTGGAATGATAATACAGTTCGTTCTTCAGCCATGACGCGCCGAGGAGATGGATGACGAACAGCAGGGCGGCAGGCAGCAGAGAGGCGGGGGCGAAGAGCGGGAGAAAAGCGAAAGCGGCCAGCAGGCGGTAAGCATAGCTGCCGGCAAGTGCCGTGCTCAGAGAGCGAAAGATAATCGCCGGTTGCTGCATGAGAACCTGCACGGTAGTGGAAAATGAACTGCCGTATTCGAAATAATCTGAGCCATATTGTGTATACATGTAATGGCCGGGATCGCCAAGCGGAGCGACGAACGGCAGATAGCAGCAG
>CAZFBR010000164.1:1344-8041 GCA_964517215.1 uncultured bacterium
AGGCGAAATAGGCTGTGCCACCGGCGACGGTGAGCGCGCCGGCCAGCAGATGGCGTCGGAAGCACAGCCAGATGCCGAACATTACGACCACCATGAACAGTGCCTCACGGATCAGCAGCAGCAACAGCAGGGTGACCGCATACCGGCCCCAGCGTTTCTGCTCCGCCCAATGATATGTGGCAAACAGGCAGGGCAGGGCGAGGAGCATGGCGTTATCATAGACAGCGAAGAGGGCATTCACTGTTAATGGATTAAGGAAGAAGAACAGCAGCCAGAGTGTTGGATACTGGCGGCACAGCCGGCGGATGAACCAGATGCAGGCGAAGATAAAAATCAGATTATGCACAACGTAGAGCAGCAGTACCGGCTTGGGACAGAAAAAAAGCGGCGCAAAGAGATATGGCTGCAGGCGGAAATGGAAGCGTTCGAGTGACATGCCGGTAAAGGTATCGTACAGCCGGCCGGTACGCAGGAACTGCTGCATGATCTGCAGGTTCTGCGCGGCGTCGTCGATGTAGCTGAAACTGAACGTGGCGTGGTAGGGGACGGCGACGGAAAGCAGACAATAGACCGCGAGAAACAGACGCCACACCCACCGGCCGGTCATGCGCGTCCCGCCCGCAACAGGCCGGTGAAGAAACGGAAGCCGTCGGTGAGGCGCAACAGGTCTCTGCCGGAGCGGACGCCGGCGAGTTGCTGCAACATGTAAGACGGTCGCAGATAGAAAGCGCGATAGGACCGCTGTACAAGGTCGTGCAGCTGCTGCGCCGAGGAATATCCGGCCGGGACATAGACGACGTCATGAATGCCGTGCCGCATGTACTCGCTGATAAACGTGCCGGTGACCCGGGCACGGGCGTGCAACACGGTGCCCGGTTCGGGGCAATACGGGCGGAACTGGCAGGAATCAAGCGGTAACTCCAGAGCGAGCGCAAGCGTGCGGCGGTTTTGGGCGTACGTTTCATCAGGAAAGCCGTAGATAAAGGCGCCGCGGATGGCGATGTCGGCGGCGCGGGTCTCGGCACAGGCGCGGCGAATGTCGGCAGTGGTGAAACCCTTGCCGATGCCAGCCAAAATGTCGTCGTTGCCGCTCTCCATCCCGTAATAAATATTGTAGCATCCCGCAGTGCGCATGGCGGCGAGGAGCGACGGCGTGACGGTGGTGACGGAACCATAGCACGTCCAGATGAGCGGCAGCCGCTGCGCTTTGAGACGGCGGCAGAAATCGATTAACCAGTCAGCTCCGGCGGTAAAGATGTCATCCCAGAAGGCGACCTCGCGGATGCCATGGCGGCCGCATAGCTCGGCCAGTTCGGCCAGAACATCGGCTACCGGCCGCCGCTGATATGGGGCGCCGGCGGGTCCGGCCTCGAAGCAGAAACCGCAACGGGCATGGGGGCAGCCGGTGCTGGTGATCGCGCTGGTGACTGGCGTACGGCGTGACTGGTTAGGCAGCGGCTGATACATCGAGAGGTCGAACAGCGTACGGTCGGGATAGGGATAATCAGCGAAGGAAAATGTGGCGCGCGGCCCGCTATGGATGCTGCCGTCCGCACTGCGCCAAAAGCAGTTGGGGATGCCGTCGGGATGCAATTGCCGGTCGAGCAGAAGGCGTGCGGGAATCTGCCCCGGACCGCTGATGACCATAGTCACGGCGGGATGCTCGTGCAGGATGGATTCCGGAGCAAGGGCGGCATGTGGTCCGCCGATGATTATGGGAACGTCCGACTGCTGCCGCACAGCGGCAGCCGCTTCACCGGCAGCCGGCATTGTCAGCGTCGTGGCAGTGATGCCGACGGCGTCAGGCAGGAAAGTGCCGGCGGCCCGCAGTGTCTCAGCAATGTCGGCGCCGCTGGCAGCGGCATCGTATACCACGGCATGGTGCCCGTGGCGGCAAAGATACGTGGCGAGCGCGCCGAGCCCGAGCGGGGGAAGGTAGCCGCGCCGGACGGTACTCTGTGAACCATAACCGTGGCGGATAAGATCGAACGGCGGATTGATGAGCAGAAGACGCATCAGCTGACGGGAAAGTTGACAAGTGAAATTCCCTGCGCTTTGCGCACGGTGGCCAGACGGTAATCTGGTTGGGGCGGCAGGGAGGTCCGGGGGGAGAGCAGTAGCAGCACATCGCACAAACCGCGCCAGCGCAGCAGCGGGTACTTGGTCGTGCCATGCTTGCGCCGGGCATGCGGCACCGTGACTTCGGCGACGCGAAAGCCCTGACGGATCGCGAGCAGAGGGATGAGCCGATGCCGCTCACCTTGCAAGTGCGGCTGCAGCGTCTGATAGCACCGGCGCGTGAACGCTTTCAGACCGGAATTGATATCATGGAACGGATAGCGAAAGGCCGTGGAGCAGAGCAGATTGAAACAGCGCGAAGCTAAAATGCGCAGGAATCCTTCCTGACGGTTGCGCCGCACGCCGATGACCATGGCGCAATCGGCGGTAAGCCGGTGCAGCAGCAGCGGGATGTTTTCCGGCAGATCCTGCAGGTCGGCGTCGAGGGTGATGGCCGCCGCTCCGTCGGCCAGGGCAAACGCGACCGCCAAGGCTGTGGTTTTGCCGCGATGCTGCGCGAAATGGATCACGCGCAAACGCGGGTCGTGGTGCGCGAGCGCGTTGAGCAACGGCACGGTACCATCGGTGCTGCCGTCGTTGACCAGGATAAGCTCGTACGCATGATCCGCAACGACGGAGGTGAGGCGCCGATGCAATTCTTCCAGACTGGCGTCCTCGTTGTAGGCGGAGGCGATGATCGAAAGTTCAGTGCCCATAGCGCTCCAGCCAGAGTTGCAGGACCAGCAGCAACCACAGCAGGCGACTGTGATCATGCCGCCCGGCATAATGCTCGGCCAGCAGCCGCGCCACCTCCCGGGGTTCCACATACGGGAAACAGCTGAGCCGTGCGGGCTGCAATATGTCCCTGCATGGCTCATGATATATCGTTTGCAGCCAGTGTGCAAGCGGCGGCCCGAAACCCTTTTTGGGTTTGCGGCGGAGCCGGCGGGGCAGTTGCACACCGAGCAGGTCGCGTAGAAGAGTTTTGGTGCCGGCACGCAACTTCTCCGCCACAGGGACTCGGGTTATGACATCGAGGAAACCGTGGTTGAGAAAGGGAACACGGAACTCGAGCCGTCGTGACATGCCGGCGCGATCGGCCTGAAAAAGGCAGTTGTTCTCGAGGAAGAGCTTGAAATCGAGGTAGAGAATGCGGTTGCGCAGGTCGCCGGCCCGGCAGGCGGGCAGCAGAATAGAGAGCTGCCGTTCGGCAGCGGTTAGCGGGGCGGCAGCGAAGACCGGATGCAACAGACGCTGCAGTTCGTCCGGGGTTGTGTAGGCCATCCAGCGGAGATGCTGCAACTCACTGCGGTCATCGCTACCGCGGATGAAGCGGCGCGCCTTGAATTCGAAGCTGAAATATGTGCGGCCGGGGGGGAGCGCCCCGACAAGTGCCGGAAACAGGCGCTGTCGCAGAACGGCAGGCAGACGGCGGTACCAGCTGGCATAGCGGTGGGCGGTAAGTGTCGGGTAGCCGGCAAAAACCTCGTCACCGCCGATGCCGGTGAGCGCAACCTTGACATCTGCGGACATGCGAGCGGCGAGCAGCTGCAGGGTGATGAAGGTCGGATCGGCAAAAGGTTCATCCAGCGAATCGGGCAGCTGTTCCAGCGCTTTAAGGTAATCAGCTGCGGACGGGACGACAGTGGTGTGCCGGCTGTGAAAATGACGGGCGGCCAGCGCGGCATCACCCGATTCGTCATGCGATGGCACCGGGAACTGCAGGCAATACGTCCGCACCGGTTCACATGCAATCGTGCTGACCTGCGCGAGCACCGCGGTGGAATCAAGACCGCCGCTGAGGGCGATACCGACCGGACCATCGCTGTGACACCATTCTTGGCGGATGGCTTCCGGTATGGCGGCCAAGGCCGCACGGGCGGGGAGCGCGGTGTGCGGATCCTCGCTTGCCGTCAGGTCGAGGTCCCAGTACTGCTGTACGTGCGGCTGGCCGCCGGGCCGAAAGGAAAGCCAACTGCCGGCGGGCAGTTTGGCAATGCCGGCGAACGGGGTGGCTGGCGAGGGAATATAGCCGAAAGTGAAATAGTCACCGATAGTGCCAAGGTCAAGTGGCGGTCTGCCCGGTAGCATGCGCAACAGGGCCTTGAGTTCCGAGGCAAAGAACAGGGCGCCACCGCGGCAGGTATAGTACAGCGGCTTGGTGCCGCACCGGTCGCGTGCCAACAGACAGGTTCCGGTGTCCTCGCGCCAGCAGGCAAGGGCGAAAATGCCGTTGCAGCGGGCCAGCGCTGCCGGCCCGTCGCGCCGGAGGAGGTGGAGCAGCACTTCGGTCTCCGTATCTTGTGTGCGAAAAGAGCAGCCGGCCGAAGTCAGCGAACAGCGCAGTGGCGACCGGTTATAAAGCTCACCGTTGAAGACCAAAACCGTGTTCCCGTCGGCGCTGACGGCGGGCTGTTGATTGGTTCGCGGAGCAATGACGGCCAGACGGGTCGCACCGAACAGATGGTGCTGACCGGCGTGTGAACCGTGATCGTCCGGCCCGCGGTGGGCGAGCAGGGGCAGGATATCGGCAGCAGTGAACGGTGCCTGGCGCACGTCGGCGCCGCAATAGCCGAAAATGCCGCACACGGGGGTCGCTACTTTCTGCCGGTGAGCGCGAACGTGGTGATTGCGCTTCCGGCACTGAGCAGACGCAACGCGCGATGACGGTCGGTTAGCGCCGGCAGCCAGCGCAACAGGTAAGACGGGCGCAGATAGAACGCGCGATAACAGCGGCGGACCCAGCGGGCGAGTTCGTCCGGTGACAAAGAACAGCCGAGGGCGGTGTTATGGAACGCGGTAGTATGCAGGTGGCTCAAGTCAGCTTCGGTGCCGTCGCGTCCTGCCGCGCCGGGCATACTGGCGAACAGCGGGGTGCCGGGATAGGCGGTCAGAATGCCGAAACTTGCGGTCGCCGGCTTGAGGCGGCGGACGAAGGCCAAGGTGTGGCGGATGGTCGTTTCAGTTTCGCCCGGAACACCGAGCATGACATGGGCGTGGGTGGCGATGCCCGCGTCATGGGCCAGACGGAAAGCGGCTGCGGTCTGCGCAGTCGTGATGCCTTTGCCGAGCGCGGCCAGCAATTCATCATTGCCGGTTTCCACACCGAACTTGAGCAGGTGGCAACCGGCGCGCCGCATGAGTTGCAGCATCCCGGCGTCGACTGTGTCGACGCGGGCATTGGCGATCCAGCGCAGATTGAGTTGCCGGGCGATGAGCCACTCGCAGATGTGGATATTCCGCTCACGGAACGAGGTGAAGGTCTCGTCGCGGAAGATGAGTTCACGGAAACCCAGCCCGGCCAGTTGGGAAATTTCGGCGATAACCCCCTTTGCGGAGCGATAGCGCACGCTGTTGCCGTAAAAGGCCGGGACGGAACAGAAGCTGCAATACCCTTGGCAGCCGCGCGAGGTCTGCAGCGTGGTATAGGGCATCTGCTCGACGAGGGGATTGAAATAGTCGCGGCCGGCGGGCAGCAGCGTGCGGTCGGGAATGGGCAGCTCATCGAGCGGGACAAACGGGTAAGGGGCGGTGACGGCCACGCCGCCGGGATGGCGGAAAGCGATGCCGCGAACCTTGTCCGGTGCCGTTCCGTCGCGCAGGGACAGCAGCAGATCGCGCAGGGCAAATTCCGGCTCAGGGCAAACGCAGAAGTCGATGGCGGGATGGCGTAAGCAGGATTCCGGCAGTGCGGTTGGGTGGGCGCCGCAGATGATGCTGCGAATCGCGGGGTTGCGTGATTTGATCGATGCCAGTATGGCGACATCACTGGTGAAGGAATGGGTGGCAACCAGCATGACGACGGCGCCAATGGAGGAAAAATTGCCGGCGGCCAGCGCATGGAAGCGTTCTGGTTCAACGGAGGCATCGAGAAAAATAACCGGCAGCCCCGCTTGGCGGAGTACTGTTGCTATGGAGAGCAGATTGAGCGGGGGCATGGTGGCGCCGCCGAGACGTCGTCCACTACACCAGCAGCCGTACAGGAAATCGCGTACTACGTTGGTGCCATGGGAATCAGCGGGAGGGGAAAGTACGAGAATGGCGGGTTGTGTCATGGCTGACACTCCGGGGCCGAACGTCGGCAGCCGGTAAGCAATACGCCCCCCCGGGGACACCAGCTCCAAGGGATCGTCGCCGTTCCTGGCAGCACCGGGGTCGAGGCAGCAGTGCGCCAGCGCGTAATTGTAAATCTCAGTTTCGGGAATGTGGTTGGATGCACGCCGCCCACAACGATCAGCGCTTCCAGAAGAAGATGCAATATTAGTGCACCAAAATGGCTGACCCAGCGGTGTGCGCCGGTCAGAACGCTGAACCCGATGACGCGCGGATCATACTGCACGATCGCCGCTGCTAGGTCGACTTCCAGTTGTTGCACGAAAAGCTCAGCCTGATGTCCGTCACGCTTTGCCAGCGCGGAGAGGAGCATGACGCCGATATGCTGGTTAAGGGTATTCTGGACAAAAGCAACGTTCATAGCTATATGATTACCATCCAGCAGCGTAACGATCACTGCCCTTTGTGTTCACGGAAATCTCCATGATTATCATATCACCGTTGCCCGACGGCGTCAACACAGCACGGCACGGCGGTAGTGTAAGCTTTCCTGTGTAAATTGAAAAGGGTATATCCATCCCAGCCA
>CAZFBR010000165.1:0-8038 GCA_964517215.1 uncultured bacterium
CAGGCATGCGGTGAGGACCACTGGTGGTACACCTACAGCGACAATGGCAAGATGACCGCAGTGAAACACCGGTATCTGGACGATGTCAAGAGCGGAGCGGACTGAAAAAGCCCGCAACCGGGCAGCGGTTGCGGGCGGATAAGCGGCGAAACTTACGGCTTGTCGAGCTGGGCAACCACCTTGGGGACGATCTCAAACACGTCGCCGACCACGCCGACATCGGCAACACCGAAGATGGGGGCGCTGCCGTCGCGGTTGATGGCGACGATGCAGTCGGCCGACTGCATACCGACGAGGTGCTGCACGGCGCCGGAAATGCCGCAGGCGACGTACAGCTTCGGCTGCACGGTCTTGCCCGTCTGGCCGACCTGGTGCGAATACTTGATCCAGCCGGCATCGACTGCGGCGCGCGAGGCGCCGACGGACCCGCCGAGCTGCTTCGCCAGCTGCTGCAGCAGGGCGAACTGCTCGGGCCCCTGCATGCCGCGGCCGCCGGAAACGATGGTCTCCGCCTCGGTGATCTTGACGCTGTCGCCTTCCTCGCGGACCAGTTCGACGAACTGCGTGCGGCTGGCCAGCCCGGCAACCTGCTCGGTGATGATCTCGCCCGTGCGCGCGGGATCGGCGGCGAGCGGCTTCATCACATGCGGCCGGACCGTCGCCATCTGCGGCCGGAAGTCGGGGCAGATGATGGTGGCCATGATATTGCCGCCGAACGCGGGGCGGGTCTGCAGCAGCAGCCCCTTCTCATCGTCGATGGCCAGGGCGGTGCAGTCGGCGGTGAGGCCGGTCTTGAGCCGCACCGCGAGGCGCGGCAGCAGGTCGCGGCCGAGCGTTGAGGCGCCGCCGAGAATGATCTCCGGCTTGTATTTGTCCGCCACCTGCGCCAGCGCGGCGGTGTACGGTTCGGTGAGGTAGTGTTCCAGGGCGGGGTCGTCGATGACGATGACCTGATCGGCGCCGTGTGCGATCAGGGTCGGCGCCAGCCCGGCAATGTTATGGCCGGGCAGGACGGCAACCAGCTTGCTGTTGCGCGCATCGGCCAGGTCACGGCCGGCGCCCAGCAGTTCGAGCGCAACCGCCTGCAGCTCGCCGCGCCGCTGTTCCGCCAGCACCCAGACATTGGCATAGGCGTTCAGGTCGCTCCCCGCCGCCTTGGCGCGGTGGAGGACGATGGCGCTGAACTTGCACGCTTCGACGCAGGCGCCGCACAGGGTGCACTGGTCGGTGATGACCGCAAGCTTGTTCTGGATGACGATGGCGCCGAACGGGCAGGCGCGCACGCACAGCCCGCAGCCGACGCATTTTTCCGGGACAACGTTGATGGAGGACATCAGCCCATCCTCCGTTTCTTGAGAAATTCCGCGAGCCTGGTTGCCAGTTCGTCGGGTTCACCCTGCCACAGCTCGCCGCCGGTCTTGCGCGGCGGGGTGAAGACCTTGACCACGCGGGTGGGCGAACCGTCGAGGCCGACCTTGGCCTCGCCCAGATGTTCCTTGACCGCGGCAAGGTTGAGGACGGTGATAATTTCCTTCTTAGCCCGCATCTTCCCCTTGATCGAGGGGAGGCGCGGCTCGTTAATCTCCTTGACCACGGTGAGCACGGCGGGGAGCGGGGTGCGGATAACCTCGTACCCCTCCTCAACCATGCGGTGCACGGTCATGCTCCCGGCCTCGACCGCGGCGATTTTCTTGACGAAGGTAACCTGCGGGATGCCGAGCAGCTCGGCCACGCCGGGCCCGACCTGCGCGGTGTCGCCGTCGATCGCCTGCTTGCCGCAGATGACCAGGTCGAACGCGCCCAGCGCGCGGATCCCCGCGGCGAGCGTGGTTGAGGTGGCCCAGGTGTCGGCGCCGGCAAAGGCGCGGTCGGAGAGGAGCGCCGCCTTGTCCGCGCCAAGCGCCAGCGCCTCGCGCAGCGCGCTTTCCACCTGCGGCGGACCCATGGACAATACGGTGACCGTGCCGCCGTGCGCTTCCTTGAGCCGCAGCGCCTCCTCGATGGCGTACATGTCGAACGGATTGATGATGCTCGGGACCCCGTCGCGGATCAGGGTGTTGGTGGTGCTGTCGAGGCGCACCTCGGTCGTGTCGGGGACCTGCTTGATGCAGACGATGATATGCATGGCTGCGTCAGTCCTTGGCGCCCGCGCTTTCGCGGATCAGGTTGGTGGCGATGACCGTGCGCTGGATCTGGTTGGTCCCCTCGTAGATCTGGGTGATCTTGGCGTCGCGCATCATCTTCTCGACGGGATACTCCCGCATATACCCGTAACCGCCGAGCACCTGCACCGCGTCGACGGTGACTTTCATTGCCGTATCCGAGGCGAACAGCTTGCACATGGCGGATTCCTTGCCGATGCGCTTGGCGCCCGCATCGATCATCCGCGCGGTGGCGTAGACCAGCGCGCGTGCCGCTTCGGTCTGGGTGGCCATGTCGGCGAGCATGAACTGGATGCCCTGGAAGGCGGAGATCGGCTGGCCGAACTGCTCGCGCTCGCGCGAGTACTTGACCGCCACGTCGAGCGCGCCCTGGGCGATGCCCAGGGCCTGCGCCGCCACGCCCGGCCGCGAATGGTCGAGCGTGCTCATGGCGATGGCAAAGCCCTGCCCTTCGCGCCCCAGCAGGTTGGCCGCCGGCACGCGGCAGTCCTGGAAGACCAGCTCGCGCGTGGCGCTGGCGCGGATCCCCATCTTGTCTTCCTTCTTGCCGAAGGTGAAGCCCGGGGTGCCCTTTTCGACGATGAAGGCCGAGGCGCCGCGCGCGCCCTTGGCGCGGTTGGTCATGGCGATAACGGTGTAGATCTCCGCCTCGCCGCCGTTGGTGATCCACTGCTTGGTGCCGTTGAGGATGTAATAATCCCCGTCTTTCACCGCGGTGGTCTGAATGTTGCCGGCATCACTGCCCGCGTTCGCCTCGGTGAGGCCGAAAGCGCCGAGCTTCTTCCCGGAAGCGATATCCGGCAGGTATTTTTTCTTCTGTTCTTCCGTGCCGTGCAGGATGATCGGGTAGGTGCCGAGCGCGCTGGCGGCAAAGCCGAGCGCAATGCCGGCGCAGGCCTTGGACAGTTCCTCCGTGACCAGCACCATGGCCAGCGACCCGCCGCCCGGCATGCCGCCGTAGGCCTCGGGGACGAAAACCGAGAACAGGTCCGACTGGGCAAAGAGCTTCATCATCTCCCAGGGGAATTCGTTCTTTTCGTCGTAATGGGCGGCCACCGGCCGGACCTTCTCATTGGCGATCTGCCGCGCCAGGTCGCGCACCATTACCTGCTCTTCCGTGAAGAAATGGTCCATTACACACCTCACACGATTATTATGGTTATGTGAAGTTAGCATAGAATTGCGGTACGGTCAACCAATTGGACTGCTGTGAAAAGAGGGTGGCGCAGGTGCGGTCAATAAGGTAGGATGCCGCGCATGGCTATTCCTGCGGTCATCCTTGCGGCCGGCGCCTCGCAGCGCATGGGCGGCCCGCTCAAGCCGCTGCTGCCGTATGCCGGCGGGACGTTTTTGTCCGCCGTGGCGGCGACGTTGCGCACGGGCGGCTGCGACGAGATTATCGTTGTGCTGGGCTGCCGTGCCGATGAGGTGCGGGGCGCGGCGGCGGCGCTGGGCCTGCGCGCGGTGGTGAACGATGCCTGGCAGACGGGGATGCTTTCCTCGCTGCGGACCGGCGTGCGGGCACTGCCGCCAGCTGCGCCGGGGATGCTGGTAACGCTGGTGGATCTCCCGGCGCTGCAGCCGGCGACGGTGCGCGCGGTCGCGACTGCATGGCAGGCCGCGCCGAACTGCATTGCGGTGGCGGCGGTGGCCGGGCGGCGCGGGCATCCCGTGATCTTTCCGCGCGACCTGTTCACGGAACTGCTGACGGGCGTTTTTCCCGACGGGCCGCGCGGCCTGCGGCGGGCGCATGCTGATCGGGAACTGCTGGTTCCGGTTGACGATCCCGGGGTAATGACGGATATTGACACGCCGGCGGCGTATCGGGAACTGCTGGCGGGACGAACGGAGGGGACGCGCTGATCATGACGGCAGTGCTGACGATGCTGATGTCGCCACTGGCAATTATGGCAGTGGCGGTGCTGATCGGGTTCAGCGGGGAGAAGGTGCTGCTGCCGCGCCTGGCGCGCACAGCCCGAACCACGCCCTGGATTGGCGATGACCTGCTGCTGGCGGCGCTGCGCGGCCAGCTGCTGCTCTGGTGCGTGCTGACCGGACTGCAGGCGGCCCTGGCCATTCTGCCGCTGCCGGCGGCAACGACGCTGCGCGGCACGCAACTGCTGGAAGTGGTTTTCCTTTTGTCCCTGACGTTGGTGGCGATGCGGCTGGCGGTGGGGTATGTGCGATACCTGACCCGCACCGCGACCGCGGGCATGCCGGCAACGACCTTGTTTATCACCCTGACCCGGCTGGCAGTCGGCACGGCGGGGATTCTCGTGGTCTTTGCCTCGCTGGGAATTTCGGTGGCGCCGGCACTGACGGCACTCGGGGTTGGCGGGTTGGCGGTGGCCATCGCCCTGCAGGATACCCTGACCAATCTGTTTGCCGGCCTGCAGATTATCGCCTCGCGCCAGATCCTGCCCGGGGAACTGGTGCGACTGGAGAACGGGCAGGAGGGAACGATCAGCGACATTACCTGGCGCACGACCACCCTGGTGACGGTCGCCGGCGATCTGGTTATTGTGCCGAACAGCAAACTGGCGGCAACCACGCTCGTCAACCTGAGCCGGCCGGCGCCGGAGCATGTGCTGAGCGTGCCGCTGTGTGTGGCCTACGGCAGTGATCTTGCCCTGGTCGAACAGATTGCCCGGGAAGTGGCGCAGGCGGTGCAGCAGGAACAGGGGATTGACGGCAGCGATCTGCGGGTCATGGTTAACGCGTTAGGGGACAGCGGCATCAACCTGACGGTGCCGCTGCGGGTGCGTTCAGCTGCGGCTGGCGCCGCCATGCGCCATGCGTTTCTCACCCGCTTGTTGGCGCAGTATGCCGCGGCGGGGATTACGATTCCCATTCCGGCCCGGGCAGTGCTGCTGCCGGCTTCCCGGCCGCCTCAGGGCTGACGCCGCTTGAATTTTTCCCTGAGTTTGACCAGCAGCCGTTCGGCCGGCGGAAAATGCGGGGCGAGCAGGGCGAGGCCGGCCAGGATGAGCAGCCAACCCTGAACGATGGGCAGAAAACCCGAGACGATGCCGGCAATAATCAGCAGGATGCCGCCGGTGACGCGCAGCCAGACCCAGCGCGGATGCTTGCGTTCCATACCGTTAAAGTATACCATTGCCCCTGAGTTTTGGCCAGAGCAAAGGCAGGTGGGCATATGGAACTGAGTCATCGCACGAAACGCAAAATTGAAATCGGCCGGCATTATCCGCTGGGAGCGCAGGCCACGGTCGAAGGTGTCAATTTCGCGCTTTACTCGCAGCATGCGCGCGAGGTGTATCTGCTGCTGTTCGACACCCCGGACGGCGAGCCGACCGACATCACCCCCCTGAAGCACTGCACCCGCCACATCTGGCATTGTTTCGTCCCCGAACTGGCGGCCGGGCAGCTGTACGGGTACAAGGTGTTGGGGTCGTACGATCCGGCCAATGGGCTCCGCTTCAACGGTTACAAGCTTCTGCTTGATCCGTACGCGAAGGCGGTGACCGGGAAGTTCCGCAACGAGGAGAACCTGCTGCTGGGTTACTGCCCGCTGGCGGCCGACAAGGACATGACCGCGGACCTGCGCGAGAACATGCAACTGGTGCCGAAAGGCATTGTCATCGACGACGATTTTGACTGGCAGGGCGACCAGCCGCCGGATCTGCCGCTGGAAAAGCTGGTGATCTACGAGGTGCATGCCAAGGGTTTCACGGCGCATTACACGTCGGGCGTCAAGCAGCCCGGCACCTATCTCGGGTTTATCGAAAAGATCCCGTACCTGCGGGCGCTGGGGATCAATGCGGTCGAGTTCCTCCCGATTCATGAGCATTACGGTGAGGATTTCCTGCAGGACAAGGGCCTGACCAATTACTGGGGCTATAACACCGTCGGGTTTTTCGCCCCGGAGATTTCCTACAGCACGCGCAAGCGGCCGGGCTGCCAGGTGGCGGAATTCAAGACCCTGGTGCGCGAACTGCACAAGGCGGGGATCGAGGTCATTCTCGATGTGGTGTACAACCACAGCGGTGAGGGGAATGAGCATGGCCCCACGCTGTCGTTCAAGGGGATCGACAATCCCACCTATTACATGCTGTGCGGCGATGAGGCGGAACCGCTGCGGCATTATCGCAACGATTCGGGGTGCGGCAACAACCTCAACGCCAACCATCCCGCCGTGCTGCGGCTGATCATGGACTCGCTGCGCTACTGGGTCGAGGTGATGCACGTCGACGGCTTCCGCTTCGACCTCGCCTCGGTGCTGGGGCGCGAGGAGGGAAATTTCCAGAAGGGGGCGTCGTTTTTTGACTGCATCGCCCAGGACCCGGTGCTGAGCCGGGTCAAGCTGATTGCGGAGCCGTGGGACATCGGCACGTACCAAGTGGGCAATTTCCCGGTGGACTGGTCGGAATGGAACGGCAAATTCCGCGACACCATGCGCAAATTCATCAAGGGCGATGCCGGGCTGGTGCGCGATTTCGGGAAGCGGATCACCGGCTCGTCGGACCTGTTCGGTGACGACGGGCGGCACGCTTACAACAGCATCAATTTCATCACCTGCCATGACGGATTTACCCTGCATGATCTGGTGGCATACAACCAGAAACACAATGACGCCAACCGCGAAAACAACCGCGACGGGAGCAACGACAACAATTCCTGGAACTGCGGGCACGAGGGCGAAACGCACGACCATGCGATCAATCGCCTGCGGCGGCAGCTGGCGAAAAACCACCTGTGCGCGCTGCTGCTGTCGGTCGGCACCCCCATGCTGCTGGGCGGGGACGAGTTTTTTCGCACCCAGCGGGGGAATAACAACACCTACTGCCAGGACAATGACCTGTCGTGGTTCAACTGGCATCTGCTGGAGAAGAACCGGGAAATCTGGCAGTTCTGCAAGCGGGCTATTGATTTTCGCCAGCATTACAGCGTGTTCCAGCGGCGGAAATTTCTGGAAGGGCTGGGGAATGACACGATTGCCGATATCACCTGGTATGCCGCCGACGGCACCATGCCCGACTGGCGGGATCGTGAACTGCGCACCATCTGCTTTGAATTCGACGGGCGCGAGGCGGAACATGCCCCGCGCAATTATCATCTGTATTTCATCTACAATGCCGACTGGCGGCCGATGCCGTGCAAGCTTCCCTGCCTGGCTGACGGCAAGAAATGGTTCCGGGTCATCGATACCGCGCGGCCGTACGGGCAGGATTTTCTCGAACACGGCAGGGAGGAATTCCTGCAGCCCAACTGCGCCTATGCCGCTCCGCCGCGCAGCGTGGTGATGCTCCTGGGCAAATAGTCAGCGGGAGCAGCACGCGACGGCATTCCGCACGGCGGATGAAACCATCACTGTCCGGGCGTGGCGCGTTGCGGCGGAATCGGGGGAAAGGGGGCGCGGCGGCCGCCGGGGTCACCCACGCCGGAACCGGCTGACGCCGCGCTGCGGCTACGGCTTGCGCACCGCTGCGAGCAGATGGGTGGCGCGCGACCACAGTTCGCGCTTGCGGCACCAGCGCTGCTCCAGCGCCTGCAGCTGCCGGCGCGATTCGTCGGTGGCGAGCAGTTTTGGGTACTTCCGCGCGGGGAAGACGGTGAGGCCGATCAGGTCGCGCAGTTCCAGGCCCGCGCCGGTCCAGAGCTTTTCCACGTCCGTCGCGCCGAACATGGTCACGGGAAACTGCTCGTCGCTGCGTTCGGTCAGCCAGTGGGTTTGCCCGTGGCGCAGGAACCGGTCCAGCGCGTCGAGATCCCCGTTTTCCATGAAATGCTCAAGGGCGCCGTGGCGATGATCGAACGAAATCACGCCGATCTTTTCGGGGATCAGCAGGCGGGCGAGTTCATGGGCGGCAGCCCCGGCGTCGCGGCACAGGCAGAACGGGTCGTCCAGCGCCACGACA
>CAZFBR010000166.1:0-7939 GCA_964517215.1 uncultured bacterium
CCCGGCCGCACTTCGTACCCTGCCGCCCGCAGGCCCGCCAGCGCCGCGCGGAACTGCGCCGGCACCGCGCCGAGGTTCCCCCCCAGCGCGACATATCCTTCCGTCATCGTCCTGCTACCACGGCATGCGCCGCCCCGCCGCCGCTGCGACCTACCACCGCACCTTGCGCATGCGCTCAAGGGCGATTTTGATGCGTTCTTCCGGCACGGTGATCGTCATGCGGATGTAGCCCTCGCCGTGCCTGCCGAAACCAATGCCCGGCGTCACCACAATTCCCGCCTCGTCCAGCAGCCGACCGGCCACTTCCGTCGACGGCAAACCGCCCGGCGTCGGCAGCCAGAGATAGAACGTCGCCTTCGGCACCGGCACCTGCCAGCCGAGTTCGCGCAGTCCCGCCGCCAGCAGATCGCGCCGCCGCTGCAGGATGGCGTTGTTCTCCGCCACGCAGTCCTGCTTCCCGGTCAGGGCGGTGATCCCCGCCTCCTGCACCGCCTGGAAGACGCCCGAATCGATATTGGTCTTGATGCAACCCAGCCCGGCGATCGCTTCCGCGTTCCCCGCGGCGAAACCGATGCGCCAGCCGGTCATGTTGTAGGTTTTCGACAGCGAGTGGAACTCGAGCCCGACCTCGCGCGCCCCCTCATACTGCAGGAAGCTCGGGCAGCGGTAGCCGTCGTACGACACCTCGGTGTAGGCGGCGTCGTGGCAGACAATCACGTCGTACTTGCGCGCGAATTCGATGGTGCGATGGAAAAAATCATCGGGGGCCACCGCTGCCGTCGGGTTGTTCGGGTAGTTGATCCACAGCAGCTTGGCTTTGCGCGCCACCGCCGGCGGGATCGCATCGTAGTCGGGCAGGAAGCCGTTCTCCGCCGTCAGCGGCATGAGGTAGCTCTGCCCGCTGGCGAACAGCGTCCCAATGCCGTACACCGGATAGCCGGGCGCGGGCACCAGCACCACATCGCCGGGATTGACGTAGACCAGCGGCATGTGGGCGATCCCCTCCTTGCTGCCGATCAGCGAGACGATCTCCGTCTTCGGGTCAAGCGTCACCCCGAACCGGGTCTGATACCACTGCGCCGTCGCCTCGCGGAAGGCGGGCATCCCCTCATACGACGGGTACTGGTGGTTCGCCGGCTTCTCCGCCGCATGCTTCAGCGCGCGCACGATATGCGCGGGCGTCGGCAGGTCGGGGTCGCCGATGCCAAAGCTGATGATGTCCACCCCGCGCGCCGCCACCGCCTGCTTCTTCTTGTCGATCTCCGCGAACAGGTAGGGAGGCAGTTCCCGCACCCGTTCCGCGCGTTCAAATCTCGTGCTCATCCTCGTCCGCTCCCTCCCGACGCACCGGATTTTCCAGTTCGCCGATGTTCTCAATAATCACTTTTACCCGGTCGCCGGCCGCCAGCGGACCGACCCCGACCGGGGTGCCCGTGGCAATCACGTCGCCCGGTTCCAGCGGCATGAAGCCGCTGATAAATGCCACCAGCGCCGCCACGGAAAACTGCAGCTGCTCCGTCGTCGCCAGTTGTTTCGTCTCGCCATTCACCTGCAGTTCGATCCGCAGCCGGGCCGGATCCACCCCGCCCGCGAGCCACGGTCCGACCGGGCAAAAGGTCGGAAACGACTTCGCCCGCAACCACTGCCCGTCCTGCTTCTGCAGGTCGCGCGCGGTGACATCATTCAGGCAGGTGTAGCCCAGCACGTGCGCCAGGGCCTCCGCCTCCGGCACCCGCCATGCCGTCGTGCCGATGACCACGCCCAGCTCCGCCTCGTAGTCCACCCGGTGCGAAACCCGCGGCAGGATGATGGGCTCGTTCGGCCCGAGCACCGCGCTGGGCGACTTGTAGAACAGCACCGGCGTCCGCGGCGGCTCCGCCCCGAACTCCGCCGCATGGTCGCGGTAGTTGAGGCCGACCCCGATGATCTTCCCCGGTTTCACCGGCGCCAGCAGCGTCGCCTGCGCCAGCGGCACCCGCGCGCCGGTGCGCAGGTCGTCGCTGAAATCATGGAACGGGTCGCGCCGCAGCGGCACAATCTCGCCGCCCAGCAGCACCCCCCAGCGCGGGCCGGCGCCGCCGGCGGTGAACCGCACGTATTTCATCTACGCCGCCGCCACGCCCGCACCGCACCGCAGTCCGCCAGCCGGCACCGCGCCGCAGTCAGGCCCGTCAGGCATGCCGGCCGCGGCCGGTCCCGCGGTCAGCTGCATGCGCCGTCCGTGGGCGCGGCCCGCAGTTCAGCGCAGGCCGAGCACATCACGCATCGAATGCAAGCCGCGTTTCGCCCGCTTCGCCCACACCGCGGCCCGCACTGCCCCGCGCGCGAACATGGCGCGGTTCTGGGCGCGATGGATCAGTTCGATCCGCTCGCCGTCGCCGGCAAAAATGACGGTATGCTCGCCGACAATATCGCCGCCGCGCACCGCCAGAACGCCGATTTCCGCCTGCGGCCGTGCCCCCGCCATCCCCTCGCGCCCGCAGCACAGCACCTTTTTCAGGTCGTAGCCGCGGCCGCGCGCCGCCGCGGCCGCCAGGGCCAGCGCCGTGCCCGAGGGCGCGTCCTTCTTCTGCCGGTGATGCGCCTCGACAATATCGATATCGTAGCCCGCCCCCAGCGTGCGCGCCAACTGCTCTGTTACCGACAGCAGCACATTGACGCCGGTGCTCATGTTGGGGGCAAATATCACCGGGATCGCTTTGGCCGCGCGCGTCAGCGCCCCCTGTTCCTTTGTCCCGAGGCCGGTGGTGCCGACGACCAGCGGCAGTTTGAGTTTGGCGCATGCCGCCGCATTTGCCGCCGCCGCGCTCACCGCGGAAAAATCAATGACGGCGTCCGCGCCGCTCTTCGCCAGCGCCGCTAATGACGTTCGTACCGGGATGGCACTGCCGTCAGGCGCGGACATTGTGCCGCCCGCCAGCGTACTGCCTGCCGGTTCGATGCCCCCCACAACGGTGTGCCCGTCCGCATACGCGCAGGACACCAGCAGTTGGCCCATTTTGCCGCCAATTCCGCAAATGATCAGTTTCATCTTCCCCTCCCGAGGACGATAAATGGTAACAGAATAACTGTTTGCATGTCAACGCAGTGCATCGAATCGTGACGGCCGGTATGCACACTCTTCCGCCAATGTAGCAATGTAGAAGAACGACCCCCCCGGTTACAGGAACTTTGAGGTGCTCTTTTTCTTCTCCATGGGGAAGATATATTTGATGGCGGCGTAGGGGATGATGAACTGGTGCAGGGTCGAGTCCATCAGCACAAATTCGGGCAGATTCAGCTCATTATTGCGGAAGGCCTTGATCTTGCCCAGCATTTCGCCCCCTTCCGGAAACACCAGCTTGATTTCCATGGCGTCGTCGATCAGGCGCTGGATGGTCGTATAGCCGCTGTCGGCAGCCGCTTCCCCCTCGCCCGCCTCCACCGCCGCCGCCCCTGCCGAGGCCGTGCCGCCGCTCCCCCATTGCACCGCATTGACGATGCGTTCATTGGCGTTGCGCAAACGGCCCGCCATCAGTCGGGCCGCTGCCGCGACCATCTTGGCCGCCAGCGCGGGGGGCTGGTTGCCCAGCATTCTCTCGTATGCCGCGCGGTCCAGTTCCAGCAGCTGGGTCGCCTGCACCGTCTTTGCCGCCGCGCTGCGCGGGCTGCCATCGAGGAACGACAGCTCGCCGAAGACGTCACCCGGACGCATCAGGCCAAGGATCTTCTCCGCGCCGTCAGCCCCCTTGCGCGTGATCTTGATGCCGCCTTCGCGCACGACATACAGCGCGCTCCCCGGATCGTTCTGCCCGAACACCGTGGCCTGTGCCTCAACCGACCGTTCGGTCATCGCGCCGGCCAGCGCCACCACCTCGTCCTCCGCCATATCCCGGCACAGCACCGTCGCCTTGAGAAAGTCGCCTGCGCCCATATTCCGCCTCCCGTGTCCCGTTCTGCGCCGGCCATGCCAGCCGGCGATGCGGCTATTGCCCCGTGCCGGCCTCGCCCGGCGCCAGCAGCGGCAATGAGATTTTCACCCGCGTCCCCTTCCCCTCCGCCGAATCCAGCAGGATGGCGCCGTGATGTGCCTTGATGATCTCGCTGGTGATCGACAGCCCGAGCCCGAACCCGCGCGCCGGGCGCGGCGCCTTGCCGCGCGCCTTGTAGAATTTGCGGAAGACCAGGGTGCGCTCGTCGTCGGCAATCCCGCAGCCCGTATCCGCCACCGTCAGCAGCACCTGCTGCCCCAGCCGCTCGACCTGCAGGGTGATGCTGCCGCCCGCCGGGGTGAACTTGATCGCATTGTCCACCAGGTTGATCAGCACCTGCTCGATGCGGTCGCGGTCCAGCACCGCGGTGAATCCCGCGGGGATCTCCGTGCGCCAGGCAAGCTGATGCTCCGCCAGCGCGCGCGCAAAGACATGTTCGACCGACGCCGCCAGTTCCGCCAGCAGCACCGGGGCGAACCGGAACGTCACCATGCCGCGTTCCAGTTTGAGCAGGTCGATCTGCGTGTTGACCAGCTTGATCAGCCGCTGGGTATGCTCGCCGACGATGCGCAGAAAGCGTTCCGCGTTCTCCGGCTCCGCCAGCGCCCCGCCCAGCAGCGTCTCGATGAAGCCGTGGATCGAGGTCAGCGGGGTGCGCAATTCGTGGCTGACGTTCTCGATGAAGTTCTTCTGCAGCCGCTCCGTGCGCCGCACCTCGCTCACGTCATGGAACAGCATGAGCAGGCACGCCTGCTCGCCCTGGAAAAACGGGGCGAAGGTCACGGAATATTCGCGCGCATCGTCGCCCAGCGTCACTTCCAGCTGCTCGCCGCGCTGCGTCGCCAGCGCGTTGAAGGCGCGATTGAGCAGGTCGAGGTCGGAGAGCAGATAGCTGATGTGCCGCGCGGTGGTCGCCGCCGCCGCGACCCGGAACAGCCGTTCGAGCGGCGGATTGAGGTAGCGCACCGCGCCCGACTGATCAGCCAGCAGCACGCCGTCGTTCAGATGCTGGCCGACCAGCGCCACATGTTCCGCCAGCAGGACCGTTTCGTCCCCGGACACCGGCGCTGCCGGACGGTCAGGCGCCGCGGTGATCGGCACTGCCGGTCTCCTCGAGCATGTAGCCGAGACCGCGCTTGGTCGTCAGCACCGGCTGCATGCCCTCGAGCTTGCCGCGGATGCGCTTGATATGCACGTCAATGGTGCGGGTGCCGCCGAAATAATCGTGGCCCCACACGTCCTCGATGATCTGGTCGCGGGTCAGCACCTTCCCGCGATGGCGCACGAACAGCAGCAGCAGCTGGAATTCCTTCTGCGTCAGTTCCACCCGCCGGCCGTCGATTTCCACCAGGAACCGCGACTCGTCCACCAGCAGATTGCCCAGGCGGATTGCCGCCGACGGTTCCGGCTGGCTGCGCCGCAGCAGGGCCCGGACCCGGGCGATCAGTTCCGCCACGTCAAAGGGCTTGCCGAGGTAATCGTCCGCGCCCGCCTCCAGTCCGCGCACCTTCTCGCCGACCTCCGCCCGGGCCGTCAGCATGATGATGGGCAGGCGGCGCGTCTTGGGTTCAGCGCGCAGCTGCCGGCAGATTTCCATGCCGTCCATGTCGGGCAGCATCAGGTCGAGCACCGCCGCGTCGAATTCGCTGCCGAACGCCTCGCGCAGCGCCGTCGCGCCGTCACCCGCCAGCGTCACTTCCCACCCCGCCTTGCGCAGGTTGTACGACACCAGTTCCTGCAGGTCGCGCTCATCGTCTACCACAAGCACGCGCTGCCGCCGATGACCGCTGCTGCTCATCGCCCGGCCGCCGCCTTCAGTTTTTCCACTTCCGCGTACGGCAGGTGCACCATGCCGAGGCAGAGCTGGTCCTTGGCCGTGCCGTGGCAGTCCGAACCGCCGGTCACCAGCAGATTGGCCCGCCGGGCAATGGCCAGAAACCGTTCCGTATCCGCCGGGGTATTGTCGGAATAATAGGCCTCGATTCCCATTGCGCCCGCGGCAACCAGCCGTTCAATATCCGCCTCGGGCGCGGCCAGATGGATGGGATGGGCGATAATCGGGACGCCGCCGGCCGCCTTGATCAGGGCAATGGCCTCTTCTGCGGTCAGCACCAGTTTCGGCACGAACGCCGGGCCGTCGCGCCCGATCAGCGTGACGAATGCGTCTTGGATCGTCGGCACCACGCCGCGCTCCTGCAGCAGCCGGGCCAGATGCGGCCGGCCGATGGCGCCGCCATCCGCCAGCGCCCACAAATCCGCCGTGGAAATGTCGATGCCCAGTTCGCCCAGCTTGGCCAGCATCAGGCGCATGCGGTCCTCGCGCGCCGTGCGCAGCCGCCGCAGCGTCGCCACCAGTTCGGGATGCGTCCCGTCGCAGCAGTAGCCGAGAATATGCTGCTGGCCCGCCGTTGCCTTGGTGCTCAGCTCGATGGCCGGCAACACCTCGATGCCGTGCGCCACCCCGGCTGCGCGCGCGGCCGGAAAACCCTCGACAGTGTCGTGGTCGCAGATCCCGAGCGCGGCAAACCCCAGCGCTCGCGCGCGGCGCGCCACCTCATCGGGCGTAAAACTCCCGTCAGAAAAGGTCGTGTGGACGTGCAGATCAGCGTATCGTTCCATAGTCACTCAACATATTAGTATATCCCGCCATCCGCACAAAGTCAACTGCCGCAAGCATGGAGACACCGTATGTCGCTGGTGCTCCCGCTCCCTCAGCAAAAACACTTCGGTGGATCCGCTATGCAATCTGTACTGCTCAGCTGCTGATTTTCACCGATCTCAGTGAATGCCCGGGACCCGTGCCGACCGGCCGGCCGAGCTGCTGCAGCCGCAGGCGGACGCAGCGCGCGCAATCGTCGCCCGATTCGTCGATGCAGGGTTTGCCGGGATAGAGCTGATAGCGGGCGCGGTACGCCGCCGGGGTGACATTGGGCATGAAGACATTGGCGCCGCACTGCAGCGCGCGCTGCCGGCCATCAGGAGCGAGGGCATCAAGCGCGGTTGTCGCAGGGATGTTCGCCTCCGGACAGGTCATCCGCAGCAACGCCACCACGCCGAGCATGTAGTCAATGGTGACCGGCGGCGGGCTGGCAGCCAGCGCCGTGCCGGGATGCGGAATGAACGGCCCGATGCCGATCATGTCGGGGTCCAGCGCGCGGCACAGTTCGAGATCGTTGACAAGATCCTCATCGGTGGCGCCCGGCAAGCCGACCATGAAACCTGCCCCGATCTGCACGCCCAGCTCCCGCAGCACGCGCAGGCAGTCAAGCCGCGCCGCCAGGGTGCTATCGGGATGCAGTTGCGCAAACAGGCTTGGATTTGAGGTTTCGAAACGCAGCAGATAACGGTCCATGCCGCAGTCGCGCCAATGACGATATTCGGCCGGCGTCCGTTCGCCCACCGACAGGGTGACGGCCACACCCACCTCCGTTTTGATCCGCCGGATCAGCGCGCCCAGCCGGTCAGCGTCGAAGGTCGGGTCTTCACCCGACTGCAGCACCACCGTCGTCATGCCGCCCGCCACCGCGCCGCGTGCCGCCGCGAGGATTTCGTCGTCCGTCAGCCGGTAACGCACCAGTCCCGACACTCCGGCGCTGATCCCGCAGTAGGCGCAGCGGCAGCGGCAGTGGTTGGAACATTCGATGATGCCGCGCAGATAGACCTCGTCGCCGACCTGCGCCCGGCGCACCGCATCCGCCGCCGCGCACAGGCGCGGCAGTTCCGGTCCGCGCAGCGCCGCCACCAGCGCACGCACCGCCGCCCGGTCGGGCGGCATGCCCGCCTGCATTTTTCCCCCGTTAACCATCAGCGCGGCCGGGCCACAGCCTCAGATGCAGTACATCGCATCCGCCGCCGGCGCACATGCCGCATGCATGCGGGCGAGGTCTGCCAGCGTTATCCCGCGCAGGGTGTCGTCAATCGCATGCTGCAGGCGCTCCCACACCTGGCGGGTGGCGCATTGCCCGCTG
>CAZFBR010000167.1:0-7921 GCA_964517215.1 uncultured bacterium
AACGGCAAATGTATCAATGGAGAAGAACGGCTCCTGGTGGGTGGTGAGGGATGGAGATGAAGAGCGGATGCGGGAAGGGCTGGCGGCATGGTACGGCGCTGTGGGTGGCGGGAGTGTGCGCGCTGCTGACGCTGGCGTACGGGCAGTATCTCAATCTGCCGCTGTACGCCGACGATTACCGCTGGCTGCGCTGGGCCAAAGACCTGATGGTGGACCCCGCGACGCTGCTGATCCCCGAGGCGGCGATGTTCCGGTTCATCCTCAAAATCCTCTACGCGCCGCTGTGGCTGCTCTGCGGCAGCACGCCCGCCCCCTACCATCTCGTTGACCTGGCGCTGCTCTGGGCGTCGGTCGGGCTGGCGCTGCGGCTCTACCGGCAGCTCGGACTCGGGCTCGCGGCGGCGGGGATGGCGACGCTGCTGCATGCCCTGCATCCGGCGCATCCGGGTGCGTTCCTGATCTGCGGTTCGACCACGGGCCTGCTCGGCTGGGTGCTCTATCTGCTGGCGGCGATCTTTTATCTCGGCTTCCGGGCGCGGGGAAGGATGCGCGACTGGTGGGGCGCGTTGGCCTGCTTCGCCATCGGGCTGGGAGTCAAGGAGGACCTGATGACCCTGCCGGCGCTGCTCATCCTGCATGATCTGCTGCTGCGGCGTGAGGAGAACTGGCGCGCAACGGTGGCGGGCATCGTGCGGCGGCTCGCGCCGTTTATCGCGCTGCTGCTGGTGGTGCTGCTGGCCCAATGGTCGGTGCAGCGCCTGACGTACATGGTCGGCGGCGGCAACTACGCGCCGAAATTCATTCCCGGCAATTACGCCAAGATGACGGTGGTTCAGATCAATCCATGGTGGCGGCAGGCACCCGCTAAGTATCTTGACCTGGCGCTCTATGCGCTGGTGCTGACGGGACTGGTGCGGGGCGACCGGCGGCTGCGCTATTTCCTGCTCTGGATTTTTGTCACCTATCTGCCGTTTGCCCTGCTGGATTGGGGTCATGAGGACCGTTTTTTCCTTATCCCGTCGTTCGGCCTGGGCGGGCTGTTCGGGCTGGCGGTGGAGCGGCTGCTGGCGCACGGGCGGCGGCGGAGCGTGGTGCTCGCGGCCCTGGCGGTTATTGCGCTGGGATTCGCGGGGATCAATCGCGGGCCATTGACCGCATGGTACACCACCGAGGCCTGGCGCACGGCGAGTTTTGTCAAGACCGTGCGCAAGGCGACTCGGCCCGGCCAGCATTTTCAGCTGGTCTATGATCCGGTAACAAATCCGGAAACGAAATTCATCGATCCAACCTTCGTTCTGCCGATCGAGTTTGGTGACGGCCGTCATGCCGACCGGCTGCCGGCGCCGGCGTGCGACGAAAAACTGGTACGACTGGCCTGGCATGGCGGCGGCTTCCGCGTCATGCAGCCGGCCGCCGGCAAGCCGGATGCTGACGTGCCCGGCAAATCATTCCCGCTGCGATAGCAGTTCATTCGCCCGCGCGGCACGGCCAGTGCGGGCAGCACACCTGCGGCCAAGCGACCGGGCATAGCCGCGCCGGCGCACCGGGGAGTCATTAAGTTATACGCCAACGCAGCCGATAGAAAAGACGGGAGGGGAAAGCAGCCGGTTCCCCCGCGATCTTTTCCGTTCGAGGTGCGTTATGCTGCTTTCCTTTCTGCTGCGCCGGCAGATCCTGCCCTGGCTGACCCTGGTGCTGGTCCTGTCCGGGGTCATGGTGCATGTTTGCCCCTGGCCGCTGAGCCGGGATACCGCCACGGCCAACGACGAAATGACCACGGCGCGGGCGATCCTCCCCACAACGCTGCGCGGCGGGCACGAGCTCCCGGCCCCCGCGGACAGTGTGGCGATGACGGCGGCGGTGCCGCGCTGGGACCTGGCGGAACGCGACCTCGCCGCGCTGGCCGCCGCCCAGCCCTATCCGGTGGCGATGTATATCAAGGACCTCAGGAGCGGGCGCGTGATCAGCTATCGCGACCGGGTGACCATGCCCAGCGCCTCGCTGGTCAAGCTGCCGGTTATGGTAGCGGTCTATCGCGCCATCGCCGCAGGGCAGCTGACCCGCGATACGCGGATCAAGATGCTGGAGCGGCACAAGGTGAGCGGCTGCGGCCCGACGGCGGGCGTGCCGAACGGCCAGACGCAGACGGTGCGCGAGCTGCTGGAGAACATGATCACCATCAGCGACAATACCGCGACCAATATCCTCGTCGAGCAGGTCGGCATGGACGCGGTCAACCGGGTGTGCCGCGAGCATGGCCTGTTCCAGACCGACATGATCCGCGACGTGATGGACCTCGAATCGCGCGACCGCGGGGTGGAGAACCTCACCTCGGCGCGCGATATGGGGCAGTATTTCGAGATGCTTGAACGCGGCGAGTTCATCGGTCACGACTACTGCGCCGAAATGCGCGCCATTCTGCTGCGCAACAAGCTGCGCGACCGCATCCCGCGCTTCCTCCCGATCGAGCTGCCGATTGCACACAAGACCGGGCTCATGTACAATGTGGTGCATGACGTGGGGACGCTCTATTTCCCCGACCGTACCGTGGTGGTGTCGGTGCTGACCCGCGATTTTCCGTCGTACTGGGTGAGCAAGGAATTCATCGGCAAGGTGGCGCAGCGGGTCTACCAGACCATGCGCGAATTTGCCGATACCACGCGCCAGGCGGCGTGACTGGAGACGAACCATGAAGAAGATCCTGCATATTATTGCCACCCCGCGCGGGGAAGAGTCGCGCACGCTGCGGGTGAGTGCCGCCTTCCTGGCGGTGCTCAGGCGGAAGTATCCCGCTGCGGTCGTTGACGAACGCAACCTGTTCACGGAACCGCTGCCGGATATCATCCGGCAGACGGTGGCAGGGAAGTACTTCATCATGGGAGGGAAGGATGTGCCGGCGGAACTGCTGCCGGTGTGGCGGCAGGTCGAAGCGGAAATTGAACGGTTCAAGGCCGCTGACGCCTATGTGATCAGCACCCCCATGTGGAATTTCGCCATCCCGTTTGTATTAAAGAACTATCTGGATATCATTTTCCAGCCGCGGTACCTGTTCCGCTATACTGACCATGGTCCGGAAGGACTGGTCATCGGTAAAAAAATGGCGGTGATCAGTAGTCGCGGCGGTGATTACGGCCCGGATTCACCGGCGCAAAAGATGGACAACATTATTCCCTATCTTTCGACTGCATTCGGCTTTATCGGCCAAAAAGAGATTGATTTCATCAGCGCGCAACCCATGGATGCCGGCGGACCGGAGATTTGTGCGCAGCAAATCGCCGCAGCCAGCAAAAAAGCAGAAGAAGTCGCCAATAGTTGGTGAAGAAAATTAACAATCAGTTAACATAGCGATAAATAGCGGCAGTTCATTACTGTTTTTGTTCGTAGCGGCATAAATGTGATGTTTTTTTTCTGCTGTGGCTCAATTCGAATCACCACTGTGTAAACCAGTTAACATGTCAAAAAACGTACCCAAAAGATAAGATTGGTAATATTAAAGATGTAAAAATGTCCAATCTTATCATTTGTGGTATGGTGATTGCACTAAGAGATGGTGTTGTTAAATTCGCATGAATGAATGCGATACGGGAGGGGGATGCATGGAAAAACAGGAGGGTGTACGGAAGAGGCGCATTCTGATAGTGGATGACGAAGTGGATACCCACGGCTTTTTTCGGGAGTTTTTGCAGGCGGACGGCTTTGAAGTGATGTGTGCCATAGGCTGGCGCGAAGCGATCTCAATCCTGGCGCAATCAACCCCGGATCTGATCATCCTTGATATCATGATGCCGGAGATCAACGGGTATGTCATTGCGGAAACGCTGAAACAGGAAATGGACTGGCGGATCCCGGTACTGATCTATTCAGCCCTGAACAAGCCCGAGGATATCATGTTGGGTTTCAGCAAGGGGAGCAATGCCTTCCTCTGCAAGCCGGCGCCCATCAGCGAATTGCGGGCTACCATCGCGTATCTGCTGGATGAGCATCAGCGGGAGAAAGCACCGCAGCGGATGACGGCATAGCCGCCATCAACCGGAAACAGCGGCTCGCCGGTGGTGTCTTGACAGGATTGGCGCCCGGTGTTACGATGAACGCAGCAAGAGCAGCAGGGGAGGCGACGATGCCGGAAGGCATGCGGTGAGGCGATTCAAGTCGCTGGTGCCGGTTCGTCACTCTGACGGTGTAATCTGCAGAACAACGGCATACGTATTTTTGAACGCCGGTTTTTACCCGGCGCTTTTTTTATGCCTGCTGTTGGATCTTCCCGCCACGGCCAAGGTCAATCTGTCGGGCGGGATCTGGGTCACGTATTGGGCGCAGCAGCAGAGCGGCGACCAGTCCTACGAGGTGGCGACGGCGACGGGCTGGCAGCCGGCCAATGCGCAGGTTACCGGCGCACCGTGGCGCGGAGCAGCGCCGTCGGGCGCAGCGAAGACGTTCATCCTCGCCAACGGGCTGTACGGCAACGGCCAGCAGGCCCATACCGCGTCCGGCTACGGTTTCCGCCTGAACCTGGACTGTCCGCTGACCGACGATCTCAAGGTCAACGGCTGTTTCCGGGTCCGTACCGGGACCAACGGCGTCACGGCCCGGCAGCTCTCCGCGGCGTACATCCTGCACCCGCAGGCAACGCTGCGGGTCGGGCTCTTCTCGCGCCCGTTCGGCTACGAGGGCGCCGGCCGCCCGGGGACGACGAAGAGCGAGGTCTTTATCAGCGAATACGCGCAGGACGCCCGGGCGCTGCTGAACAACAAGACCGATGTCGGGGTGATGCTGTCCGGTACCCTGCAGGACAAGCGGTTCGAGTATTCGCTGTATGCGGGCAACGGCTGCGCGCGTACCGTGGCGGACAGTCCGGCGCTCTCCACCACCGGCCTCGCGAACGCAGCGTCGGCCACACCCGACGCCGACGACGCGAAACAGCTGAACGCCAACCTGCGCTGGAATGTCATGACCGTGGCCTTTGTCGGCGGCGGGTATGTTGCCGGCGACATGGCCAATCGCAATACACTGGCCGGGGCGACTGTCGGGCGCTCGCGGTTCACTGCCGCCGACGCCTACGGCGTCTGGGACATCGCGCAGCAGCTGCTGGTCTCGGGCGAATACGCCACCGTGCGGCACGACCAGATGGCGCTGGAAAGCGATGCGGGCGTCGTCGGCAATCCGGCGCGGACGCAGCTGACGGCGACGCGGGTGAACGAGTATATCCTCAAGGCGGTCTATCACGGCATTCCCGACTGGGAATGCGGCGTGCGCTATACGGTGGTTGACCCGACGAACTTCGAGGCGGAGCTGCTGGCGGGCTATTCGCGGGAACGCAAACTCTCGGTGGCAATCGGCTACCAGTTTGCCGGCAGCGCCCAACTGCGGGCCGAATACAGCCGGTTGATCACCGACTACGATTACCTGAACGCCTATGACCCGGTCCTGCTGGCCGGCCAATACCGGCTGAACCCGAACGAGGATCCGGACGATGATATCGTCGCGGTGTCGCTTGGCCTGCAGTTCTGACCGTCGTCGCCGGGCGGGCGGCGCGGGCCGGCTGCTGCTGGCGGCGCTGATCCTGCTGCTGGCGGCGGCGCCGGTGCGGGCGGCGCGCCGCACAATCGTGCGCGTTGGGCATTATGAGAACAAGCCGAAGATCTTCACCGCGGCGGACGGCGAATATGCCGGCCTCTTCCCGGATTTGCTGGCCGTGATCGCCGCCCGCGAAGGGTGGGAGCTGGTGTTTGTCCCCGGTTCATGGAGTGAATGCCTGGCCCGCCTCGAAAAGGGTGAAATCGATCTCATGCCGGACGTGGCCTGGTCGCGCGAGCGGGCGGAGAAATACGCTTTCGGGCAGGAGAATGTGCTGGTCAACTGGGCGTGCATCTATGTGCCGCGCGGCGCCCGGCTGGAGAGCATGCTCGAACTGAAGGGGCGGCGGGTCGCGGTGATGCGCGACAACGTCCATACCACGGGCGAGGAGGGAATCCGCAATATCGCCCGGCGGTTCGAACTGGGGTGCACATTTGTTGAAACCGACAGCATGGCCGGCGTCTTCCAGCTGCTGACGGACGGGGCGGCCGACGCGGGGGTGGTGAACCGGCTGTTCGGAATGCAGTACGAGAAGCAGTACCCGGTCGAGGCGACCAGCGTCATCTTCGGCCCGTCGCAGCTGATGTTCGCCTGCCCGAAAACCGGGCGGCTTAATGCGGTCCTGCTGCCGGCCCTCGATCGCGAGCTGCGTGCCCTGAAAGCGACGCCGCAGTCGCCGTACTATGTGCTGGTCGACCAGTATTTCGCCGCCGGCATGGTCACTGCCCCCGAGGAAGTGCTCCCGGCCTGGTTCAACAAGGCGGTGCTGGTGGTGCTGCTGCTGCTGGCGGCGCTGCTGTTCGCCATTTATCTGTCGCGCATCCAGGTGCGCCGGGCCACGGCCAGCACCCGGCGGCTGAACCGGGCCCTGCGGCTGCTGTCGGAATGCACCGGGACCATGGTGCATGCCACCGATGAGCAGAAGCTGCTGGATGAGGTCTGCCGGATTGTGGCGGTGAGTGGCGGCTACCCGCTCGCGGTGGTGGGATATGCCGAACCGGATGCGGGGCACAGCGTCCGCATGGTGGCGTCGGCCGGCAAAGCGGCCGCCGCCCTGGCCCAGGCGCGGGTCTCGTGGACGGACGACGAATTCGGCCGCGGCGCCATGGGAAATGCCATCCGCAGCGGTGAGCTGCAGGTGGCGCACGGACTGCTCGGCCAGTCGCGGTTCTCGGCATGGCAGGAGCAGCTGCGGCAGTGGAACCTCGATGCGGCGATCGCGCTGCCGCTGGGCATGGAGGGCGCCACCCGCGGCGTGCTCGCCATCTTCGCCTCCGATTCGGGCGCATTCACCGACCCGGAAGAAGTGGTGCTGCTGGCGGAGCTGGGGGAAAACCTCAGCTACGGGATCACCACCCTGCGCGCCCGGGCGGAACGGACGGCGGCGCTGGCGGCGCTGGAAACCGCGCGCGCGGATCTGGAGCGGCGGGTGGAGGAGCGGACGGAAGAGCTGCGCATCGCCAAGGAGCGCGCCGAGTCGGCCGACCGGCTCAAATCGGCGTTCCTTGCCACCATGTCGCATGAACTGCGCACCCCGCTCAATTCCATCATCGGGTTCACCGGTATCCTGCTGCAGGGCCTGGCCGGCGGGCTGAACGACGAGCAGCGGAAGCAGATGGAAATGGTGCGCGGCAGCGCGCGCCACCTGCTGGCGCTGATCAACGACGTGCTCGACATCTCCAAGATCGAGGCGGGCCAGCTGCAGGTGGTGCGTGAACCCTATGACCTGAGGCAGACCATCACCCAGGCGGTGCAGAGCGTGCAGCCGCTGGCGGAGAAGCGTGGACTGGCGCTCACGCTGACGCTGGCGCCGGAGCTTGGCCCGACCATCGGCGACGAGCGGCGGGTGCGGCAGATCCTCGTCAATCTGATCAACAATGCAATCAAATTCACCGAACGCGGCGGGGTTGAGGTAACGGCCGCCCTGCAGGGCGGGGCCTGCCGGCTGGCGGTGCAGGATACGGGGATCGGGATCAAGCCGGAGGAGATGGACATTCTCTTCCGCCCCTTCCAGCAGATTGACAATACCCTCACCCGCCGCCGCGAAGGGACCGGCCTCGGCCTTTCCATCTGCAAGCGCCTGGCGGAACTGATGGGGGGGAGTATCAGCGTCGCGAGCGAATTCGGGCGGGGGAGCACGTTTACAGTGATCCTGCCGCTGCCGGCGGTCGGGCAGGAGGGCCAATCCCACCCATGAACCTGCGCCTGCCGGTCCCGCTGCTCCTGATCCTGCTGCTGCCGGCCTGCGGCACCCCGCCGCCGGTGGCGCCGCCGCCGGCGACCGTGTTGCTGTATACCTCGGTGCCCGACGAGACCATGGCGGTGCTCAAGCGCGAATTCGAGCAGG
>CAZFBR010000168.1:0-7882 GCA_964517215.1 uncultured bacterium
AAATGATTAGATTGGCTGCGGGAGGGGGAGCTGGATGCATTCGGCTCACTCTATGACTACAGCGAAAAAGCGAACAACGGTACGCCGTGATCTTCGGCATGAACGTGCGCGTGAGCTGCGCCTGCTGCAGGAAATGCAGGAGCCGTGGCGGCGCTCGCTCGATCTTGACGAGTCGGTTGCGATTCTGCAGCGGGTGGTGCACGAATACCTTGCCTTGCCGCTGTATGCGGTCCTGCTGTTCGACCAGAATACGCGGCAGTTTACGCCGGCGGGAGGCGGGACGATCGAGCCGGAGCTGCTGGCGGCGGTGCAGCGCCGGGTGCAGGAAAGCTGGGAGGCGGCGCTGGCGGAGGGCGTGACGCAGCAGACCGTGCGTTGTGTTTGTGCCGGCGAGAAATTCCGGTTTACCCTGGCATATCTGGTGGCGGGGATTGAGATCATCGGGGTGATTGTGGCCGGCGGCACGGACCAGCGCGGGGCGATGCCGGCGGCCTGGCGCCGCCTGCTGGCAACCATTACCGCGCAGGGCACGGCAACCATCCATTACCTGCGTTCGCTCAGCCATATCACCCAGCGCAAGGTGGTGGGCGGCCCGGAGCTGTATCAGGAGGCCCGCCCGGTCAATGTGCGCACCGGTGCGACCCGCGTATTCTTTCCGATCGTTGACCTGGTGTGTGCGACCTTCCCGCATACCGGATGCGCCCTCTATCTGTTCGATGCGGAACAGCATGAGCTGCGCCTGGTGGTGGCCCAGCCGCCGCAATCCGAAGAAACGCATATCGATATTGATGAGGACCCGCTGATTACCGAGCTGGTGCGTGAGGGGAAGGCGCTGCTGATCAACGATATCGGCCAGAGCGGCGGTCCCGGCGGCCTCGGACAGCTCAATCCGCAGGTGCGGTCGCTGATGGCGGTGTGCATGGTGCTGGACGGGACGGTGATCGGGACCATCAACCTGACCAATGCCGCGCCCAACGCCTATACGGAAAGCGACCTGCGCCATCTGTCGATCATCGCCAATCACGCGGCGCTGATCTATCATACCGCGTCGAACCTGCTGCATCTGCAGGCGGTGTTCCAGGATGTGCTTGAATCCGTGCCGGTCGGCATCCTGGCGCTCGACCACCAGGCGCAGACGGCGCTGGCCAACCGCATGGCCGGGACCATCCTCGGCATCCCGCCGGCGCAGCGGCAGATCAAGTACGGCGAGGCGGTGGAACGGCTGGGCACGATCAATTACCGCCGGGTGACGCCGCAGACGGGCTGGCCGGGGCCGTACGAGGTGAAATTGTCGCAGGCGGGTGCGGACCGCATTATCAAGGTCCGCCAGTCGCCGCTGCGGCTCAAGGGGACGGAGCCGATCGGCGATGTGGTGGTGCTTGAAGATGTGACGCAGGAAAAGAATCTCGAGACGCAGATGGCGCGCGCGGAGCGCATGGCGGTGCTGGGTGAGCTGTCGGCGGGGATCGCCCATGAGATCAAGAACCCGCTGACCTCGCTCAAGGGGTTTGCCCAGCTGCTGCCGCAGCGCTACGCCAGCGAGCAGTTCCGCCAGAAGTTTACCGCCGTGGTCAACAACGAGGTCGACCGGCTCAACCAGATTGTCGAGGGGATGCTGTCGTTCGCCGCGCCCAAGGTGCGCACGTTTGCGCCCTGCGAGGTCAATCGCGTGCTGCACCAGGTCTTCCTGCTGGTTGAGCATCAGTGCAAGAAGCTGAATATCGAGCTGCGGCGCGAGCTGGGCGACGACGTCCGGGTGCATGGCGACGCCCACGGGCTGGAACAGGTCTTCCTCAACATCATTGTCAACGCCATTGAGGTCATGCCGCAGGGCGGGGTGCTTTCCGTGACCACCGTCGCCGATCCGGCGGCGAATACGGTGCGGGTGACGATCGGCGACACCGGGCCGGGCATCCCCGCCGACCTGATCGGCAAGATTTACAACCCGTTCTTCACCACCAAGGCGCAGGGAACCGGTCTCGGGCTGGCCATCAGCTACCGCATTGTGGATGAGCACGGCGGGCTGATTGACGTCAAGAGCGATCGCGGCACGGGGACGACCTTCATCATCTCCCTGCCGCTGTACCGGGAGTAGGATGATGCGCTGCCGCCTGCTGGTGGTCGACGACGATCCCGACATTCTCGAACTGTTCCAGGAGGCGCTCGGTGACGATTACGATCTGATCACCGCGGTCGACGGCGAACAGGCGCTGCTGCGTTTTCGCGATCATCAGCCGCAGCTGATGCTGCTTGATGTGCGCCTGCCCAAGCGCGATGGGATTGAGGTGCTGCGCGTCATCAAGGAAGCCAACCCGCAGATGGTGGTGATTATGATCACCGCCAACAAGGACGTCAGCACCGCCGTGCAGGCGATGAAGCTCGGCGCCTACGACTACCTGATCAAGCCCTTCGAAATCGACCATCTCAAGTATCTGCTCGAACGCGCCCGGGACAAGTTCACCCTGCAGCGCGAGGTGACCAACCTGCGCAGCGAACTGCGCCAGGTCTACAAATTCGACCATATCATCGGCGAAAGCCGGGGCATGCGCGAGGTGCTGGCGACGGTCAGCCGCGTGCTGGACAACGAGGTGCCGGTGCTGGTCCTGGGCGAGTCGGGGACGGGCAAGGAGCTGATTGCCCGCGCCATCCACTTCAATTCCCGGCGCAGCGCGGAACGGTTCGTGGCGGTCAACTGCGCGGCCATTCCCGACAACCTGGTCGAGAGCGAGCTGTTCGGGCATGAGCGGGGGGCGTTCACCGGGGCCACGGCGACCAAGCAGGGCCGCTTTGAAATGGCCGATCGCGGGACGCTGTTTCTCGACGAGATCGGGTCGCTCAAGTATGAGCTGCAGGCCAAGCTGCTGCGGGTGCTGCAGGAGCATTCGTACGAGCGCGTGGGCGGGACCGAAACGCTCCAGACCGATGTGCGCATCGTCGCCGCCACCGGGCTTGACCTGACGCGGGCCATCGCCGCGGGCCAGTTTCGCGACGACCTGTACTACCGCCTGAATGTGGTGCCCATTGTCCTGCCGCCGTTGCGCGAGCGCAGCGACGACATTCCGCTGCTGGTCGAGCATTTTCTCGGCGAACTGCGCCGCAAACTGGGGCGCAAGCAGCTGCGGGTCTCGGACCGGGCCATGGAGCTGCTGCGGCGCTACCATTGGCCGGGCAATATCCGCGAACTGGAGAACGTGGTGGAAAGCACCGCCATCCTGAGCGAAGAGGACGTCATCGGGCCGCAGCAGGTGCAGCGGCGGCTGGCATCGCTGGGGCCGGCGCCGGAACTGGCCAGCGGGATGGACCTTGACGCCGTCGAAAAGGTGGTCATCCAGAAGACCCTGGGGGAGAACCGGCGCAATATCACGCGCAGTGCGGAGGTGCTGGGGATTACGCGCAAGACCCTGCGCACGAAAATGAAGAAATACGGCATCATTTGAGAGAACCGCCGCGGCGGCGCGCAGCAGCTGCCCAAAAATGTGCAACGCGGGGCGGATGGCGGCGGTATAGAGTGGTGGCGGGCGTGCGCGTCCGCCGGAATGCATTATGACGAGCGGCGCCGCGGCGCCAGGGGAGGACAGTATGGCGAAGGACAAGGCAAAAGAGGAAAAGAGCGAGAAGCAGAAGGTGCTCGAGGCCACGCTGAGCGCGCTGGAAAAGCGCTTTGGCAAGGGGTCGGTGATGAAAATGGGTGATCGCGGGCATGTTCCGGTCGCGGCCATTTCCACGGGGGCGCTGACCCTTGACGCGGCGATTGGCATCGGCGGCATACCGCGCGGACGGGTGACGGAGATCTTCGGGCCGGAATCGGCGGGCAAGACCACCCTGACCCTGCATGTCATCGCCGAGGCGCAGCGGGCGGGCGGGACGGCGGTTTTTATTGACGTGGAGCATGCGCTTGACCCCGAGTATGCAAAACGGCTGGGGGTCAACATCGATGAGATGTACATCTCGCAGCCGGATACGGGCGAGCAGGCGCTGGAGATTGCGGAACAGTTCGTGCGCTCGGGTGCGGTTGACATTGTCGTGCTCGACTCCGTTGCCGCGCTGGTGACGCAGGGCGAACTCGATAACGAGATGGGCGATTCGGTGGTGGGGGTGCAGGCGCGGCTGATGTCGCAGGCTCTGCGCAAGCTGACCAGCATCATCGCCAAGTCGAACACCGCCATGGTCTTCACCAATCAGCTGCGCGAGAAGATTGGGGTCATGTTCGGCAATCCCGAAACGACGCCGGGCGGGCGGGCGCTGAAGTTTTACGCGTCGACGCGGTTGGACGTGCGCCGCATTGAGACGCTGAAGAAGGGGACTGAGGCGTACGGTATGCGGGTCAAGGTCAAGGTGGTCAAGAACAAGATGGCGGCCCCCTTCCGGGTGGCGGAATTCGACATTATCTTCAACAAGGGCATTTCGAAAACGGGCTGCCTGGCCGATCTCGCCATCGAGCAGAACATCATCCAGAAGAGCGGGGCCTGGTTCAGTTACGACGACCGCAAGCTGTCGCAGGGGCGCGAGGCTCTGCTCGCGCTGCTCGAAGAGGATGCGGCGCTGGCGGCGGAAATCAGCGAGAAGGTGAAGCAGGGGCTCGGCATCGGCACGGTCGAACCGGCCGTGGAAGAACAGTAGGCAACGTGAGGCCCGCCCCTGCCCCTGCGGCCGGGGCGGGTTTTTTCGTGTGATGACCGGAGGAACAGCATGACCTGGCCGGGATGGATTGGCAGGCGGCTGCTGCCGTGCGCATGCCTGGTGGCGGTGGCCGGTGTGGTGTCGGGTGTGGCTCGCGGCTGCCTCGGTTTTGTGCCGGGCTTGCAGGGGATGGCGCTGGGCCTGGCGACCGGGTATCTCACCGGGCGGCTGGGGCGCGGCGACGACGCGAGATTCTGGCCGTTCTGGTTGCGCGTGCTGCTGGCGCTCGGCTGTGCCGGCCTGCTGCTTGCCGTCCATCTGCCGGGTGTTGTGCTGGTGCATGCCTGGCTGCAGGGACTGGACTGGCTGCCGGACGTGCTCAACGGCTATGCCCAGGAGCCGTTTGTCGGTTTGGTGCTGCGCGGTACGCATGAGAGCGTGGCCGGTGGCCTGGAGGGGATTTGGTGGGTGCTGTTTGTGCTGGTCGATGCCGGGCTTTTCGCCTATTTGTTCCTGGTGGGAACGACGCTCGGCTATTTTCCCGCCGAATCCGTCAGCGCTGATGCGGATTCCAGCGCTGACGACAATGGGGACGGACCGTAACATATTAACTTTTGACCTGTGCGGTATGCCGGCCGGCACTGTCGCCGCCCTGCGCGGGGCGGTGGCGAACGGTTCCGTGTCTGGATAAACGGCGGGTGATTAGTCGCGACCAGCCAATTCAGGGGATGTTATTTTCAATGGGGACGGACCATAACATATTAACTTTTGCTGGTGCGAAATGCCGGCAGGCACGGTAACCGGACTGCGCGGGGCGCGCGGCGGGGGCGAGCGGTTCCGGGTCTGGCTGGACGGCGCAGAGTTCGCCGTGGTCAGCCAGAAGCTGGTAACGGCATTCGGGCTGACGCCCGGGCGGACCCTGACGGCGGACGAACGCGCCGACCTGCAGCGGCAGGCGGAGGCGGAGGAAATTCGGCGGCGGCTGATCCGTTTGCTCGAAACCCGCGACTACAGCCGGGCGGAACTGGCGCGCAAACTGGCAAAGCATGACCGGACAATGGTAGAATCCGCCATTACCGCATTGGTGCAGCGCGGGCTGGTGGATGACGCGCGCTACGCGCGGATGCTGGTGGAAACGCGGCAACAGGGCAGCAAGCCCTGCGGCAAGGCGCGCCTCGCGCATGACCTGCGGCGGCGCGGGATCGCAGTGGCGATCATCAGCGAAGTGCTGGGCGGGCTCGACCGCGAGGATGATGTGGCGGCAGCGCGGGAGGTGGCGCGCAAGGCACAGGCGCGCCTGCGCGGCTGCGATGCGCTAACCCGGCGACGGCGGCTGACCGGCATCCTGGGCCGGCGCGGGTTTGACGGCGGGATTATTGCCCGCATCTTGCGAGAGGAGACAGGTGGCGATGGCGACGACGACTAACTGGACGGGGGCGCAGGTGCGCCGCGCGTTCTTGGATTATTTTATCAGTAAGGGGCACCGCGAAATCGGTTCGGCGGGACTCATCCCGCAGGCCGACCCGACCCTGCTCTTCACCAACGCGGGGATGGTGCAGTTCAAGGACGTGTTCGTCGGCGCGGAAACACGCGACTACACGCGGGCGACGTCATCACAGAAATGCCTGCGCGTCTCGGGCAAGCACAACGACCTTGAGGAAGTGGGGCGCACCGCGCGGCACCATACCTTTTTCGAAATGCTGGGCAATTTCTCGTTCGGCGACTATTTCAAGGAAGATGCCATTGCCTTTGCCTGGGAGCTGCTGACCAAGGTCTACGGCCTTGACCCGGCCAAACTCTATCCAACGGTGTTTCGCGACGACGACGAGGCGTTTGCCCTGTGGGAAACAAAGATGGGTGTGCCCAAAGAGCGCATCTTCCGCATGGGGGAAAAGGACAATTTCTGGTCGATGGGCGAAACGGGCCCGTGCGGGCCGTGCTCGGAGATCCTCTTTGACCAGGGCCCGGGCGTCGGCTGCGGCAAACCCGACTGCTCGCCGAGCTGCGGCTGCGACCGCTACCTTGAGATCTGGAACCTCGTCTTCATGCAGTACAATCGCAGCGCCGACGGGAAACTGACACCGCTGCCCAAGCCGTCGATCGATACCGGCATGGGGCTGGAACGCCTGACCGCGCTGCTGCAGGGGCAACAGAGCAACTACCATAGCGATCTGCTCATGCCGCTGATTGACGCGGCGGCGCACATCACCGGGGTCGCCTATACCCGCGGCACGAGCGAAAGTGATGTGTCGCTGCGTGTCTGCGCCGACCATCTGCGGGCGATTTCGTTCCTGCTCATCGATGGCGTCACCTTCGGCAATGAGGGGCGCAACTTCGTCATGCGCCGGCTGGCGCGCCGGGCGCTGCGCCACGGCAAGAAGATCGGCATGGAGCAGCCGTTCCTCTACCGGATGGTGCCGACACTGGTCGGCATGCTGGGCGGGCATTATACCGAGCTGGCGCGCAAGCAGCAGTACCTCGAACAGTCCATCCTGCGCGAGGAGGAGCAGTTCCAGCGTACCCTGACCTCCGGGCTGGCGGTGCTCGAGGTGATGACGGGTAAGCTCGGCCACGGCGGCATACTGCCGGGCAAAGATGCGTTCGTCCTGCACGACACCTACGGGTTTCCGCTCGACCTGACCCAGGTCATCCTTGCCGAGCGCGGGCTGACGGTTGATGAGGTCGGGTACCATACGGAGATGGAGCGGCAGAAGGAGCGGTCGCGGGCCGCGACCGCGCATGCCGAGGTGAGCTGCACGCTGGACGGCGTCTGCACGGTCGAATTCACCGGCTATGCGACGTATGCCGCTACTGCTACGGTGCAGGCGATTATGATCAACGGCGCGCGGGCCGAACGGGTGGCCGCGGGGACGGAAGCGCAGGTGGTCATCACCCCCTGCCCGTTCTACGGTGAGAAGGGCGGCCAGGTGGGCGATACCGGCATGTTGCGCACGGATAACGTGAAAGCTGATGTCACCGGCGCGCGCTGGGACGGGAAGGTGCTCTACCTGCTGGTGCGGGTGATCCAGGGCGAGCTCGCGGTCGGCGCGGAGGTGCAGGCGCTGGTCGACCAGGCGCGGCGGCGCGCCATCGAGCGCAACCATACCGCAACGCACCTGCTGCAGGCGGCACTGCGCGCGGTGGTGGGCGACCATATCCGCCAGGCGGGCTCGCTGGTCGAGCCCGAGCGGCTGCGGTTCGACTTCTCGCATTTCGAGAAACTGACGCCGGAACAGATTCGTCGGGCCGAAGATATCGTCAA
>CAZFBR010000169.1:0-7853 GCA_964517215.1 uncultured bacterium
CAGAACATACCGGCTGCCACGACTTCGCTTCGCTCCGTCGCGGAGCCGGTTCGTTCGCTAAAATTCACTTGACAATGTATATAAAAATGGTATAATAAATATACCATGGAATTTGAATTTGACGAAAACAAGAGCCGGGCTAACCGGGCGAAACACGGGATCGACTTTGTTGCAGCACAAGCCCTCTGGGATGACGCTGATTTGCTCGAAATCCCTGCGTTAACTGAGGAAGAACCGCGAAAAATTATGATTGGAAAAATTAACGATCAACATTGGTCAGCCATCATTACCCATCGGCAGGACCGAATACGGATTATTTCGGTCCGACGATCACGTAAAGAGGAGCGTGAACTTTATGAAAGCTAAAGAACTGGACAAACGATTCGACAATGGAGAAGATGTGTCCAAACATCTCGACCTCAACCGGGCCAAACGGATTAATCAAAAGGCGAAGCGTGTAAACGTGGACTTTCCTCACTGGATGATCCATTCCCTTGACAAGGAAGCTGGTCGACTTGGCGTCACTCGCCAATCCGTTATCAAGGTTTGGATCTCTGAACGACTAAAACGTAAATCCGCTTGAATGCGACAAAATGATAATCCAGCAAGCGAACTTCGCGCTGCTGCGCTTCGCCGCTGGCGCGGCTCAACGCAGAACGCTAATCGTTCGCCGTTGAAGATGATATGATTAACAGCGAACAAGCCATGACCCTGATCAATAAATAGCTTGACAAATATATCTGATGAGGTATAATGTGCATATGCAGGTGGTTTTCTTCCGTACGGCTGCGGGCAGGGAGCCGGTTCGGGAATATTTCACGGCACTGGCGGAAAGCGAACGTGCGGCCGCAGCTGATGTATTTTGCGCACTGCGCCAACATGGACTGCAAGCACCGGGAGTGGTGTTCCGGCAGGTGCGCGGGAAGCTTTGGGAGTTTCGCGTCATCGGCAAGATTTCTCATCGCGTGTTTTACGTAACAGTGCTCGGTACCACGATGGTACTGCTGCACTCCTACAAGAAGCAGGGTCAGAAAGCACCGCTGCGCGAGATTGCGATAGCGGAACGCAGGAAGCGGGAGGTTTTCCATGAAAAGCAATAGTCCCCGGTGGGCGGGTTCGTCGGTCGACGACTTTATCACCGAACAACAGGCTACACCGTCCTTTCGCCTGGCCTTTGCCAAGGCCCGTACACGCCGGCTCAAGCAGGCACTCGCTGGCGCGATGCGCTCTGCTCGTCTGCAACAGCGGTTGTCACAGACAGCGCTGGCAAAGCGCGTGCGCACCACTCAGGCGGTCATCTCGCGCATCGAGAATCCGGCAACTCCGTACCTGCCGAGCATAGAAGTACTGTGCCGTATCGCTACAGCACTCGGAGTACAATTGGAAATATCCTTTGTACCGCAACACAAGGCGGCAGCATAGGATTTCAATGAAATCATGCGAAGCGACGGCTAACTTCGCGCCGCTGCGCGCTCATCGTTGGCCGTATACGACTATGATAGAATTACGGAAATGTTACCCGCGTGTGGCTAACCGCGACAGAGCTAAGATGATCCGGTTCCCCGGGCCGATGTCGAAAATACAGAAACAAGGCTGGAAAAGTTTCAATCAATTCTGAACCTTAAGTCAGAGCCGGTTCTCGATCAGCGCGGCCGCGGCGGCGACGCCGTTCTCCCGCTCCAGCAGCCGCGCCAGGGCCGCTGCCCGGCGGCGGTTTCCGGTGGTCATGACCTTCTTATCGAGCAGCGTGGCGGCCTCGAGTGCGGTCAGACGCGCGGTCCGGGCGGCCGCACCAATTCCCAGCTTCAGCACCCGCCACGCATTGAAGAACTGATCATGACAGAAAGGTTCCGCAAGCATGGGCAGGCCGTGGCGCGCCGCCCGCGCGAGTGTGCCGATGCCACCGTGATGGATGACGGCGGCGGCGCGGCGAAAGAGCCACTCGTGCGGCATGGCCGCCCGCACCAGCACGTGCGCGCGCAACCGGGCCGGCACGTCGCGCGCGGTGATGCCGGCCCAGCCGCCGAGAATAACCAGCCGTCGGCCAAGCATGGCCGCAGCTTCCGCGTGCACGCAGGCCACGCGCGCCCGATCGCACAGCGGCAGGCTGCTGAAGCCGAGCACCAGCGGCGGTTCCTTCCCGATGAACCGGGCCGCGGCTCGATCCGGCCGCCAGTGCCGCCATGCCGGCGGCGTGTACCACCAGAAACCGGTCAGCATCGCCCGCGTCCGCCAGGCCGAGTCGACTGCGCAATACGCTGGGCTGATGCCGGTCACCACCGGCTCCGGCCAACCCACGCCGGGCAAGCTTCGCTGCGCCGCGGCCACTCGACCGGGCATCTTCGCCACAGTGAGTGGCGAGAGCGCCAGCGTCAGCGCCGGCACGCGGGCCTTGGCTGCGGCCAGAACCCCGAGCGGCTGGGCGGTGGTCGCCAGGACGAGATCCGATCCCCGTATCGCGGTCAGCAGATCGTCGGGGCCAGGCGAACAGCGCTGAGCCGGCACACGCTCCCAATGGTCCCAGCACGCCGCATGCGCGCGCGCATACTCGGGACCGAGATCGCAACCATACGGACGCGGGATCAGCCCGGCAGCACGAACATAACGCATCATGGACGGAGCAGCCGCAACGCGAACGCGATGCCCGCGTTTTCTCAGTTCCCGGCCCAGGGCGAGAACCGGCCAGAGATCACCCAGGGTGCCGCCCGTGACTATGGTGAGGCGTCGCTTCACAGAAGATCGCGCACCAGGCGGCGGTAGGCCGCCGCGAATCGCGGAAAACCGTAATGGGCCCGGGCGTGGCGGCGTGAGGCCGCGCCCAGACGCCGCCGCAATCGCACATCCCGGAGCAGCCGGTCGAGCGCCGCGGCGATCTCATGCTCGTCCTCGGCCAGATAACCGTTTTCGCCCGGGATCACCATCTCGGGCAGGCAGCCGCGCGGCTGCGACACCACCGGCAACCCGGCAGCCAGCATCTCGATCACGGCCACGGAACAGTTTTCACAGGCTGTCTCGGTCAGGTGCAGGCCGATCTGCGCAGTCGCCAGGAAAGCCGGCACCCGCGAGGACCGGATCGCGCCGGCAAACCGAACCCGGCGCTCAAGCGGCGTGCCGGTCAGTTCCGGTTCGATCTCGAACCGCCGCGGTCCCTGCCCGGCGATGACGAGCTCGCCGTTCCCCGGCCGCAGGTCCGGCAGGTGCGCCAGCAGCCGGCGCGGGAACTTGTCCATATCGAGGCGCGACAGCATGGCGATTCTCGTCCGTTGCCGATGCACGCGCGGGAGCCGATAGGCCGCAAGATCAACGCAATTGGGAATATGATAGGTCGTCCCGCGCGGCAGATGGTCCTGCTTGCGGCGATGATGTCCGGATATCACGACGTGCGCGTCGGCCTGGCGCGGCATCGGGCTGGGGCAATGGCCGATGATGACGCGCGGCGCCGGGCAACCCTGGTCAAGATTGTCGAAGAACGGCGACGGATACCAGTGATGCAGGACCAGCCGCGCTGGTACGCCCTGCAACTGCTCCGCCACCTGACCGGCCTCGGCCTGGGCCAGGGTCGCGCCGAGCCGGCGCAAATCGCCGGCATATTCCAGACCGAAGTAGCTGCCCGACGAACCGCACAGCACCAAATGACGATAGCCCTGCAGGGCGCGCACCACCTCGACCACCACCCGGCCGATGCCGCCGCCGAGATGCGCGACCAGGCTGACCACAAGCGGCCGGTCTCCGGCCGGCAGCCTGATCGCCGCCGTACGACGGTGCACGGCCGGCAGCTCAGGTCCGGCATCGCGTTCGGTCGCCATGCGCCACGCCCGCGCCGCCGTGCGGACCCTGCCCTGGCGCTGCAGCGCGCGGGCCAGATTGCGCCGGGCCGGGAAGTTTTCAGGATTGATGGCCAGGGCGTCGGCGTACTCCGCTTCCGCGGCCCGGTATTCACCCGCGCGAAAGAGAATATTGCCGCGCGTCGCCCGCGGCATGTCATAGCCGGGATAACGGGCGATCACCTTCTCGATCAGCGCTGCGGCGGCCTGCCGCTCGCCGCACCGCGAATACAGGTCAGCGAGATCGTTGGCCGCGACCGGGCTGTCCGGCCGCGCTGCCAGGGCCCGGCGATAGCTGGCGATCGCTGCCGGCGTCCGACCACGGCGTTCCAGCAGGAACCCGAGGTACTCGTGGAGATCCGCGCGGTCGCAGTCCGGATCGCGGTCGTCGCCGCGATGGCGGCGCTGCGCCTCGCGCAGCGCCCGAACCGCCGCCCCGTCGGCGCCGAGCCGGTGATGCATGCGGGCGCTGAAATACCAGGCCCCGGCCCCGTAGCCGAGGCCGCGCGCCCGCTCAAAACAGTCGAGCGCCGCCTGCCAGTCGCGACACTCGGCATGCACCACACCCCGTTCGACCCACGCCCGCCCGTTTTCCGGCTGCTCGCGCGTCTTCCGCTCCGCCAGTTGCAGATAATGGCGCGGCTTGTCGCCGCAGCGGCCGCGCCACAGCAAACCGTGATGGTGGATGGTGAAGGGCGCTGCCAGAATGCGGCCGCCGGCCCGGCGAATCGACGGCACGAGCGTGTGGTGCACCGGGCAGGTGTAGGCATAGCGCGGGTCATTGCGATACAGCCGGATGGTCTGGCTCGGGCACCAGCCGTACGCGCCACGGCTGAGCGGGTCGCGCGGATCTGCCGGCCGCCACTGGGCGAACGGATAATATGCGTAGTTGCGAATCGTAACCGCATACGCGTCGGCGGCCGGACGCGCCAGCAGCGCGCGGATCTGCGCCGGCGCATCAGGGTCGAGCACTTCGTCGGCGTCGAGGTTGAGAATCCATTCGCCGCGCGCTTCACGCCGCATCAGGTTGAAGGCCGCGGCATAATCGCCCGGCCAGCGCCGGCGGACGACGCGCGCACCGGTGGCGCGGGCGATGTCCCGGGTCAGGTCGGTCGAGCCGGTATCGAGCACCAGGTAATCGTCGCTCAGGTCCCGCGCGCTGGCCAGGCAGCGGCGGATGAAAGCATCCTCGTTCCGCGCCACAACACAGAGCGAAAGCGTGGGCATGCGCCGGATCAGTTTCTCACCGGAACAGGGAGCGCGGCCGGCGGCAACGGGGAACGGGCGGGCGAAACAGTCGCCGTCCGCTGCTCCGGCCCTTTCCGTCAGTCATAGCCGGTTATGGTGCCCGTGGTGACGACAATGCCGCCCTGGTACATCCCGGTCGGATCAGCTCCCCCGCACACCCCTTCCAGGTCCTTGACGGTCAATTCCGCCTTCTTTTTTCCGCCGGCGTGCCGCGGTTTTGGCGCTTCCGGCCGTTCGCTGCGTGACTTCTTGTTGTTCGCCATATCGTTCCTTTCGCTGATAGAATTGCCCGCCACCAGGATAATCGACATCATCAACTCTGGAGAGCGCATCGACTATGGTACACAAAACGGAAATACCATGGTAACCCCTTTCCGCCAAGCGACACAGTGTCCCTGGTATTGCAACCGGATTTCCACCGCATTACGCCACGAAGCTTCACGGGTATTCGAGTTTTAATTGCTCGCCGGCGCCATTATATCAGCAACCCTACCATCAAGCAATCGGACGAGTTGCCTCACGTAGAATCTTCGCGAAAACGCCCGCTACAGGCATTGGTTCCGAGATACCGACAGATACACCATCCGACCAGCCGTAGCGTTCGCCACCTGATACAATGCTTGCCGAATGGCTGAAGCTGACGCTCGGAAAGCATTTCAACCTGTACCTGCTGGCGGTCATCCTCGCGATCCTGGCAACGGGAGTGGCGACGTCTGTCCTGGTGGCGCGGCGGCGCATGAGGCCCTGACCTGCCGATAAAGCTGCCGGCCGCCGGCGCCGCCCGCAGCTGAGCGGCAGGCCGCTGGCACCGGAGGACAGACCGGCAGCTGCGTGCAGACAACCGCGTTTACACCCGCAGCAATTCAAGCTACCATAGCAGCAATGAACAGGGTACGACATGACGCCGGGGGCGGGGACGCAGCCGGCAAAAGGCGGAGCGGGGCATCATGGAGATCTACAAGGAGTTCAAGGTCGAGGCGGCACACCGGCTGACGGGGGTATGCGACGGGCATCCCTGCCGCGTGCTGCACGGCCACACCTACACGATTGTCATTCACATCAGCGGCCCGGTCGATACGCAGACGGGGATGGTGCTCGATTTCGGCGAACTGAAGAAGCACGCCGCCCCGGTGATCGCGCAGCTCGACCACCACTGCCTCAACGACATCCCGGGCCTGGAGAATCCGACGAGCGAGAACCTGCTGCGCTGGCTGTGGCGGCGGCTGAAGCCGGCGCTGCCGGGGCTGGCGAAGCTGGTGGTGCAGAAGACGCCGACCTGCGGCGCGATCTACTGCGGCGAAGACGAATAACGGCGGCCCGGCCGGCGGCCGCGTGCCGGCAGTAACCGGGCAGGGGCGGGGATGACCATGTTGGGGCATCAGACGCTGGGCAGTTTCTATGACTCGCTGCAGACGAGCATGGCGGCGGGGATTGCGCCGCGGCAGGCGCTCACTTTGGCGGCGGTGCATCCCGAGCTGCGGGCGCCGGTGCAGCGCATGCTGGCCGCGCTCGATCGCGGCGAACCGCTGGCCGGCATCTGGCGCAGCGCCGGCTGCTTCGCCCCGCTCGATATCGCCCTGATCACCGCCGGGGAGCAGTGCGGTCAGCTCCCCGCGACCTTCGGCCGGCTGGCGGCTGACTACCGCCGCCGGCGCAGCTGCCGCCGCCTGCTGTACGGTGCCATGGCCTATCCCGCCCTGCTGCTGCTCGGGGCGGTGGCGGCGGGCAATGCCCCGCTGCTCGTCATGCTCGGCCCGGCGGTGTTCCTGCGCCGCTGCCTGCTCATCATCGGCGTGATTGTCGCCGGACTGGCGCTCGCCGGGTGGCTGTGGGGCGTGCTGATGCGCTCGGTGCCCGCCTGGGCGGGGCTGTGGTACAGCGTACCGTTTGTCGGCGACTACTACCGGGCGCAGGCGCGGGCGCATTTCTACCGCCTGCTCTGCCAGACCTATACCGCCGGCATGCCGCTCAGGCAGCTCGGCGCCCTGCTCGCTGATACCGGCGACGATGCACTGCGGCAGGAGGAGAACGCGCGGCTGACCGCGCAGCTGGAGCGCGACCTGCCGCTGGCGCAGGTGCTGGCCGAAAGCCGGCTCTTTCCCCGCGATGAATGCATGCTGCTCAGCGGCGCGGAAACGGCCGGCGCCATCGGCGGGACGGCGGCCCGGCTGGCGGACCAGGCGGAGTCCGATCTGCAGCGCACCTCCCGGACGCTGGTCTTCGTGGTGAGCGGGGCAACGCTCGGCGCCATGGCGGTGTGGATTATCCGCATGTATGTAACGACCCTGACGGGCTATTTCAGCGTCATTGACTCGCTGCTCTAAGCGGCGGACGGAGGCGGGTATGGGCAGCGGAGAAACGGGCGGTGTGATCGAGGCGCTCAGCGCCAATATCGGAACGGTGATCCGCGACAAGCAGGCGGTGATCGACCTGCTGCTCACGGCGCTGCTGGCGGACGGGCATGTGCTGCTCGAGGACGTGCCGGGGACGGGGAAGACCGTGCTGGCGCGCGCGCTGGCGAAGAGCATCAGCGCGGACTTCAAGCGCATCCAGTTCACCCCCGACCTGCTGCCGTCGGATATCACCGGCACCTACATCTACAATCAGGCGAGCAACGGCTTTGATTTCCGCCCCGGCCCGATCTTCACCAACATCCTGCTCGCGGACGAAATCAACCGCGCCACGCCGCGCACGCAGTCGGCGCTGCTCGAGGCGATGGAGGAGCGGCAGGTGACCGCGGACGGCGTCACCATGGCGCTGCCGCTGCCGTTCTTCGTCATC
>CAZFBR010000170.1:0-7810 GCA_964517215.1 uncultured bacterium
TTTCGGGTCCGACAACACCATCGGCACCAACAAAAACAGCATCAAAATCATCGACGAGGAAACGGACAATTTCGCCCAAGGCTATTTCGTCTACGATTCGAAGAAAACGAACTCGATGACGATGTCGCACCTGCGCTTCGGCAAGGAGTATATCCGTGCGCCGTACCTGGTGAGCAAGGCGAATTTCATCGGCTGCCACCAGACGGTGTTCATCGAGAAGTACGCGGTGCTGGACAAGGCGCTGCCGGGCGCGGTCTTCCTGCTCAACACCCCGCTGACGGGGCAGGCGGCCTGGAATGCGCTCAACCGCGACGTGCAGGAAACGATCATCAGCAAGAAGCTGAAGTTCTACGTGATCGACGCCTACAAGATCGCCAAGGAACAGGGCATGGGCGCGCACATCAACGTCATCATGCAGACGGTCTTCTTCGGCATCTCGGGTGTGCTGCCCAAGGACGATGCGATTGCCGCGATCAAGGGCGCGATCAAGAAGTCGTACGGCAAGAAGGGCGATGAGGTGGTGAAGAAGAACTGGGCGGCGGTCGATGCGGCCATGGCGGCGGTGCAGGAAGTGCCGTATCCCGCCGCGGCGACCAGCAGCAAGGTCCGCCAGCCGTTCGTGTCGGCCGAGGCGCCGGAGTATGTGCGCACCACCGAAGCGAAGATGATTGGGTATGAGGGCGACGCGGTCAAGGTCTCGGAAATGCCGGTCGACGGCACCTTCCCGACGGCAACGTCGCAGTGGGAAAAGCGCAATATCGCCATCGAGACCCCGGTCTGGGACCCGGCGCTCTGCATCCAGTGCGGCATCTGCTCGCTGGTCTGCCCGCACGCCGCCATCCGCATCAAGGCCTACGACCCCGCCGTGCTGGCCACGGCCCCGGCGACATTCAAGTCGGCGGACGCCAAGGGCGGCAAGGAATTCGCCGGCATGAAATGCACGGTGCAGGTCGCGGTTGAGGACTGCACGGGCTGCGGCGCGTGCGTGTTCAACTGCCCGGCGAAGGACAAGGCCGACCCGGCGAAGAAGGCGATCAACATGGCGCCGCAGTTCCCGCTGCGGGAGACGGAGCGCGCCAATTTCAAGTTCTTCATGGGCATCCCCGAGGTGGAGGAAAGCAAGATCAACCGGAGCATGGTCAAGGGCGTGCAGATGGTCCGGCCGCTGTTCGAGTTCTCCGGCGCCTGCGCCGGCTGCGGCGAGACGCCGTACATCAAGCTGCTGACCCAGCTCTTCGGCGACCGAATGCTGATCGCCAACGCCACGGGTTGCACCTCAATCTACGGCGGCAACCTGCCGACCACGCCGTACGCGAAGCGCGCGGACGGGCGCGGCCCGGCCTGGGCCAATTCGCTGTTCGAGGATAATGCCGAGTTTGGGCACGGCATGCGGCTGGCCGTCGACCAGATGCAGGCTGAGGCGAAGCAGCTGCTGACCGGCCTGGCGGGCGTTGTGGGCGACGTGCTGGTCAAGGGCCTCCTTGAGGCGAAGCAGGGGACGCAGGCGGAGATCGAGGAACAGCGCAAGCGGGTGGCCGACCTGAAGGCAAAGCTGCAGGGGAACAAGGACACCGCCGCGCAGCGGCTGCTGCTGCTCGCGGATTACCTCGTGGAGAAGTCGCTGTGGATCATCGGTGGCGACGGCTGGGCGTACGATATCGGCTACGGCGGACTTGACCATGTGCTGGCGATGGGGCGCAAGGTGCGCGTGCTGGTGCTGGATACCGAGGTCTACTCGAATACCGGCGGGCAGATGTCGAAGTCGACCCCGCGCGGCGCCACCGCGCTGTTCGCGGCGGCGGGCAAGCCGGCGCCGAAAAAGGACCTGTCGATGATGGCCATGGCCTACGGCACGATTTACGTCGCGCGCGTGGCGATGGGCGCCAACAATGCGCAGGTGGTCAAGGCCTTCCAGGAGGCCGAGGCGTACGATGGCGCGTCGATTGTCGTTGCCTACGCGCATTGCATTGCGCACGGCATCAAGATGAACGAGGGGATGAACGAGCAGAAGAAGGCGGTGACCTCGGGCCACTGGCCGCTCTTCCGTTTCAACCCCGATCTCATCGCGCAGGGGAAGAACCCGCTGCAGATGGACAGCACCAAGGTGACGAGCGATTACGCCGAGTATGCCTACGGCGAAAACCGCTTCCAGTCGCTCAAGAAGCAGCAGCCGGAACGCGCGGCGGAACTGATGGCCAAGGCCCAAAAGGATGTGGCGTGGCGCTTCAATCTGTACCAGCAGATCGCCGGCATCCAGTGCGGAGATCCGGGCAAGCAGTAACCATCAGCGATTAGTGGCAGACAGCACCACAGCCGGCGGCGGGATGTTCCCGCCGCCGGCTTTTTCGTGGCACGCTTGGCAATCCCGACGGACTGGAAACCAGAGTCATCCGGCAAACGATGGCAAGCGCCGGTTTGGTGCTGATATGGACACTTCGCGATGGTCGCTGTTTGGGGCAATGGCTGTTGAATATCGTGAGGAATGAATATGCGAAGATATTCGTTCCGGCCAATACATCCGGGCTGGTCGTTTCATTTTCCCGAACCTCTTCCTTGTGCACGGTATCGATGACGTGGCACAGATGCTGCACGATGCGGGATTTGTCAATAAACAGCGTGCCTGCGGCAAGTGTTCCTTGATGACATTGATATGGGAGTCCTACATATCGCAGCAGACAGCCGCAATCTGCTCGCACCGCTCGGGGCCCACTCCGTGAAGAAATGCTGCAGTGTTGCTGTGCCGCGCCATTCACCAGCTCACACCAAGCGCTTGGTCTGCAAATCGTAGACATTGATCTGGCAGGTCTGGCCGCGCCGGTGGGATATTTCGTCGACGCCAATGACCAGTATGCCAGAGGTATCGCGAGAGGTCAGTCCATGGGCGACTGCCGTTTTGCCGCCGCCCGAATGATATTCCACGACTCATTCAGCATCCGGCTTACTTCCTCCCAAGGTGACAACCGCGCCAGTTGCGCCAAGAGAACCACCAATTGCCTACTCAGCGGACTCTTGCCGCAGCTCCACGGCATTTCCTAAGCACCTGCCCGCAGCGCTGGAATCTGCCTGCCGCGGTCGATAATGAAGCAGCACGCGTATTCCCCATAAGCGAACATAGCGCCAACGGCGTTCCGGGCGTGTATCATACGCGGGCCTTTTCTTCCCGCAGACACTGCAGCGTGCCCGACTGCCGGTCCGAGGCACCAACCAGGCATGGATGACATGCCCTACCGGCTGCACGCGTTCTACCCGAACCCATGTGACCCTCAGCGTTTGCCGCAGTAAACTGCCCATTTGCAGGAGGTGGGCGCATTGACAATTCATTTCGTCGGTGTTACGATGAAAAATCCTGCGGTGACAGGGAACAATGCGCAATGGCTCTTCCTGCTGCTGGTTGGTGTATTGATCTTCCTTGCCCTCGTCTGGCTGCGGCGCGTGCTGGTTCCCGCGCAGCAACAGGGGTCGCATGAGTCAGGATGACCGGTCACGACCGGGGAATGACGTGACGCAGCGGAAGATTGTCGCCCTTGTCTTCACCGGCATGCTCGTTCTGTATCTGCTGACCATGAACGGCAGGATTTACACCCCGGACGAATCCCAGCGTTTTCGCCTGACATTGGCGCTGCTGCAGGGCGAATTGGCCATTGGCCACGCGCCATTGGCGTACTGCAAATACGGCCTGCTGCTCCCGGCCATCGCCGCCGCCGCGGTACGCGCCGGGGGGATCCTGACGGGGAACGTCGATCCGGCAAGCACCCTGTTCTTTGCCCTGCTGGTCAATCCGGCCGTGACCGCCAGCTTGTGCGCCTTGCTGTACCTGACGGTGCGCGGTTTCGGTTATCAACGGGCGACGGCGGCGGTCCTTGCAGTTCTGCTGGGGACAGGTACGCCTTTCTGGTCCGAAGGGCGTACCTTGCTGTCTGAGCCGCTGACGGCGCTGGCCGTGCTTGCCACCTATCACCTGCTGCGCTTTGGGCGGGACGATCTGCGCCTGCGCTTCCCTTTCGTGGCCGGGTTGGCGTTGGGTGGTGCGATCATGGAGCGGGCAACAATGGGTATGCTTGCACCGTTTTTTTTCGCGTACCTGCTCGTGGTTTCCCGGCGCGGTAAAGCCCGGAAAGCAATCGCGTTTCTCGCCGGACTGATGCTGCTCCTGGCAAGCATTGGCTGGTATAACGATGCCCGCTACGGGTCGGCGTTCTCCTCGGCCTATGTGACCGACCCGGTGCTGCGGGGGGATGGTCCCTGGTCGGGTGAATGGCGGTTCAGTCTGCCCGCGCTGTGCTTCAGTCCGGGCAAGGGGTTGCTGGTGTCCGGGCCGGTCCTGCTGCTGGCGTTGATCGGGCTGCCGGCATTCGCCGCCCGGCACCGTCGGGAAACCGTGTTTATTGCCTTGCTGTGCGCGGCCCACATCCTGGTGCATGCATCATGGTGGTGCTGGTGGAGCGGCGCCTCGTTTGGCAACCGTTTCACGCTGATTATCGTACCGTTACTCCTGCTTCCGGCGGCGGAGGTCGTGCAGCTGGCTGCCCGGCACCGGCGCTGGCTGGTGCTCACACTGGTCGTGGCGGGCGTGTCAATTATCACCCAGCTTCCTGCCGCACTGTGTACGCACACCTGGTATTACTGCTCGATTGCCGGCCCCCGTTTCCTGAACGAACCGGAAATGATCTACGGTTCCCGGCATATGCCGCTCAGCCTGTTTGCCCGGCTGGCCGGCGAGACAGTTCCCGTTCTGCAGCCCGACCTGCTCCTGCTGGCGCGGGAGACCCCGTCAGTGATCAGATATTGGCAGCTGGCGCTGGTCGCTCTTTTGTTGCTGATCGTCATGCTGGTCGGCTGGTCACTGCTGCGGCCGCGCGGCATCGGTTTGGCCGGCACGGGGAGACAACCCAGGTTTGTTGATAACGAATCCACTCGGGCATGATTGACGTGTCTTGCGCAATGCTGCGGGGATGATCAGCAACTGGAGGGGAATCTTGCCCGACCGCATCAGGTGCTGTCTCCCATTGCGTCTCGACCGTTTTTAGAGTTTCGTCAGGCGCGCAAGGATGTCCCGCAGTTTGGCATCGGACTGCGCGGCCAGCAGCGGCTGCGCGCATGGCTGATGTGACGGTCGAGTCAAAACGCCTTTTCCGGCGCCACCGGCCGCGCCATCGCATTGTCGTGATTGCACCAGACATGGTCGCAGAGCGCCACGACCGTCCCGTAGGAGATGTCGGCACGCTGCGACTGTGCCACCTGCCGCCGCTTGAGCAGCAGCGTGAGATTGTGTAGCGGGGCGACGAGGCAAGGAGGCGGATGTCAGCATCGGGTTGCCACTGCCGCAGCAGCTCCGTCGCGCGGAATACGGTCTGGCAGCGCGTCTCGTCGTCGGTTTCCCAGTTGAGGATGGCCACGGGCGAGTGCAGTACGGGGGGCGGCGGCCCGCCGATACCCGCCATCATTATTGCCGTCTCGTGCCCGATGGTCGCGATGATGCCGGGCCAGTACGCACATTTGTCGCAGCAGCAGATGCCGCTCCCCGCGCAGGTGGTTGAGGCCTTCCAGGAGGCCGTGGCATACTACGGCATGTCGATTGTTATCGCCTATGCGCGTTGCATTACGCACGGCATCAAGATGAACGAGGGGATAAACGAGCAGAAGAAGGCGGTGACCTCGGGCCATTGGTCGCCCTTCTGATGAATTTGGCATTGCCGCGGACAAAATTGAAACCGGGCACATGCGCGTAGAGCAGGGCGAACAGCGGGGTGTAACTGCCCAGCGCGAGGATGGTAAATATGAGTATGCCGGCAGCGAATAAGCGGATATGCTGACGGGCGTCCGGGCGGCAGCCGGCAGGAATGAGCGCCATCGCCGCCAGCAGTAGCGTGATGATGCCGCAGTAGCCACACATATCCCAGAAAAGATAGCGTCCCCAGGAGAGCGAATGGAACGTGTCGCCGAAGAACTCCGGCATGAGGAAGGTGAGCGCATTTTCAAGCGGGAAGGAAAAGGCCGCACACATGGCCAGCGACGCCGCCTGACGGGTCGATTGGCGTGCCAGTTCCTGCATCGGCAGCAGTTGCACCGCACTGAGCCCGAGCGCCAGCAGCATGCCGGTTACGCTGACACCGGTCAACTGCAGCGCCGTGTGCCGGTTACCGCTGCGTGCAGCCGCAATAATCAGCCACAGCGCATAGAGTGGCCAGCCGATAGTGTTGGAGAAAAAGAGCCGGGCGTGCCCGGCCAGCAGTTGCAGGGCAAGGACCAACGGCAGTACCGGCAGTGTTGCCCGCCAGCGACCACGCGCGGTTGCTGCCACTGCCGCAAAGGCGAACCCGGTCCACGCCATGGTCGCAACGGCAGAGAGATGGCCGGAGGCAAGCTGGCAGAAATTGGGCGCGGCGAGTATGAACGCAGGTGCGGCGATGAATTGTGCGTGAGTGGACATGGTGAACTCGCGCGTCAGCCAAACGACGCCAAGCCCGACCAGCAGGAGGTGCGGCGCAAAAATCATATTGAGCACAGTGGTATCGGGGGGCGCGAGGAACAGGGCATGGGGCGGATAGCAGAGCGCGGTCTGCAGCGAGGCAAAAAGGGGATACCGCCGACGATATGCGGACGCTACAACGGCAGCTCACCGTGAGCGAGCCGGGCGAAGTCGTATTTCTGGGCAAAAAAGAACGGGACCGCATCACTAATGGATGAGCCAAGCAGCACCCCGGCCGGCGCCAGCCAGACCCCGAAGAATCTGGCGAAGACGGTAATGGCAAGCAGGGCGATGAGTGTGCACATGCGCAGACACTCTCCGCCGGTATTATCGCACAGGCCCGCCGCGCCGATTACCGGCTGTTCCGGACCAGCGGGGCGATCAGTAGTTTTCGGGCGTTGACGGTGTGCGCGGAACGGTGGTAGGATGCCGGCAGGAGACCTCAAGCGCATGAACCTACTGCAGATCCCCGCGTGGAAGGATCGCATCCGCTACAATCGCTGGCTGCGCGGCGCGGCGACGGCAGTCATGGCCTGCCGGCGGTTCCCGGCGGTGCTGGGAATCGATCCGTCGGGCGAATGCAACCTGCGCTGCGATTTCTGCGCCCCGGCCGTTCGCCGCGCCGGCGACCGGCCGGCCGGCGACGGCCCGCGTCTGCTCGACTATGCGCTGTTCGAACAGGTGATCGACGAAAGCCTGCGCCACGGGCGGCGGATGATGATCATCATGCACAACTGGGGCGAGCCGCTGCTCCATCCGCGACTGGCGGAGATGGTACGGCATATCAAAACGACGCGCGCCGCGCTGCAGGTGCAGTTCTCGACCAACGGCGTGCTGCTGACGGAGGATACGGCGCGGGTGCTGATCGAGGCGGGACTGGACGGACTGGTGATCAGCGTCGATGCGGCCGACGCAGCCACCTACGCAGCGCGCAAGGGGAGCGACCGGTATCAGGCGGTCATGGAGAATGTGCGCGGGTTCATGCGCGTTCGCCAGACCCTGCAACGTAGCAATCCGTTCGTTTCCGCCAAGATGATCAGGGGACTTGACGCGCCGGCGGCGGAACAGTCGTTCCTCGACCAGTGGCAGCCGCTGGTCGACCGCGCTCTGCTGACCAAGCCGTTCGACTGGGGCGGCGCTGTGCCGCAGGTGCCGGTTCCGGCGGCGGCGCGCGCACGCTATGCCTGCCACTTTCTCTGGTATTACCCGGTGATCAACTGGGACGGCAGTGTGAATTGCTGCTGCGCGTCATGTCATCCCGCGGCGAAGGTCGGCAATGTACGCGAGATGCCGCTGGCGGAGATCTGGCGCGGCGAGACGATGGGCCGGATGCGCCGGGCG
>CAZFBR010000171.1:0-7807 GCA_964517215.1 uncultured bacterium
GGTACACCTACAGCGACAACGGCAAGATGATTGCGGTGAAGCATCGGTATCTGGATGACGAAGGGCATGAGGTTATCAAGAGCGGGATGTACCGGTATGACGGGCTGGGTCGCAGGATTTACCGGCGTGACCTGAACGGGCAGGGGACGTGGTATTACTACGACGGGCTGGAGCTGCTGGCGGAGAAGGACGAGCACGGCCGCTTCCGCACAAATTACATCTATGGCCCGGGTCTGGTGCCGGGGACGGGGCTGCTGTTGTCGTCGTACACGGGCGCGGCGTACCGCTGCTATCATCAGGACGCGCTGGGGACGACGCGGCTGATCACCGACGTGAACGGGAAGGTGATCCAGAGCTACCAGACCGACGCGTGGGGCAATATCATCGCGAGCACCGGCGCCACCCGCAACACCATCATCTTCACCGGACGGCAGCATGATGCGGATACAGGGCTGTACTATTTTCGTGTGAGGTATTATGAACAGAAATATGGAAGATTTGTACAACCAGATGGCCATATTCAAGCAGGAAAACCGAATATTTCTAGACCGGAATCAAAGGAAATATTGGAAATCAATAAATACAATTACTGCTCTAATCAGACGAGCAAGTTGGACCGGATGGAAATGCTGCACAGTACATGGGCGGTGCCATAGTAATAATTGTAGTAGGATTTGGCTGTATAATATTATATTGTCATATATTGGCACAGGAAGCAGAGGAAAATGCTAATGCCGACAAGGAAGGAAAGCCTCGCCCACATATTTGGTCAAATATTACGCTATTTCTATATAACAATTATTGTTAAGTAAAGAGATAAATATATGAAGCGAAAGACTGAGTATGAAATAATGAAACCAAATATGACGCTGTGTAGAATAGCGATAATATTCTATGTCGCCCTATTGATGGCAATTATAATAATAAAAATAGACACGCTGCTGCAATATCCGCAAAATATCATTATGCTATGTGCCCAGTCGCTGTGTCTCTCTTGGGGCTTGTTCGTGCTCCTGACAGCATTACGCGAGGTTAATGGTGGATTTAATACACCATATGCCATTCTGACTGCGGTAAGTTTGATTATATCAAGCATGTCATATATCAGCATCATGATCGGCAGAGAATATGGAATGACAACGAGAGTGGCGTTGGTATTGCGCCATATAAGCGTTGTGGGTACTGTCGTATTTATGATGATGTCTTGTCTGTCGGTGATGCAGCATGAACCGTTTTATATATGTCGCAGGAAGATGGTTGATCGCTTCGCTGCGCGTATCGACGTTATTGCAGGCGGTGCTGGAATGGTTGCTGCTGTTGCGCTTGCGTGTATGTGGTTAGTGAATGGGTACAATTAGGACGACTTCCGCCATGCAGGGAGCGGGGTAATCGTGAGGATATGGCGGTTGCGTGTAATGCACCAACCGGAGCGGATGCCCGGATATTTGCGGCGCACGAATCAGTGTCGGTGCGGGCGCTGATGAATGTGCAGCATACAAAAATCAGTATCTATGTCTAAAAAGAATGGAACTCCAAATAAAGCAATCAGGCGATACGCACGGGATAAATATGGATGCGATTAATGAAGAGGTTGACAGATGCAATGAACAATATGACAACTGTGAGTGTAGAATCGTCGAATGAAGATGACAAACATCATTGCTATAATATCAGTAATCACAGGGTTTTTACTGGCGGTAATACGAGATGATCTTTATGCGCTTGTGGGTATACAATTGATCGGAATAGGCCTGTGGGGCGTAATAGCCAAATGGGTGATGGCGAATAACCGGTACAATGGACCAAATGATGGTTTAAAACGTTTGACTATTGCGATTGCTTATTTAGCTTTCGTGGTGATGCCGTTTGTGCATACGGGATGCGCCTATTGGTGTATTTTTCCTGCGAAAACGGCATGGTGAAGACGGTGGCGGCCGACGACGCCAACCAGGTGAAGGAGATCGTGTATCACCGAATGAACGTGCCCGGCGAAGTTTATCGGAATGGGGCGGCGAGGTTTGTCAGGATACGCAATGGATATGATAATTATCTTGATCTTCCCCCCGTGTAGTGGACACAGGGAAAAGTAAGTATTCGTCCAGCCGCTTCGTTGACCGGACCCTACGGGTCCGGCTGCAACCACCATCTGCAGCATTTATCGCCGTTCCACAGGTAACAGCCAGCCATTCCCGGTCGGGATATAGGTAATGTCACCGACCCAAATCTGGTTCGGTGCGGCCACGACCGGTTGCCGACCCACCAAATGTGGCGATACCGGGCGCCGATGGGCCGAGTGGGTCGTATGCTTGAACTTTCCCCGGCCCATGACTTGCAGCCCGACTACGGCCATCAGTTCGGCCACCTGCCGTTGACTGACCCGCCGCCCTTCACGGCGCAGTTGCGCCGCGATCCGCGGGCTGCCATAACGCCGCTTATGCCTCCAGCAGATATCCCGAATGCGGTTCGCCAGCTGCGCTTCCGCCATCAGGCGCGGCCCGTACCGCTGCCGTGCCAGGCATTATAGCCGCCGCGTGATACCGTCATGCTCTGGCACATCTTCTCGATGGAATGCTGTTCATCGTGCTTCCTGATGAACTGGGATTTCATCGCGACGGTCGCGGAATGCATCAATGAGTATTTCTGGCAATCGGGCAGCGAGCGTGGTACAATTGTGGTAGATACAGGCAAGGAAGGCGCCGATGAACCGTCTCTTCCGCATGATCATTCCGCAATTTCCGGGATTCAATGTGTACAGCCATGTCGCCAGCAAGACCACGGCCGTGGGTCCGCTCTATGTGGCGACCGCCGTCGCCCAACTGCCCGGTTGGGACGTCGAGGTTATCGATGAGAACAATTACCGGTATCCCGGCCCCGTCGATGAGCATGGCTCGCCCGACCATCGCCTGCTGCAGGCGATGCGCCCGGCCGATGCGGTCGGCTTCTACGGATCGCTGAGCAGCACCATCCCGCGGCTGTTCGTGGTGGCGGCATACTATCAGGCGCTGGGCGTGTTCACCGTTGCCGGCGGCCATCATTTTCTCGACGAAGAGGAATGCGCCGAGGGGCTGCAGCACGGGCTGGACGTGATCGTGCATGGCGAGGGCGAATATGCCATCCAGGAGCTGCTGCCGGTCTGCCATGACCGCGCGGCGTGGTCGCAGCTTGGCGGGCTGTCGTTCCTGCGGGACGGGGTCATGACCCATACCCCGCCCCGTCCGCCCATCGCCGATATCGATGCGCTGCCGTTTCCCGATTTCGCGCTGATCAAGTACGCCAAGCTGTCGGTTATTCCGCTCAGCCGGACGCGCGGGTGCGGCATGGATTGTGAATTCTGCGCAATCAAGGGCGCCCCGCGCTGGGGCTCGCCGGACAAGCTGTTTGCCAATATGGTGCAGCTCATCGAGCGCCACCACTGCCGCAACTTCTTCGTGGTGGACGACCTGTTCACGCAGGACCGCGCCGGGGTGCGCCGGTTCTGCGAACTGGCGATCGCCTGGCAGCAGGCGACGGGCAAGCGGCTCGACCTGTCGGTCCAGATCCGGCTCGATGTGGCGAAGGACCGCGACCTGCTGCGCCTGATGCGCCGGGCGGGGGTGCTGATGGTTGCCATCGGCTACGAATCGGTGCTCGATGCGGCGCTGCAGGCGATGGACAAGCATATCCGCGCGGCGGACATGCTGGCGCTGACGCGGGTCTATCGCGACGAGGGTTTCCTCGTGCACGGCATGTTTATTTTCGGCTACCCGATGCAGCCGGGCACCAGGTTGGATGTGACCGTGAAAGACCAGGTGCGCGCCTACAAGCAGTTTATTCGCCGGGCGCATCTTGACACCATCCAGGTGCTGCTCCCCGTCCCCCTGCCCGGCACCGCGCTGCGGCGGCGGCTGATGCGAGAGCAGCGCATCTACCCGCGCGAGATCATCGGCTGGGAATACTACGACGGCAATTTTCCGCTGTTCGAGCCCGACCCGCCGCTGACCGCGGACACCCAGCAGCAGGCCATGCGCGCGATTATGGGCGGCTTCTACCATTTTTCCCATATGATGTGGGTGGGCGTGCGCACGCTGACCTTCCCGCTCTACTTCATTCCGCTGTTCAACTTCCGCGCGCATTGGGAAATCTGGTACCGGCCGTGGCGCAACAACATCCGCGGATTTGGCGGCTGGCTGCTGCTGCGCCGGTGGACGGACCTGCTGCAGAAGCGCCGGTTCTCCCGGCTGCTGGCGGACGCCCGCAAGCAATTGCAGGGGCACTGAAGAGGGGGCTCGCCGGCGGATGATTTGACGCTGGCGGGCGGGCGTGATATAGTCCGCCGGTCGCTGCGGTTGGGCGGCATGTCGGTTTCGTTTTCCCCTATTCCCCAACCGGAAGAGAAACGAACGACTGAACGAATCGGGCACGGCGTGTGCCCCAAGGCAGGAATGGCATGACACAACGGGCACAGCATATCCGCAATGTGGCGATTATCGCGCACGTCGACCATGGCAAGACCACGCTGGTGGATGCGCTCATCCGCCAGAGCGGGATCCTCGGCCGCGAAGTGATGGCGGAGCGGGTCATGGACTCCATGGATCTGGAGCGCGAGCGCGGGATCACCATCGCCGCCAAGAACTGCACGGTGGAATGGGAAGGGCTGACCATCAACATTGTCGACACGCCCGGCCATGCGGATTTCGGGGGTGAAGTGGAACGCATCCTGTCGATGGTTGACGGGGCGCTGCTGCTGGTGGACGCCGCCGAGGGCCCGCTCCCGCAGACGCGGTTCGTGTTGCGCAAGGCGCTGAACGCGGGCCTGGCCATCGTCGTGGTGGTCAACAAGATCGACCGTTCCGACGCGCGCGTGGCGGAGGTGGTGGACGACCTCTTTTCGCTGTTCATCGACTGCGACGCGCAGGACCATCATCTGGCGGCGCCCGTGGTCTATGCGGTGGCGCGCGACGGGGTGGCGACCATGGACCTGAAGGTGGAGCCGGTGGATATCACCCCGGTCTTCCGGGCCATCCGCGATTACATCCCCGGCCCGGCGGTCGAGGCGGATGCGCCGCTGTCGATCCTGGTGGCCAATCTCGGCTATTCCGATTACGTCGGCCGGCTGGCCATCGGGCGCATCCGTTCGGGGGTGCTCACCACCGGCCAGGAAGTGCAGGTGATGCCCGAGGGGCGCGAGTACCGCGGCAAGGTGACGCGCCTGTACGGCTATCACGGTTTGAAGCAGGTGGAACGCACCAAACCGGCGGAGGCGGGCGATATTGTCGTGGTCGCCGGCCTGCCGGAGATCACCATCGGCGACACCATTACCGTGCCGGAGAACCCGCGCGTGCAGCCGCGCATCAGCGTCGAGGAACCGACGGTGACCATGGTCTTCGGGCCCAACACCTCGCCCATGTCCGGGCGCGAGGGAAAGTTCCTCACCGCCCGCCACCTGCGCGAGCGCCTGTGGCGCGAGGCGGAGCGCAATGTGTCGCTGCGCATCAGCGCGGGCGAAAGCGCGGACCGGTTCGTGGTCTCGGGCCGCGGCGAGCTGCAGCTGGCGATCCTCATCGAGCAAATGCGCCGCGAGGGGTACGAGATGGAGGTTGGCCGGCCGAAGGTGATCGAGAAGGTCATGGACGGGCAGCTGTGCGAGCCGTACGAGTTTGTCGTCATCGATGTGCCCGAGGAATTCGTCGGGGCGGTGACGGAGCGTTTGTCGTCGCGGCGCGGGGTGATGCAGAACATGCACCACGCCGACACGGGGCAGCGGGTGCGGCTGGAGTTCCGCATCCCGTCGCGCGGCCTGATCGGCATCCGGTCGGCCTTCCTCACCGAGACGCGCGGCACGGGAATCATGCATGCCGTGTTCGATTCCTACGGGCCGCATGCCGGGCGCGTTCCCTCCCGCACTACGGGCGCCATCGTCGCCGACCGCGCGGGCAAGGCCACGGCCTACGCCATCGAGAACCTCGAGTCGCGCGGCGCGCTGTTTGTCGGTCCGAGCGAGGAAGTGTATGCCGGGATGGTGGTGGGCGAGAATGCCAAGGAAGGCGACATGCTGGTCTACATCGGCCGGCCGAAGAAGCTGACCAACATGCGGTCGTCCACCAGCGACGAGGCGGTGGTCCTGGTACCGCCGGTGCGGCATACCCTCGAAAGCGCGATGGAATGGATCAGCGACGACGAGCTGCTGGAAGTGACGCCGACCACCATCCGTATCCGCAAGCGGCTGCTCGACCACAACGAACGCAAGGACGACCAGCGCGCGGCGCGCGAAACAGAAGCGTAAGGACGCGCTGCGACCGGCGAAGGTCCCGGTTTGCGGGTTTCCCGGGGCTGTCTTATCCGCACATTAACCGGCACCCGCAGGCATTGCCTGCGGGTGCCGGCACCAACAGCAGTCAGTGCGCGTGACCGGTCGCCGGCACATGGGCCGGCGTTGCGGTTTCTGCCTCCCCGGCCTCACCCATGATGGCGTTGCGCACGCCTTCCACATAATGCACATACGCAATATAGGCGGCGACGTAATCGCGGCCCGCGGTGACGCTGTGTTCCGCGTGGTCCCTGGCCTGCAGCGCCCGGGCAAACCGTTCGCTGATCCCGCGGCGCAGGTGGTCCTGCATGCGGGTGATGAGCGCGCCGGCTGACCCGCCGGCGAGGGCTGCATCCGCCTCGGCGATGATCGGCAGGGTTGTGCCTGCCGGCTTGAGCCCGGTGTACGGTGCGCCCTCGCCGGCGCGATGCACGCGGACCAGTGTTTCGAAGAAAAACCGGTCAGCCAGCTCCTGCGCTTCCGGGCCCAGCTTGCGCACGGCCAGCGTGTGCGTGAAGACCGCGGTGATCTCCGCTTCATCAGCGGCGCGCACCCAGCGCAGCACCGGCGTTGCCTCACCTGCGGCCAGGGCGGCGCGGGCGGCCGTGACGACCGGCCCGTCCAGCGTGTCGCAATGCGCCCATGCTCCGGCGGGGAACAGCCACAGCAGCATCATTGCCAGCAGCAACAGCAGTTTCTTCATAAGGCACCTCCTGCCCGTTGGTATCAACAGTATACCGCATATGGCGCCGAAGATCCTTGACTTTAATCAAGAACCGCTGGCGGTGTGCTGAACACAGCGATGCGTCTGAGCAATTGTGCACCGGGGCAGAGTCCGCAGAACCATTTCCTGATTTGCCGCGGCCATTGCGGCGTGGTATGCTTTTCGCGGCCCATCGGCCACGGGAGGCGGATATGCGGAAAGTTATGGCGTTGTGCACGGGACTGCTGCTGTTGCTGACGCCGGTGTGGGGTGCGGAGCAGGCGCGGCCGCGTGAATTATCCCTTGAACTGACGACGCAGAGCCAGGCGCCGATGTTCGTTATGCCGGCGGGCATGAATTATCCGGGCATGACCGATATGAACCGGCCGACCCGCACGCTCAGCGGTGAGGCGGAATATGCGCTGCCGCCGTCGCCGCTGGTCCAGGTGGCGGTGCCGGCCGACCTGCAGCTGCCCCTGAACCTGCTGGCACTGCAGCTGACCCGGCCGGAGACCTTGGTCATGCCGTCAGGGATGGGCGAAGTGTCGGGCACGACCCCGACCGGGCGGTTTCAGTTCACCATCCGCCAGTACTGGCATCCCGACACCTACGCCGGACCGCTGGTTGAAAACATTGATATTGACATGAACGACATGCAGCGCTACCGGGCGCGGGGCGGCTACCCGGGCATGACGGTGGTCGAGCGGGCGTACGACCGCACCCCGTCGGGGAGTGCGGAAGTAACCAATCAATCGGTTGACGGCGCGGGCTGGTATACGCTGAATACCGGGAACATCCCGGTCTGGCTCGACGGCTTT
>CAZFBR010000172.1:0-7783 GCA_964517215.1 uncultured bacterium
CATCGTGCTTCGCCAAATCAAGCACGAGCGCGGCGAGCGAACCGAGATAGAGGTCCTGGATATCCGCCGGCGCCGGCTTGAGAATCACCTGGAACTGGTAGTAATGCTGCAGGCGGTTCGGGTTTTCGCCGTAGCGCCCGTCGGTGGGCCGGCGCGACGGCTCGACATACGCCACCCGCCACGGCTCGGGACCGATCGCGCGCAGGAAGGTGTGCGGATTGAACGTCCCCGCCCCCACCTCCACGCCCGTCGGCTGGGCCAGCAGGCAGCCGCGCGCCGTCCAATACTCCTGCAACCGGATAATCAGTTGGTTGAACGTCAGCATCATCGTCTCCCGTCAATGGCTCCGCTGGAGCATAACACCGCCAACGCGGCGGTGCAAGTTTTTCACACGTCCCCGACCACTGCCTCGACCACCGCCGCCCCATCGCGGTAATACGGCCACGCGCGCAGATTGTGCTCCAGCTGGCGCTGGACGAACGGAATCAGCATGGCCAGCGCCGCGCGCGCGTCACCGCGCGTCACCGGCTGGCCGCGCAACGCGGCCAGCGTGCCGGGCGGGATATGCGGCGCGCGCGCACCGCAGCAGGGGCCCAGCATGCCGCCGTCGGCGGGCGACCAGCCGGCCAGCGTGAGCGGCTGGCGGCAGCGGACGCAGACCCGGGTCTCCGGCGCATGCCCGACGTGGGCGAGCAGCCGCAGGAGAAACCCGAGCAGCGCCACCTCATTTTCCCCGTCGCGTTCCAGCCGCGCCAGTTCCACGCGCAGCGCGCGATAGACCGGCTCCGGTTCGCTCCCCGCCGTCAGCTCCGCGACAAATTCAAGCAGCAGCGACAGGTGGGCAAAAGCCGGCAAATCCTCGCGCGGCCGCACCATGGCCGACGACGCGCGCGCCGCCGACAGGCGCGCCAGCGAATCCGGCGTTGATTGAAAGGCATCAAAGGAAAGAATGGCGCCGAGTTCCAGCGCCGAGCCAAAACGCGACCCCGGACGCATCGCGCCCGGGGCCAGCAAATTCATGCGTCCGTAATCGGGGGAAAAAACCGTCACCAGGCGGTCACGCTCGCGCTGCGGCCGGGCGCGCAACACCACCCCTTCCGAACTGAACAGCCCCATACCGCCTCCGCCGCGCGCAGGCGCGGTCAGCCGATGGCCTGTACCGCCGCTTCGACGGTCGGATGGATCTGCAGGATCGCGGTGAAGCCCGCGATTTCCACCACTTCGCGGATGCGTTCATTCAGCGCCGCGAGGAGGAACTTGCCCTGCAGCGCCTTCATCTTCTTGGTCACCACCAGGAGAACGCGCAGTCCGGCGCTGCTGGTGTATTCGAGGCCGGTGAAATCGAGCACCAGCTTGCGCTCGCCCGCATCGATCAGGCCCACCACAAACTTTTCCATTTCGGTCGACGTGCTGGCGTCCAGCCGTCCGGTCACCGCCACCACCGTCGCGGATCCCTGCGTGCTTTTTTTCAGTTCCATGTCAGCTCCTCCCGTCGCCGTCCGGCGACTGGCATTTTTTTTGAAGGGTCAGCACATTGCGCCCGCCCACCCGTTCGTACTGCATGTCGTCCATCATCTCGCGCACAAACTGGATGCCCCAACCGCCAATCCGCCGCTCTTCCAGCGGCACCGACGCATCGGGCCTGGGCGCCAGCAGCGGATTGAACGCCCGCGCATCATCACTGAGGGTCACCGTCAGTTTGCCGTCCGCCAGCGCCAGATCCACCGTCAGTTCATGCGGTTGCGCGTCCTCGTACCCGTAACTGATGACATTGGTCACCAGTTCGTCCAGCGACAGATTGACCGCATAGAGCACGCGCGGAGACAATCCCTGACCGGTCCCGAACGCGTCCACCTCCCGCGCCAGCCGCTCCAACTCATCCAGCCGGTTCACCAGCACAATCTTCGCCGTCGCTGCCATCCGCCCGTCCGCTTTCCCCCGCAGCAGCCAGTATAGTACAAGTGCCGGCGGCCTGTCAATCGCCGCGCGCAGGCGGGGGCCGGCCCGCGCGCCCGGCCCGCGCCCGCCCCCCCCCGCCCTTGACAACCCGCCCCGTCCGTGGTATATTGAGAATGAGTATCAATTGCAATACGCGGAGGTGACAACGGCCATGCGCGCAACTGCAGTCCTGCATCAGTATATTGCCGACAAGGGCCGGCGCTGGACGGCGGCCCGCGCCCGGGTGCAGGCGGCGGCGGCGCGCCAGACCGGCCACTTTGATGCGGAGGAGTTGTGGCAGGCGGTCAACCAGGCGCCCGGCCCGCGCGTCTCGCGCGCCACCGTCTATCGCACCCTCCCCCTGCTCGCCGCCTGCGGGCTGATCAGCGAAACCGCGGGCGCGCGCGGGCTCACCCGTTACGAGCGGGTGGCCGGGCGCGAGCATCACGACCATCTCCTCTGCCTCGGCTGCGGTGCGATCATTGAACTGGCCAGTGCTTCGCTGGAAGCGCTGCAGGAGCGCGAATGCCGCCGGCACGGCTTTTCTCCCGTGCGCCATCAGCTGGTTATCAGCGGCTACTGCCGCGCCTGTGCAGACCGTCAGCAGCCGGACCGCAACCGCCCGGCGGTCCGGCCATGACCCCGTCCCGCCCTGCCCAGCCGCCGGCCGGCCGGCAGACGCTGATCATGCTCGGCAATGCCAACGTCGGCAAGAGCGTCATCTTCGGCTGGCTGACCGGCACCTACGCGGTGGTGTCGAATTATCCCGGCACCACCGTCGAGATCGCGCGCGGGAGCGTCGTGCGCGGCGGACTCACCGCCGAGCTGATCGACACCCCGGGAATCAATTCCCTGGTGCCGCACAGCGTGGACGAGATGGTCACGCGTGACATCCTGCTGGCGCATCCCGAGGCGACGGTGATCCAGGTCGCCGACGCGAAGAACCTGAAGCGGGCGCTGCTGATCACCGCGCAGCTGGCCGACCTCGGCCGGCGCGTGGTGCTCATGCTCAACATGGCCGACGAGGCGCACGCCGCGGGGCTTGAGCTCAATTACCCCAAGCTGGCGCGGCGGCTCGGCATCCCGGTAATTCCGACGGTGGCGACCGAGCGGCGCGGCCTGCCGCGGCTGCTCCCCGCCCTGGCGCAGGCCGCCGTGCCGCAATTCAGCGTCAGCTACGGGCGGCGGCTCACCGGGTTCACCGCATCGCTCGCCGCCTGCCTGCCGGCGGACGAGCCGGCGCGGCCGCTGCTGGCGCAGATGCTGATCAGCGAGGGGAGCGGGCTCGACTGGTGGCTGGCCAAACGGCTCACCCCCGAACAGCGCGACCATCTGGACGCCGCCCGCCGCGCCCTGCCGCGCGATGCCGCATCGCTGCAGTTCGAGCTGACCCGCCAGCGGCTGGCCGCGCTCGAGCCGCTGCTGGCGGAGGTGCTGCGCACGCGCGCCGCCATTGGCGCCGACTGGCTGCGCCGCGCGGGGGATCTCTGCCAGCACCGGGTCTGGGGCTTTCCCATCCTGCTTGCGGTCCTCCTCCTCCTCTACGAATTCGTCGGCGTCTTCGGCGCGGGGATCTGCGTCGATTTCATCGAGAGCCGGATCTTCGGCGAGACGCCCATGGCCTACGCGGCACGGCTGCAGGCGGCGCATGCCCCCGCGGGGCTCGGCACCCTCCCTGACGCCGCGACGGTCGAAGCCGCGCTGCTGGCGCACGGCCTCAGCGCCGAGACCATCGCCGCGCAGGAGCTGCGTCCGGCCTGGCTCGGTCCGTTCAAGGGTCTCAACTGGTATGCGGGCGCGCTCTGCCAGCAGCTCGGCAACACCCTGCTCACCGGGCTCATGGTCGGCACCTTCGGGCTGATTACCGTCGGGGTAACCTACGCCATCGCCATCGTCCTGCCCATCGTCACCTTCTTCTTCCTCGCCTTCGGCTTTCTCGAGGATTCGGGCTACCTGCCGCGCCTCGCCACCATGACCAACGGTTTCTTCAGGCACATGGGCCTGAATGGCAAGGCGGTGCTCCCCATGGTGCTCGGGCTCGGCTGCGATTCCATGGCCACGCTGACCACCCGCATCCTCTATACCCCCAAGGAGCGGCTCATCGCCACCCTGCTCCTGGCGCTGGTCGTCCCCTGTTCCGCCCAGGTCGGGGTCATGCTCGGCATCACCGCGCAGGCGCCGCCGTATGTCTTCTGGCTCTACAGCGTCATCATCATCATGCAGCTCTTCATCGTCGGCTGGCTGGCGGCCCGGGTCGTGCCCGGCGAGGTTTCGGATTTCCTGCTCGAAATCCCCCCCTTCCGCTGGCCGCGGTTCGGCAACATCCTTTTCAAAACCCTGCATCGCCTGGTCTGGTTCCTCAAGGAGGCGTTTCCCCTCTTCCTGCTGGGCACGCTGCTCCTCTGGTTCCTCGACCTCACCGGGCTGCTCGCCCAGCTCATCCGCGCGGCCGAACCGGTGGTGGCCGGCATGCTGGGCCTGCCGGCGGAGACCGCGCAGTCATTCATCATGGGTTTCCTGCGCCGCGACTACGGGGCGGCGGGCCTGCTGGCGCTGTTCAATGCCGGGATGCTCTCGCCGCGGCAGGTGCTGGTGGCGCTGGTCACCATCACCCTCTTCATCCCCTGCATCGCCAACTTCTTCATCATCATCCGCGAGCAGGGGCTGCGCAAGGCGCTGGCGATCTTCGCCTTTTCCCTGCTCTATGCGCTCGGCGCCGGGGCGGTGGTCAATCTGCTGACGCGGAGCTTCATCCCGTGAAGCTGACCTGTGCGCAATGCGGCGCAATTTACGACCGGGCAACCGCGGCTGCCGCCTGTGCGGGCTGTGCGCAGCGTTCCGGCTGCGGGCGTGCCCGCTGTCCCTATTGCGGGCATGAGGACGTGCCCGTTCCCGCCGCCGGCCCGGCACTGTTCACCCGCCTGCGCCGGTGGTTCACCCGTCGTCGCCAAGGAGCGTGTCATGGACAAGCAACTCGCTGAAGAAATCCTCCAGGCCGTCTGGGAACTGCGGGAGGACGGAACAACCGTCACTGCCGACGCGCTGCGCGGCAAGACCGCGCTCAACGGGATCGACCTGGTCCCCGCACTGGCCGCGCTGACCGCGGCAGGCGAACTGCAGTCGGCAGCGGGACAATACACCCTGCAGGCCGGGGGGGAAAACCGCGCGCGCATGGTCATCCGCAAGCATCGGCTGACCGAGCGGCTCTTCCACGATGTGCTGCGTTACCGCGGCGAGCACGCGGAGCGCGACGCCTGCGAACTCGAGCACGTCATCAGCGAGGACGCCATCGACCACATCTGCACCCTGCTCGGCCATCCCGCCACCTGCCCCGACGGCAAGCCGGTCCCCGACGGGCCCTGCTGCCGCGAACACCGGCGCAACATCTGTCCGCTGGTCTTCCCGCTCACCGAGCTTGAGCCCGGCCTGCCGGCGACGGTGGTCTATATCGAATGCGCGGACGGCAAACGTTTGGACAAGCTGAGTTCATTCGGCCTCATCCCCGGCGAGACCGTGGTCGTGCGCCAGCGCACCCCCTCGTTCGTGGTCATGCTGGGCCATACCCAGCTCGCCTTCGATCGCGCGCTGGCCGGCACCATCTACGTCCGCCGCGCCTGACCCCCGCACCCGCGACCATGCGCTCCTTGCCGCCTCCCCCGTGATGTGATAGCATCCGCGCGGGGCATTTCCCCGCGGAGCGCGACATGCTGACGGACAACGTGCTGGATCTTATCGGCAATACGCCGCTGGTGCGGCTGAAGGGCGAACGGGTCTACTGCAAGGCGGAATTCCTCAATCCGGGCGGCAGCATCAAGGACCGGGTCGCGCTGGCCATGATCGAGGGGGCCGAGGCGCGGGGTGCGCTCAAACCGGGCATGACCATTATCGAGCCGACCTCGGGCAACACCGGCATCGGCATCGCCCTCGTCGGCAAGCTCAAGGGATATCGCGTGGTCATCGTCATGCCCGAAAACATGAGCGCGGAACGCAAGAAACTGATCGTCGCGCTCGGCGCGGAACTGGTGCTCACCCCCGCGGCCGCGGGCATTGGCGGCGCGGTCGAGCACGTCACGGCGCTGGCCGCCGGCGACCCGCGCTATTTCGTGCCGCAGCAGTTCGAGAATCCCGACAATCCCAAGATCCACTATGAGGAGACCGCTCACGAACTGTGGCGGCAGCTCTCCGGCACGATCGACTGCTTTGTTGCGGGCGTGGGGAGCGGCGGCACCCTGCAGGGGGTCGGCACCTTCCTCAAGGAGCACAACCCCGCCGTGCGCATCGTGGCGGTGGAGCCCAAGAATGTTTCCGCCCTGCTCGGCCATGAACCGGGCCTGCACCAGATTCAGGGGATCGGCGACGGGTTCATCCCGAAGATCCTCAATGTCAAAATGGTCGACGAGGTGATCGAAGTCACCGACGACGACGCCATCGCCACCGCGCGCGAACTGGGGCAGAAATTCGGTTTGCTGGCGGGGATCTCCTCAGGGGCCAACGTCTGGGCGGCCCGCCGGCTGGCGGCAAAATACCCCGGCAACATCGCCACCGTCCTCCCCGACCGCGTCGAGCGCTACTTCAGCACCTCCCTGATGTAACCGCTTGGGGACGGACCATAACTTATTAACTTTTGCTGAATGTCACTGACGGGTAACGGTTTGCCCGCCGTCATTCCGGCATTCCGCGCAACGATGCGGCACGGTGTGTTGTTGTATTATTAATTACGGTAATACATTATATCGTCATATCCCGTGCAATTTGCGGCACATCGTCGCGGCCGATAACGCCGAATGCGCCGCCGTGAACCGCCTGCATATGTTAATAAGTTATGCTCCGTCCCCATTGTTGTTCGGGGGACGCTTGCCAGCGGTGCGCTGGTTTGCTATATGTAGGGTATGGACCGGCTCGCCCGCATGTTCGACAGTATGCGCGAAACCACCACCGTCGCCCTGCTGGGTCGGGCGCGGGACCGACTGCGTGCGGCCCAGCTCCTGGTCGAGCACCGCCACTTTTTCGATGCTACTGACCGGGCCGCGGCAGGCACGCGCCTCATCAGCCGGGCGCTGCTCACCCTGCTCGGCACCACCGGCGCCCTGCGGGACAGCGAACTGGAAACCCTGCTGGCCGAGCGGCGCGACGAACGTGCCGCCGCCCTGCTGGCCCTGCTGGCCGAGTTGAACGCCCTCGGCACCGCGCTTGACAGCGGCAGCGACGTCGACGTTGCGGCCGACGAAGCCCGCCGGCTGCTGCGGCAGGCGGCAGAACTGCTGGCCGCCATCCAGAAATTCTATCGCGAGATCAAACAGGCGCATGCGGCGCGGGAAGAAGCCAAGCAGGCGTCCAAAAGCGAGTCCGGCCCGCGCGCAGTGACCGTCTGTTACCAGCCCAACCCCGCCGCGGCGCACCAGCTGCCGTTGACCCCGTTCGTGCCGGGCGGTCAGGGCACGGGGCGCAAGCCCTGGTACGACAGCATTCTCCACTGCGTCATGTGCGACGGCTATGAGTTTCTCAGCACGCAGCCGCGGCTCAAGGCGCAGCAGCTGGTCTATCGCTATGCCAATCCGCTCTTCCCGCTGCTCGTCGAGGAGACGGAAGGCGCGGGCAAAGGCGTCGATCCCATCGATCCCAGCGCCGGGCTCGTGCATGTCTGCCCCAACTGCCTCTATGCCTCGGGGAATCCGGGCAACTTCTATTCCGATGCGCGCTACGGGTCCGGCGGCGGGTTGCTGCAGAGCGTCAATTCCCGGCGGCTGGCCAAATTCCGCGAGCTGATGCTCGCCCAGCTGGAGCAGCGCGCCGCCATCTACGAGCGGCGACTGGACGCCTACACCCCGGCGGCGGTCTTCGCCCA
>CAZFBR010000173.1:0-7765 GCA_964517215.1 uncultured bacterium
CTGCCGCTGCACGGGCTACGAGCAGCTGTGCCTGGCGGTCGACCAGGCGGTCAAGCGGCTCAACGACCCGGACTTCCAGGCGGTGGTCGCACCGTCGTTCCGCGACGACACGCGGGTGGTGGGCAAGCCGAAACGCAAGGTTGACGGGCCCAAGCTGGCGCGCGGCGAACGCGCGTTCGTCGAGGATATGGTGCCGCGCGACGCCTGTGTGATGAAAATGATGCGCTCGCCCTACGCGCACGCCTATATCGAGGATATTGACACCCGCGCGGCGGAGAAGCTGCCGGGCGTGGTTTATATCCTGACCTACAAGAACTGTCCCGAGATCTGGTACAACCAGGCGGGGCAGGGCTTCCCCGAGCCGTCGCCGTACGACCGGATGCTGGTCGGCCGCAAGATGCTGCATGTCGGCGACCGGGTGGCCGCCGTTGTGGCCGAGACGGAAGCCATTGCGCTCGCGGCGATGAAGAAAATCAAGGTCAAATGGCAGGTGCTCAAACCGGTGCTTTCCATCGACGAGGCGGCGGCGCCCGGCGCCCCGATCGTGCATAAGAGCGCGGTGGAATACGTCGTCGGCGCGCCGGACAATTTGGCGGCGTACAACAAGAAGGCGGACCCGCGCGACGGCAAGATCATCTACCAGTTCCCCATCCACGGCGACCCGCACCGCAACATCGCCGCGGGCGTGGCGGGCGGCATCGGCGACGTGGAACGGGGACTCAAGGAAGCCGACGTTGTGCTTGAGCGCGAATATGCGAGTACGCAGATCCAGTGCACGCCGGTGGAGCCGCACGTGGTCTACTGTCGCATGGACGGCGAGCGGCTGATCATCCACGCCTCGACCCAGGTGCCCTGGCATCTGCGGCGCATTGTGGCGCGCGTGCTCGGCGGGGTCGACGAGAACCGCATCCGGGTCATCAAGGAGCGGGTCGGCGGCGGATTTGGCTCCAAGCAGGATATTGTGCTGGAGGAAGTGGTTGCGTACCTGACCTGGGTGACCGGCCGCCCAATCTACCAGCGGTTCACCCGCGAGGAGGAATTCATCGCCTCGCGCACGCGCCACGTGATGAAGATCAAGGTGAAGCTGGGCGCGAAGAAGGACGGAAAACTGACGGCGGTCTACATGGACCTGCGCGCCAACACCGGCCCGTACGGCTCACACTGCCTGACGGTGCCGATGAACGCCTGCTCCAAGGCGCTGCCGCTCTTCCTTTGCGATAATATGGGCTTCAAGGTCACCACCTACTATTCCAATATTCCGCCGACGGGCGCGTATCAGGGCTACGGCGCGCCCAAGGGCTCGTATGCGTTGCAGCTGGCGGCGGCGGAACTGGCGGAACAGCTCGGCATGGACCATCTCGCGTTCATCGAAAAGAACCGCGTGCGCGACGGGGTGATGCTGGAGATCCTGCGCTGCCTCGGCGAGGGGCGCGAAGGGACGCCGCAGCGCGTTTCGAGCTGCGGGCTGGGCCCGGCGCTGGAACGCGGCACGGCGATGATTGAATGGGGGAAGAAGGTTGCCAGCAGCGATCCGAATGTGAAGATCGGCAAGGGGTTCGCAATCATTCAGCAGGGGTCGGGCCTGCCCGGCCTTGATTCCGCCAACGCGGAGGTGAAACTGCTCTCCGACGGCAGCTTCATGCTGCTCTCCGGCGGCACCGACCTGGGCACGGGGCTTGACACGGTCACGACGAAATTCGCGGCGGAAGTGCTGTGTGTCGACATCAACAAGGTGAGCATTATCGCCGCGGACACCGACATCACCCCGTTCGATGTCGGCGCCTACGCCTCGAGCGGCACGTACTTTTCCGGCGCCGCGGCGATGAATGCGGCGCTGGATTTGAAGGCGAAGCTGATCCGCCAGGCGGCGAAGATGCTCAAGGAGGACGAAAAGGATTTGCGGCTCGTCTATCCCGGCGCGGTGCAGGGGAAGAGGGGAAAGGTTACCTACTGGGATATTGCCCACGATGCGGAGACGGGTGTCGGCTGCGGCGCGCTGGCCGGTATCGGCCATTTCACCACCGACAATGCCTCGTTCCCGTACGGCGCGCATTTTGCCCAGGTGGCGGTCAATATCAAGACCGGCGAGGTGAAGGTGCAGAAGTATTATGCGCTACAGGACTGCGGCACGCCGGTCAATCCCGAACTGGCGCTCGGACAGATCTACGGCGGCGCGCTCAAAACCATCGGGCACTCGCTCTATGAGGAAATGATCCTCGACAAGGACGGGCGCTGCCTCAACGCCAACCTGCTCGACTACAAGGTGCCGATGATCAACGACATCCCCGATGATTTCAAGGCGGAACTGGTCTTCACCGACGACCCGTTCGGGCCGTTCGGCAGCAAGTCAATCTCGGAGATCGCCTGCAACGGGGCGGCCCCGGCGATCGCCGATGCCATCCACGACGCCATCGGCGTGTGGATTCGCGACTGGCCGTTCTCGCCGGAGAAGGTGCTGAAGCATCTGGGCAAGCTGTAGACCCGATCGCAAACGACTGCGGCAGCGGAACGCCTGTTCCGGTGCCGCGCAATGCGATTTTATGGGGCGATTGTGGCAGGGGGACCGCTGAAGAAAGAATATTGGCCCCAGTCACGTTGTCTGGCAGCACGGCGGACTATTCCCGGTGGATGCTGCAGTTATTGTTGTGACGCGGCGGCAACGACGACGGAGAATGGTTGCGCCCGCCGGGACATTGACGTAGAATTTCCCCATGGACTTCCGCACCATCATCATGGCGCCGCGGCTGCGCTATCTCTATGAGCTGCTGCAGTTGGAAGCAAATGCCTCGGCGGAGCAGGTGACGCGCGCGTATCGCGCGCTGGTGCGCCAGTACCATCCCGACAAGGTGGGAGGGGACGAGGCGCTGCTGCGGGTTTTTCACGACTTGCAGGAGGCCTATGAAACGCTGCGCGATCCGTACAAGATCCGCCAGTTGAACGAGGAATTTTATGCGGCACTGCCCAGCGAGGTGGCGGTGGGCGGCAAGGTGTTCAGCATCGGGTCGTTTTTCGGCATGCGCTTTTTCCGCCGCCGGGAGCAATCCTACCACCGTCATGGCGGCCGGGTGCGGGCGCTGCTCACCACTACCGCCGCCCCGTCATCGGTGGACGACCATTTTGCGCAATTTTTCGACGACAACTGGTTCGAGGGCGAGACCTCCATCCTCGACCATCCCGACTGGGATATTCTCGAGATCATGATGGCGGGGGCAATGACCGAAGAGCAGCTCGCGGTGATGGAGGAAATCTACGCGCGGCGCGGGTTGGAGGGTGCGACGGAGACGCCCTGGTTCATGCAGAATATGGAGGGGTTTTACCACTTTTCCCGGCGCGCGTTCAAAAAGGCGATGCGCTGTTTCGAGGAGCTGACACGCACCATCCCGCACAATATTATTTTCCTGTATCGGTATGGCTTGTGCTGCGAGGCGTTTCACTGGCAGGCGAAGGAGGAAGGGTGGGAGATCTACCTGCGCGATAACCGGCTTCTGCAGATCGCGGCGCAGCAGTACGAGCGGGCGCTGCATATCGCCTGGTCGCGACGCAAGGATGAACGCCAGGAATGCTTTACCATCCAGAAGGCGCTGGCGGATTTGTATGAAGATGTGGGTGAGCGGGGCAAGGCGCGCAAACTGTGGGAGCGCATCCGCACGCATCGCGGCAAATCGCTGGAGGCGCAGGCGCGTCTCAAGCAGCTGTCGTTGTGGCGGTCGCTGTTCGGCGCGCTGCAGCGCCGGCAGGAACGACGGCTGCTGACGGACAGCGCGGTGCCGAAACCACAACCACCGGAGGAATCGCAATGACCTTTGTCCGCATCGGGGACGTGATGGCAATCCCCATCGCCTGGCTGGCGCTGGTGTTCCTGCTGATTTTTATCGCGGCCCTGGGCTTGATCGTGGTGATGGCGATCGTGCCGGTATTTCGCGGCGGCAGGACGGCGGAGCGGCCGCGGGACCGCCGCTGGCAGCTGCCGTCTGCCGGTACCGCGCGGGACGAGCTATGGTTTGCGCTCAAGGTGCTGGGCGGATTCGGCACGGTGGTGGCTCTGCTTGCGTATGCGAACTACTGCATCTGGACGGATATATACGGCATCACCATCAGCCCGGCTGGTGACTGGCAGTTTGAAAATCCGTTCGGCGCGACCATCGGCAGCGTTTCCGCCGGAGAGCTGCGCACGGTCGGGGTCGGCTCGCATACCACAACCTACTACCGCGCCAACCAGTCGAATTCGACGACGGCCTTCACCGATTTTTATGTCTGCACTGCCAGCGGTGCGGTGTGGGAACTCTCAACGAACGACGGCGAGCAGGTGCGGGCAGCGCTGGGGTACGGCAACCTGGCGGTGGTGCCGCTGGAAATCGGTGCCGACGGCGGGTATCGCATCGGCGCGCACACGTACGGACCGCAAGGTCCGGTTTTCGCTGCCGGGGCGCAAGCATCGGCGGCGTTTTCACCTGACCGTTGAATGAGGTGTGATGATGAAAAGCCAAGTGATCATTGTGCTGGTACTGATGCTGGCAGCGCCGATGCAAGCGGCGGTGCTGGATAACGGGGTGCGCATTTTCTGGCAGGATCATGGCGCGTATAATGATATCATGATCGCAAATCCCGATCCCTGTCCGGTGACGGTCAATGTCAATTTGCGCTTAACGAACGCCGAGTGTGCGGAAGGAGTTAATATTGTTGCGGCCGTTCCCGCAGAAACGACGCAGCGGGTTGCCACGGTCCGGCAGGTTAATCCGTTTGCCGGGTATTGGCTTGCCATCGATTCGTGGTGGTGGGATTTCGGCTCACGCGACGCCGGCACGGCACCAATTACGTGCCGGTTGCCGTTTGCGCCGGGCATGGCGTATGTGGTCTGCCAAGGGGGCAACGGTACCATCAGCCATTCCGGCTATCAGCAGTATGCCATTGACTGGAGCATGCCTGAAGGCACCCCGATCCATGCCGCGCGTGGCGGAATTGTGGTGAAAACTGAAACAGCACATGCAGCGGGTGGTGCTGACCCGGCGTACAGCGACCAGGCCAATTTTGTCAGCATGGTCCATGACGATGGTACCGTCGGTGAATATGTTCATCTGCGCCAGGACGGTGTTGCAGTCAGCGTTGGCGATCGGGTAAATGCCGGGCAGTTGCTTGGATATTCCGGCAATACCGGATGGTCAACGGCGCCGCACCTTCATTTCCGGATTCACCGGCCGATCAATACGCGGGAGGTGGAAAGTATCCCCCTGCTGTTCTCCACCGTCGAACAGGGCATCGTGACGCTGGTGGAGGGGCAATCGTATACCTGCCCGGTCGGTGACGGACAGGATTCATTTTCGGTCGGGGCCATATCGCATACCGGGGAGAAGCAGTGATCATGACCGCCGGGCCGGATGGAGCAGGAGGCATGGAGCGGGCGAAATCACCCGCAGGTGGAACAATTGTGGTATAATATCGTCAGGAGTTGCACCGACATGGAGGTGGGACAATGACGACCAATGCCATCAATGCCGCGCTGTCCGGGCTGGCGGCCCAGCAGACCGGGGTGCAGGTAACTGCCAATAATCTGGCCAATGTGAATACAAACGGGTTTCAGGCGTCCGGGGTGTCGCTGGCGGAACGCGGCGGCCGCGATGGGGTGGAAATCAGCGCCATTGGCCGACAGCTGGCGCAGGGGTCGCTGCAGGCGACGGGCAATGCGCTCGACCTGGCGATTCAGGGTGATGGCTATTTTGTGATGAAGGATGCGGCGGGCAACAGCAGCTATACGCGCAACGGCAGTTTTCAGGTTGATGGCGCGGGGTATCTGGCTGATGCCGGCGGGCGCAGGGTGCAGGGTACGGATGGCGATATCCAGGTCGGCAGCGGCGCGGTCAGTGTCGGTGCGGACGGTACGGTGAGTATCACGAATAGCGACGGGACGAAACGCAACGCGGGAACGCTGCTGGTGGCGCAGTTCGCCAATGCCGGTGGCCTGGCGGCGGCGGGCGGGTCGCAGTATACGGCGACGGCAAACAGCGGGGGAGCGTCGACGGGGACGGCAGGCGTCGCCGGGCGCGGGACGCTGGTTGCCGGGTACCGCGAAATGGCGAATGTCGATCTGGCAAAAGAAATGACCAACCTCATCGTTGACGAAAAGGCATTTGCCGCCAATCTGGCCACCATCAAAGCGCAGGACGAAATGCTGGGCGAAGTGCTTGACCTGAAGCAGTGAGGCGGGCATGGGCGCCGCCGGCCCGCTGACGGCGGAGTTGCGCCGGCGCGGCGTGACGGTGCTGATGCACTATTCGCCGGCGGAGAATCTTTCATCCATTTTGCGGCATGGCATCCTGTCGCGGCGGGCGCGTCAGGCAGCGGGAGTGCTCCCGGCGGCGCAGCACGGCTGGGGCACCAGCGCCCACGGGCAGGCGTATGCCGCGTTCGTCTGCCTGGGTTTTGCCGCGCATCGGGTAATGATGGCCAAGGAACGCGGCGCGGTGGCAGTGTTTCGTATTGCGCCGGCAATTGTCGAACAACCCGGCGTCTGTTTTGCCCCGCACAACACGGCATTGGCGGACATCGATCCGGAGTATGTGTGCGCCTGCACCGGCGCCGAGGCGCTGGGCCTGCTCTTTGCCGATGACGGGGGCGCGCGGCTGCGCGACCCGCAATGCGAGATCCTCATTCCGGACCGGATACCGGTGGCGGCGATTGCCGGCGTGACCGTGCATGCGTCCGGCGGCGCGGTCGACTGGCCGCGCACCTGCTGGTGGCGCTGTCGCCGGCAGTGCGGTCGGATACTGAGTACCATGAAAATATAAATTGACAATTTTATAAATCATGGTATAATTGCCCTATGCTCAGACGACATGATGCGCTCTCCGGGTTGCAGGCGGCATTGCGGCGCGCACCGGTTGCGGCCCTGCTGGGGCCGCGGCAGTGCGGCAAGACCACGCTGGCACGGCAGGTGCTGCCTGCCGGCCGTGCCGGGTATTTCGACCTGGAAAACCCGCTCGATCTGCAGCGCCTGGCGGAACCGATGACGGCGCTTGCCCCGCTGCGCGGCCTGGTGGTTATTGATGAGATCCAGCGCCGGCCGGAACTGTTTCCGGTTCTGCGGGTGCTGGCGGATCGCCGGCCGTTGCCGGCGCGATTCCTCGTACTGGGCAGCGCGTCGCCGGCATTGCTGCAACAGTCATCGGAATCACTGGCGGGCCGTATCGAGTATCGTCAGCTGTCCGGTTTCACCGCGATTGAGATTGGGGTTGCGCAGCTGGAAAAGCGCTGGTTGCGGGGCGGGTTTCCCCGCGCATTTCTTGCCCGTACGCAGGCGGAAAGCCGGATATGGCGGCAGCAATTCATCCAGACTGTTTTGGAACGGGATATGCTCCGGCAGCGGGTGGAACTGCCGGCATCCGCCCTGTACCGGTTTTGGCGTATGATTGCGCATGTGCATGGCGGGATCTGGAACGGGGTTGATCCGGCCAGGTCACTGGGTATTTCCCAGCCGACGGTGCGCAGGTATCTTGACCTGCTGACGGGGTTGTTCATGGTCCGACAGTTGCCACCATGGCATGCCAACCTGGCCAAACGGCAGGTGCGTTCGCCCAAAATATACATCCGCGATTCGGGACTGCTGCATGAACTGCTGGGTATCGGCTCGTACGATGAACTGCTGGCACATCCGCATGGCGGCGCATCATGGGAAGGCATGATTATCGAAAAAATTATCGCTACGATGCAACCCGACGAAACATATTTCTAAACAACGCATCAAAACGCGGAACTTAACCTACTGCTGCTC
>CAZFBR010000174.1:0-7653 GCA_964517215.1 uncultured bacterium
CCTCCGCCGCCTGGGCCAACCCCTGCCAGGCGGCGCGGTTCTGCGGATCGGCGCCGGTCACCGCGCGAAACACTTCCATCGCCTCGGCGTACGACTTCAACGCCAGCAGGGCATTGCCCCGCGCCAGGTCGCGTGCCGTATCCGCCAGCGCCACCCCGGTGAGCAGCAGCAGCACCAGCACTCCGACCGCCGTTCGCATCTTAGTCATCCCCGCCTCCTCCGGCATACGTTACCGTCGCCACCCAAACCGCCGCCGCACCCGCCGCTTCCAGCGCGGCCCGGCATGCCCGGGTGGTGGTTCCCGTTGTCCACACATCATCAACCAGCAGCAGCCGCTGTCCCGTCACCGCCGCCGCCCGAAACACCCCGCCGGGCAGCGACCGCCGCTGCGACCGCGACCGTCCCACCTGCGACGGCAGCGGGCGGTTCTTGATCAGCGTCTCCGTCAGCGGCAGCTGCCAGCATGCCGCCACCCCCGCCGCCACCCGGGCCGCCTGGTTGTAGCCGCGCGCCCAGCGCCGCCGCCAGTGCAGCGGCACCATCGTCACCGCCCCGGGTCGGCAGACCCCGAGGCGCAGCAGTTCCGCGCCCAGCCAGCCGCCCAGCAGCGGACCCAGCGCATAGCGCCCGCCGTATTTCAGCCGCTTGACCGCGCGGCGCATCAGGCCGCCATGCGGGGCCAGCGCCCAGGCCGCACCGCCCGGCCAGTGTGCCAGCCGCCGCGGCGCAATTTCCCGCCGCAGCCCCGCGCGGCAGCCCGCACACAACTGGCGGTCAGGCGCAGCGTCGACCGCCCCGCCGCACAACTGGCAGGCGGGCGGGGCGAGCAGGTCGAGCAGGGCCGGCCACGCCGCGCCGGCCCTCATTCCTGCTCCGTCAGCCGGCGCACTTCACGCACCTGCAGCCGCGCCGACCACAACGCATAGAACCCGATGGCGATCACCGGAAGAATCGACAACAGCCAATAGGCGATGGAAAAACTGGCGCTCACGCTCTTGAACTGCGCCAGATCGACCGTCGCGCCGGGCGGCACCACCGTCACCAGCGCAATCAGCGTGGCCACCTGGAACGGGCCCGCCCCGCCGGGCGCCGACGGCACCGTGATCGCCAGCGAGGTGGCCACCAGCGTCACCGTGGCCGCCACTGCCAGGGTCGTCATGGAGAAGGTAATGCCGAAATCAAACGCCAGCAGCGCGGGGTAGAGCGCCACCAGCGACAGGAGCCAGATCAGCAGCGTACTGCCGAGAATCAGCAGCAGCCGCCCGGGATGCCGCACCACCGCAATGCCCCGCGAGAAGGAAAGAAACACTTCCACTCCGCGCTCGATCCGGGCGGGCGGCATCCGCCCGCACAGCAGCCGGCGGGCCATGACCAGCACCCGCTGCTCGGCAAAATGGAGCAGCAGCATGATCACCAGCGCCCCGCCGAACACCACCAGCCCCGCCAGGCCGGCGTACCGCACCTCCGGACTGACCAGGGGAAAAAAGAGCAGCAGGGCCAGCAGGAACAGCAGGACCATGATCCCGTCCCAAATCCGCTCCATGACCACAGTGGCGAACGCGGCGCTCTTGCTGATATTCTCCGTCTTGGCAATGGCGTACGCGCGCAAAAATTCGCCGGCCCGCGCCGGATACACGCTGTTCCCCCAGAACCCGATCATCAGCGCATCAAAGGAATTCTTGAACGACACCCGCTTGACCGGCAGGAGCAGCACCTGCCAGCGCACCGCGCGCAGCCAGTACGACAGCAGATAGGGGATCAGCATCATCAGCAGCAGCCCGTGATTGGCCGTGCGCATGGCCCGCCACGCCGCCCGCGGTTCAATCCAGTCAACCAGCAGCAGCAGGCAGACCGCGGTAAACCCGAACCCCACCCACAGCCGCCCGGAAATCCATGCCCGCAGCGGGGTCAGGTACCCCACTGCCACCAGGCAGTAAACGGCAATCGTCACCAGATAGAGGGTAACCAGATACGGCGCCGCGCCGCGATAGAGTTTGCATCCGCAGAGCAGTGCGGGCAGGAGCAGGCAGCAGGCCACCACCACCGGCTTCCAGCGCTGCCAGGCCGCCCCCATCGCGTCCGCGCGCGGCTCACAATCCGCCATAGACCACCGCCAACACCACGACACCCCACAGCACCAGCGCCATCTGCAGCGGACGGTCGGTCAGCACCGCCTGCTCGGGCGCGCCGCCCTGCCCGCGTTCGAGCAGATAAAAATAGCGGAACAGCCCGTACAGGACAAAGACCAGGGTGTACTTGAGATGATCATTGCCGAAATGCGCCTGCGTCTCATCCGCAACGGTATACAGGGCATAGACCACAATCACCGCCGCCGCCACCACGGCCAGCATGCGATCAAGCAGCGCCGGGCTGTACTGCGCCAGCACCGGGCGGTGCGCGTCCGGCTGCGCCAGCTGCCGCACCTCGCTCAGCCGTTTGGCCAGCGCGATAAACAGCGCCAGCAGGAAGGTGGCCAGCAGCAGCCAGTGCGAACAGCTCACCCCGACCGCCGCCGCACCCGCGAACGCGCGCAGGGCGAACCCCGCGGCGATCGTCATCACGTCGATCACCACCAGCTGCTTCAGGCGCAGCGAATAGCCCAGCATCAGCCCGCCGTACGCGGCCAGCGCCGCGAGGAAGGCGGGCGGCAGCAGCAGCGCCAGCGCCACCGCCGCCAGCAGCGACACCGCGCCAAAGAGCACCGCCGAACCGGGCGCAATCTCCCCGCTCGCCACCGGGCGCAGCCGCTTCAGCGGATGCAGCCGGTCGCGCGCCGCATCACGCACATCATTCAGCGCGTAGATCCCCCCCGCCGCCAGGCAGAACGCGGTCACCGCCAGCCCCGCCGCCTGCAGCGCCTCCGGGGTCAGCAGCCGCTGGCCGAACACCGCACCCGCAAGCACAAACAGGTTCTTGATCCATTGCGACGGCCGCCATAACCGCAGATAGGCGCGCATGCGCTTACTTGTGCGGCGGGGCGGCGTTGGCGCCGTTGTCCGGCCGGTTGGCACTCGCCCGTTCGAGCAGCACCACCACCGCGAAGAGCATCAGGGTATGCAGCAGCACCAGCAGGGCGTCGCGCGCGGCCAGCTTGGGCAGCAGCGTCGCCGTCACCCCGACCGCAAAGGTCAGCAGGTAAATCGTCAGCACCGCCTGTTTCACGGTCATGCCGAGATTGACCAGCCGGTGCGAAAAATGGCGCTTGTCCGCGGTAAAAATCGAAATCCCCGCCGCCGCACGCATCGCCATGACCGACAGCGTGTCGAAAATCGGCACCGCAAGGATGAGCAGGGGAATGATCACCGGCAGATGGCGCAGCTGGCTGACCGACAGGTAATTGCCCATCACCGCCAGCGCCGCCATCAGGAACCCGAGCACCAGCGAGCCCGCATCGCCCATGAATACCCGCGCCGGCGTAAAATTGTAGCGCAGATACCCCGCCGCGCTCCCCGCCAGCAGCATGGCGATCAGTCCGAGAAACTCCTGCTGCTGGTCGGCAAAGACCATGGCGAACAGCGCCGCCGCGATCGCCGCCACCCCCGCGGACAGGCCGTCCATATTGTCCAGCAGGTTGAACGAGTTGGTGATCGCCACCACCCACAGCACCGTGAAGAGATAGGAAATCAGGGGCACATTCACGAACAGCACCACTTTGACCCCGCTCACAAAAAGAATGCTCGCGGCGATAATCTGGCAGGCGAACTTGGCCCGCACCGACAGGCCGCGGATGTCGTCGTACAACCCGGTCAGGAACATCAGCAGCCCGCCCAGCAGCAGACCGAGCAGCTGCTGGCGCAATGCCGGCGATACCGCTTCGCCGACCAGCACCGCCGCGATCGGCGGCAGCAGCACCAGCAGGGTGAGCACGGTGAAGGTGCCCCAGATGGCCAGTCCGCCCAGCAGCGGCTTGACCACCCGGTGCATCTTGCGCTCGTTCGGACGGTCTATGATGCGCAGCCGGATGGCCAGGCGGATGCACCAGGGGGTCACCAGCATCGACACCAGCCCCGCCAGCAAGCCAGCCGCGAGATAATGCGTCAGGGTCATCGCATCACAGCAGGACGATCTTCGCGCGACCGCGCTTCACGTTCTTCGTCGCATTGCGCGTGTCAACCACCAGCCTCGCCAGCGCCACCACCTGCGCAAAGTCGTAATCGGTGTGGTCCGTGGCAATCACCACGCAGTCCTGCGCCCGCAGCAGGGCGGGCGTCAGTTTCACCGACTTCAGTCCCGCCGCCGCCGGCACATACGGATCGTTGTAGCTCACCTTCGCCCCGCGCTGTCGCAGCAGGTGAATGACCTCGAGCGCCGGCGATTCGCGCTGGTCGTCGATATTGCGCTTGTAGGCGACCCCCAGCACCAGCACCCGACTGCCGTTGACGCTCTTCTTCCGGTCGTTCAGCGCCGTCGCCACCTTTTCCACCACATATTCGGGCATTTTGCTGTTGATCTCGCCCGCCAGCTCGATGAACCGCGCATTAAAATCAAGCGTCTTCGCCTTCCACGACAGGTAAAACGGATCGATGGGGATGCAATGCCCGCCCAAGCCCGGACCCGGGTAGAACGGCATGAACCCGAACGGTTTGGTCGCCGCCGCGTCAATCACTTCCCAGACATTGATCCCGAACCGGTCGCAGAGCTGCGCCATTTCATTGGCCATGCCGATGTTGATGCTGCGGAAGGTGTTTTCCAGCAGCTTCACCATTTCCGCCGCCGAGGGCGACGACACCCGCACCACCGTGTCGACGGCAAGGCGGTACAGCTCCGCCGCCGCCGCGGTGCAGGCAGGGGTCAGCCCGCCCACCACCTTGGGCGTGTTGCGCGTGTTGAATTTCGGGTTGTCCGGGTCCACCCGTTCAGGCGAAAAAGCGAGATGGAAATCCTTGCCCGCCTTGAGGCCCGTCTGTTCCTCGAGAATGGCCTGCACGATTTCCTCGGTGGTCCCCGGATAGGTTGTCGATTCAAGAATGATCAGCTGCCCGCGCTGCAGGTACTTGGCGATCTCCTGCACCGCGCTGACAATATAGGAAACGTCGGGGTCCTTGGTTTTGCGCAGCGGCGTCGGCACGCAAATGTTGACGGTATCCAGCTTGCGGATCACCGAAAAATCGGTGGTTGCAAACAGTTTCTTTTCCGCCTTGAGCCGCTGCACCTTCGCCGTGGGCACGTCCTGGATGTACGAGATCCCGCGCTGCACGCTGTGCACCTTGCGCGCGTCAACGTCGATGCCGTACACCGTTGCCCCGCCCTCGGCAAACTCCACCGCCAGCGGCAGCCCGACGTAACCGAGCCCGATAACCCCGCATTTCACCTGCCGTTTGCTGATCTTCTCAATGAGTTTCATGCTGTCCCTTCCTCGGTTGCAGGGTGACGATGGTCACCCCGGTATCGCCTTCACCGTACCAGCCGCGGCGAAACGCCGCGACCAGCGGATGCTCTCCCAAATACTCGTCCAGCCAGCGCTGCAGCGCGCCGCTCCCCTTGCCGTGCACCAGCCGCACCAGGCCCGCCCCGTCGAGGAAAGCCCGGTTGAGAAACGTCTCCGCGACCGGCCGCGCCGCGTCGACCGTCAGGCCGTGCAGGTCAAGCTGGACCGCCGCCGCACTGCGCCAATGCACCCGCACCCGCGGCGCGACCGGTATCACCGGGTCCGGCGGCGTCACCGGCGACAACTCAGCGGCCGGACAGATTACCCGCAGGCCGTCCGTGACGATTTCCCAGCCGTCCGCGTGTTCCGCCCCCACCTCGCCCACCAGGCCGAGCGGCGCCACCCGCACCCATGCGCCCGGTCGCGGACGCCAGGGAGTGTCCTGCATGCGCCGTCAGGCGGGATCGCGCAGCGCGACGATTTTCCAGCCGGCGGCGGTGCGGGCCAGAGTGAACGCCACCGGCATGGCCACCGTCAGCGAATCGCCGTTGGTGAATTGCAGGGTGCGGGTTTCCGTCACCGCCACCCGCCAGGTGTCTGTCCCGTCAGCCGTCGCCGCCGTCACCACCGGACTGATCCGGCACGCCGCCACCGCCGCAAAAATCTCCGCATAATAGTCCGGTCCGGGCAACCCCGGCACGTCGCCGGCAAACGTGGCGCGGATGGCCGCAGCGTCGCGCTGTTCCCATCCCGCCTGATACGCCGCCAGCACCGCCGCCGGTTCCTCCGGCAAGCCGCGCCAATGCTCCTGCGCCCCGCATGAGCAGCCCGCCAACAGCAGACCCAATAGCATACACCACCACCTGCAACAGGAGCCACTCATAATAGTTGATTATACCATTATTGCCGCGTCAGCGGCAAGGGGAACGGCCGCTACACGGCCGGAGGTGCCGGTCAGCCGAGGTTCAGCGCGCCACAGGCCGCCTGGGCGGCCGCCTGCTCCGCTGCGCGTTTGGTTTTGCCCCGGCCAACGCCCATTGCGCGCTCGCCGACATATACCGTGGCGCAGTATTCACTTCCCGGCGCCGGCGGGCCGGCAGGCGTATGCCGGTATTGCGGCAATGTGCCGTATTCGCCCTGGGCGAAATTATTCAGCCGCGATTTGTAATCAGCCGCCAGTTCACCGGCCAGCGCGCGGTCCAGCGTCGGGCCGAGCAGCGCCAGGGTCAGGTCCCGGGCGCGAACGAACCCGCCGTCGCAGTAGGCGGCGCCGATCACCGCTTCGAACGCGTCCGCCATCAGCGAATCGAGCTGCGCGCCGCCATCCTTCTGGAACCCGCGCCCCAGCCGCAGGTACCCGCCCAGACCGCAGGCGCGCGCCGCCGCCGCCAGCGCCGGCTCGCTGACCACCAGCGCCCGCAGCTGGGTCAGCACCCCCGCCCGTTCCGCCGGCCGGCGCTGGAACAGCTCGGCGCCGATGACCAGGTCGATGATGGCATCGCCAAGAAACTCCAGCCGCTCATTGCATTCCGTCGGGCGGCTGGCCTCATGGGCATAGGAGCGGTGGGTCAGCGCCGTCAGCAGCAGCGCCGGCGCGGTCCAGGTTCCGGTCAGTTTGTACAATTGCTCCACAGGCAGCGTCATGCGCGCCCCGCCTCCCGCCGGGCCGGCAACCGCGCGGTCGCGGCGCGCCAGCGCGCCGGACCGTGCGGGTCGGGTAAACGGCCGCGTTACTTCTTGCTGTTGACGTAATCGATGGCCTGCTGCACGCTCTTGATCTTGCCCGCATCCTCGTCGGGGATCTCGACGCCAAACGCCTCTTCCAGTTCCATCACCAGGTCGGCCTGGTCCAGCGAGTCCGCGCCCAGATCGACCGCGAACGACGCTGTCGGCGTCACCTTGGCCGGATCGACATCAAGAACCTTCACCACAATTTCCTTCACTTTTTCTTCCGTGCTCATGTCCGCCTCCTCCCGAAAATCAGCCGCGCCCAGGGCGCGGCGCTGTTGCCCTACATGGCCATGCCGCCGTTGATGTTCAGCACCTGCCCGGTGATATACGCCGCGTCCGGCGAAGCGAGAAACGCCACCGCCGCCGCCACTTCCCGCACCGTCCCCATGCGCCCGAGCGGAATGCCCTTGAGCAGGTTGGCCTTCTCGGTCTCGGGAATGGCCTGGGTCATGGCGGTGTCGATGAAGCCCGGCGCCACCGCGTTGACCGTCACCCCGCGCGACGCGACTTCGCGCGCCAGCGTCTTGGTCATGCCGATCACGCCCGCCTTGGTC
>CAZFBR010000175.1:0-7558 GCA_964517215.1 uncultured bacterium
CATATTCGGGGTGCCAGGTGTTGAAGGTGATGTGTTCGTAGCGGATGGCGGCGGTGTCGATCTCGTCGCGGTCGGAATGAAAGCCGCGCAGGTTGATGATGGTGCGGACGCCGAGTTGCCGCAGTTCGGGGATGCCCGCCGCCTCCGGCTGGGCGCCGCGATAGAGCGAGTCGCTGACCTGATGCAGGTTGGGCAGGCCGGGCCGCACCAGCGGCCGCGCCCAGGCCGCCGGCCGGGTGTCGGCGGCGGGTTCGCCCGCGGCAGTATCGGCCATGATGCCGGCGGTGTCTGCGGCGACCGTGACGGCCGGCGGCGGCCCGGCGGTGCCGGTGCAGCCGGCGGCGGCGAGACCGGCCAGCAGGAGCAGCAGCGTTACCGGGCGCATCACGACCGCACCTCGCGGGCGAGCAGTTCGTCGAGCGCGGCAAAAACGGCGGTATTGTCCGCTTGCGGATGCTCCGTCGCATACTGCGCCAGGTTGGCGCGGTAGCGCGGCAGGTTGGCGAGGAAGGCGTCGAGCCGGGCGCGGAAGCCGGCTGGGTCGGCGGTGACGGCATCGCCGTCGGCATGCATGCCGTAGCCGAGCTGTTCGAGGTAGCGGGCGTTGAGCTGCTGCTCGAACTGCCCGGCGAGCGGGAGCGAGAGGACCGGTTTGCCGAGGTGGACCGCCTCGCTGATCAGCGAGAATCCGCCCCCGGTGATGACCGCCGCGGCGCGGGCGAAATCGGTGAAGAACGGCTCGCGCCCGCGCGGCTTGAGGGTCAGGTGGCGGTAGCGCCCCGCGTACGCCGCAGGATCGAACCCGTACACATTGCCGCGCACCCCCGCCGCGTCGAGCGCAGCGAGCAGCGGGGCGAAGGTGGCGGAGGTGTGATAGACCAGCACCTCGTCGCCGACGGGGATCTCCCCGCGGCGCAGCGCGGCGGCGGTCGCGAAGATCTCGTCGCGCAGGATCGGCGGGACGAGGCGGGTATTTGTCCGGCAGCGGTCGCGCAGCGGGGGATAGAAGAAGGTGGTGATCAGGTACTGGCTGCTGGCCAGCACCTTCCCCTCGGTGATCATCGCCGCCACCGCGCGGTCGAATCCGGTGCGGGCGGGAAGGTCGAGCGCCCGGTGGTCGCAGCGGGTGATGATGCTCATGTTGTCGATATTGATCACCGGGAGCCGCTTGAGCTTGCCGTAGAGATGGGCGAGCGTCTCGAAATCGGTGACGACGGCGTCGAAGGCCTGCTCGGGGAGGGCGGCGCTGGCGTTGAGCTTTTTCAGCTCGGCGAAGTTGACCACCGCCGCGGTGGGCAGCGCCTTGAGCGCTGCCAGCACGGTCGCGGAGCGGTCGACGGCGTTGCCGTCGTAGCGGATGAAACTGCCGCGGATGGCGTCGACCTGGGCCGCATCACAGCCGGCGAAGGCCGTGCGCAGGTAGGGTTCCGCCTTGCCCGAGGCGAGGATGACCAGCTTGTGGCCGCAGGCCAGCAGGTGGCGGATCACCGCCTCCGAGCGCGTGGCATGCCCCATCCCCTCCCCGACAACACCGTACAGGATGTTCATGCCGGCCACCTCCTGCAGGTACCGTAGCACATTGCCGGTTCGCGGGTCAACGGCGCCGGCGGACGATGGAGCAGGGTGCGCGGAGCGGCCTGCGGGAAACCCGGCGACCTGCTGGGTTTCCCGGATCCGGAGGTTTGCCGGCGGCGGTCCGGCCGTGCGTGGTGCCTGCCGGCGCCGGCAGCTGCCGCCGGCGGCGCCGCTCGGGCGGGTTGCCAGATGGTAAGGCGTAAGCTACAGTGCGCCGCGGTGGCAGGGGGGTGGGCGCGATGATGCGGCATTACCGGCTGCGGGACAGCAAACTGGTGCTGAACGACGGCGATCCGGCGGAGAGCCAGGTGCTGGTGTATATCGAGCCAAGCGACGCGGAAAAGCGCTTTCTCGTCGACACCTACAAGCTGGACGAGCACACCCTCATGTCCGCACTCGACCCTGACGAAATCTCGCGCGTCGAGTTTGAGCCCGAGCATGCGGCCATCATCTACAAGCGCCCGAAGAACTACTCGGGGAACGAGCAGTTTCTCTTCCGCGTCATGTCGGCGGGCCTGTTCTGGTTCCGGGAACGCGTCATCCTCGTGGTTTCCGAGGAGATCCCGCTGTTCGATACCAAGCACTTTTCGCGCATCACCTCGCTGAACGACCTGGTGCTGAAGATCCTCAACCGCTCGGTCGGGCACTATCTTGAGCACCTGCGCATCATCAACATGATTTCCGAGCAGCTCGAACGCAAGCTCAATCAGGCGATGGAGAACCGCTACCTGATCAACATGTTCACCCTGGAAAAGTCGCTGGTCTACTATCTCAATGCCATCACCGCCAACGTCATGGTCATCGACAAGCTGAAGGCCAGCGCGGTCAAGCTCGGGTTCACCACCGACGAATCGGAGGCGCTGGAGGATTTGATCATCGAGAACCACCAGTGCGCCAAGCAGGCGGAAATCCATTCGCACGTGCTTGGCGGGCTGCTCTCCGCCCATGCCTCGATCATCAGCAACAACCTCAACGTGATGATGAAGAACCTCAACGCCATGGTCATCGCCATCACCGTCCCGAGCTTCATCGCCGGGGTCGGCGGCATGTCGGAGTTTTCGATGATGGTGGGCGCGGAAAACTGGCCGGTGGCCTATACCATTTTCATCTGCCTCAACATCCTGTTCGGCATCGCCATTTACCGGTTCATCCGCCGCTGGGAGCATCGCCGCTAACCGGTGGGTGCACCGGTGCGGCTTCGTCCGGAAACCATGCCTGGTCCCGGCCGCCGCGGACTGATTGTGGCGGGGGTGCTGACCCCGCTGCTGGCGTTCGCGTCGGCGCTGATCGTGCTCGCGCGGATCGGCCAGCCGCAGCACGGGCTGCTGGCGCTGCTGACATATCTCGCCAGCTGGGCAACCTTCCTCTATGCGCTGCACGGTTTCATGCGGCGCTATCGCGCGACGCAGGGCGCGCTCCGCCTGGTGCTGCGGCGCAAGGTGCTGGGGCTGGCCTTCCTCGGCCTGGTGCTTGCCGCCGCCGGATACGCGGTGTTTGTCGTCATGCCGCTGGACGACGCGCGCCTGCTGGGCCTGACGCACGAGGAAGCGGCGGCGCTGGTGGCGGCTGACCGCGTCGCCCTGCAGGATGCGGTGCGCAACCTTGACCGGGCGGTGGCGCGGCTGAAAGAGGATTCGCCGGCGCTGCGCGCGGAGCCGATGCTGCTCTCGCCCGACCAGCGGCAGGACCTGCTGGCGCGCTGGTCGGAACTGCTCGACGCCTGCTTTACGCTCGAAACGCTGAAAAACCGGCATCGCTACTTCTACCAGTTCAACTATCTGAATCAGCCGGCCACGCATGCGTCGTCGTTCCTGATCGCCTACACCGCGTTTGTGTCCGTGCTCGACGCGGCGGCGCAGGTGCGGGCGCTGACCAGTGACAGCGCGGCCATTGCGCCCTTCCTCAACGAGGAACGGCGCGCGGCGGGCATCCCGGGCGGCACGCTGCTGATTTTGCAGCAGGCGCTGACGCGGCCCGACTCGCTGCTCCTGCTCAACGCGGGCCGCGCCAACCTCGCCTTCCTCGAAACGCGCGGGCATTTCGCCGCGGGCGAGGAAAAGGAACTGGCGGAATGCGCGAAGCGGGCGGCGGTGGCGGCATACGCATCGCTGGGGCATGAGCCGGAACAACTGCTCGGCAATCCGCTCGACTACTACCAGCAGACCACATATTCGCTGTGGTTTCCCTTTCAGGAGCAGATCGCCAACACCATGGGCGACATCCACACGAAGGAGCGCCCGCCGCTGGTAAGCGTTGACGACCTGCGGCAACTCAAGGCGAAGATGGAACCGGGCGATATCGTTCTCGAACGCCGCAACTGGAACCTCGGCAATGTCGGCATGCCCGGGTTCTGGTCGCATGCCGCGCTCTTCACCGGAACCCTGGCGCAAATGGACGAATACTTTGCCGGGCAGCGGAACCTGACGGGCGGCAAGCCGTTTTCGCAATATCTCGCGGATAAATTCCCGGCGGTGCGTGCGGCCTATGACGCGCGCGAAGGGGGCGAGCGTCCCAGCGTCATTGAGGCGGTGCGCAAGGGCGTCATCATCCCGCCCATCGAGGTGAGCGCGCATGGCGACTATGTCGCGGCCCTGCGTCCGCGGCTTGACCGCGCGGCCAAGCTCATGGCGATCCTTGCCGCCTACCCGCATTTCGGCAAACCCTACGATTTTGACTTTGATTTTGCCACGGACAATGCGGTGGTGTGCACGGAACTGGTGTTCAAGGCCTACGAGCCGCGCGCGGGCAAGCCGGGGATACGGTTCCCGCTGGAGAACATCACCGGGCGCACCATCCTGCCGCCGCACGGCATTGCGCATATGTTTGACCGTGAACTCGGTACGTCCGGCCAGCAACTTGATTTCATTTCCTTCTACGACGGCAGCGAGGCGGCCGGCCGCGCATTTGTCCGCGACGCCGCCGTCTTTCGCACGACCTGGCGGCGCTCCAAGTGGGATCTGGCCCAGGAGTAGGCCGGTGGCGTCGCCGCTGATGCTGGCGCTGCTCCGCCCGGCAGCAGGGTTTCACGCAATGCTGAAATAAGAGGGAAATAAGAGGGACAGGATACTCTATTTACCGTAGGGCAAATAAAGTATCCTGTCCCTGATTATTGGTTTGCCGGCGGGGAGGCGAGCGGGCTAATCCTCGGCGACGACGATGATGCGGTCACCTTCCCCGAAGGTAATGGTGTCGTCCTTGACCGGATTGACTTTGACCCCGTAGGCCTGTTCGGCGTCGCTGGCCTGCGCGGCAAGCTTGTAGCCGATGGCCAGTTCGCCCCGCCGCCGCGCCGATTCGAGCACCGTAAAGAAATTGACCGGCACCCCGGGCTTGACGTAGCGGGTGGCGGGCTTGAGGTAAATCTCGGAGCCGTCGGGATCGAACATGTCGGTGAAGACCGCGTTGAGTTGCTTGTTCTCGGAGATCTGGGTCAGCATCAGGCTGATGAGCTTGTCGCTGACAATGAAGTCGTTGACCCGGGCCACCTCGGCGAGGTTGCGGTTGCGGATGTCGAGCATTTCGCTGACGATGGTCAGCGGCTTCCCCGCCTTCTCGGCAATATCGCGCAGATGGAGCAGGGTGATGAGCGTGTTGGCGTCGGCCTCCTGCACCGGGAGGGTGTCGGAACAGAGCAGGATGATGTGATTGAAGGTGTGCAGGTTGAGCCCGTCGAGCGTGGCGCGGTCGGTCGGCGAGGCGGGGGTGAAGGTCACCTTCAGGTGGCGGCGGCTGCCGGCGTCGCGGGCCAGTTCCTGCTCGCCGTCGGCGCATTCGGCCAGCACGGTGACGGTTGAGCCCGGGGCGACGTAGTTGTCCAGCTCGCGGATGATCACCGGCGTCCGCCAGTTCCAGCCGAGGATGAGCGTGCGTTCCGGCGCGGGCGCGGGCGGTTCGCCGGCGGCGATGGCCTCGACCTGCACGGGAGAGGCCGCGGGCGGGGCGTAGGTGATGGAATCGTCGTCGGCGGCGATGACGATCAGCCGGTCGCCCGAAGCGAGCGGCGTATCGTGCGGCGGGTTGAGCACCGGCACCTTGCCGGCGGCGGCGAGCCCGATAACGGTGGCGTCGCGGTAAGCGGCGAGCGAGTCACTGAACGGTTTGCCCTGCAGCTCGGGCTGCTCGCGGAAATAGATTTCGTCACCGCCGAAGTCGAGCAGTTCGGTGTAGACGATCGACAGGCCCGGCTGGCGGCAGGTCTGGGCGATGATGCGGGCGATGAGGTCGCCAACGAGGACGATTTCCACTTCATCCTTGCCGGCGATCTTCGCCACCTCGACGTTGCGCGGGTCGCGCAGCTCGGCGACGATGTGGTAGGGTTCCGCCTTGCGCCCCTGGCGGTTGACGATGGCCAGCACGCACTTGATCACTTCCGCGTCGGGATTGTCGCTGGCGGGGGAGAGGACGACGATGCTGCGCGCATCGTCGAGGTTGACGATCTCGAGGTCGCTCAGCTCGGTCGGGCTCCCCTGCCGGCAGACGACCCGGGTCCCCTTGAGGTTGATTTCCTTGCCGCGGATCTCGTCCTCGATTTCGACCTTGTCGCGGTCGGCGAGAATGACCACGCAGGCGTTGCGACGGCTGGCATTCGCTTCGGCCAGCTCGCCGAGAATGGTGAAGATCTGTTCCGACCAGCCGAGGATGACGGTGTGATCGTGTTCGACGACGAGCGAGCGTCCCTTGCGCAGGGCGTCGAGCCGGGTTTCCAGCCCGGAATTGAGGATGCCGATCAGGGCGCTGAGGATGAAGATGCCGACGGCAGTGACGCCGAGCATGATGACCCCGTACAGCCCGCTGTCGCCGCCCATGGTACCCGGGTCGAGTGTGCGCATGAGCGACATCCAGGCCACGCGCGCGAAGTTGCCTTGCGCATCTTCGGGGACGGCGCCGGCAACCCAGACAATGACCGAGAATAGGATGACGGCGGCGCCGAAAATGACGCCAAGTCCCAGCAGCATCGAGGTGGTGCCGCGGGCAATGAAATTGTCAAATGCATACCGCCAGCGTTCGCGCATCGTAAACTGTCGCATAGAGAGCATACTCCCGGTCGGCCGCGGGGCGGCCGGAATTGGCTGTGCGCAGGCACAGTGCGCCTATTATACCACAAAATCGGGATGCATAACTGTAAAAAAAGGTGACAATTATCGGCAGACATACATGGGCACAAACGCGCCGCTGCGGGGCGGCGGACGCGAAGCGGGCTGCTCGCTGCCGTTCTTGCGGCGGGCGGGAAAGTATGCTATATAATTGGTCAGCCACCGGCGTTGCCGGTGTTTTTTATTTTGGCAGTTGACGGAGGGAAGTGAAATGGCGATGCATCAGCAGTTACAGCAGTGGGTGCAGGAAATGGCGGCGCTGTGTCAGCCGGACAAAGTGGAATGGTGTGACGGGACGAAAGCGGAGTACGACCGCCTCATGCAGCTGATGATCGCCGAGGGCATGGCCACGCCGCTTGACCCGGCCAAGCGCCCGAACAGCGTGCTCTTCCGCTCCGACCCTTCGGATGTGGCGCGGGTCGAGAACCGGACCTATATCGCCTCGCGGACGCAGGACGCGGCGGGCCCGACCAACAACTGGATCGACCCGGCCGAACTCAAGACCACCATGCGCGGGCTGTATACGGGGTGCATGCAGGGGCGGACGATGTATGTCATTCCGTTCTCGATGGGCCCGATCGGCTCGCCCATCGCCAAGATCGGCATCGAGCTGACCGATTCGCCGTATGTGGTCTGCAATATGCACATCATGACCCGGGTCGGCACGAAGGTGCTTGAAGTGCTGGGGAGCGACGGCGAGTTCGTGCCCTGCCTGCATTCGGTGGGCAAGCCGCTGGCGGCGGGCGAAAAGGACGGCGGCACGTGGCCGTGCGCGCCGCTCGACCAGAAATACATCGCGCATTTCCCCGAGGAGCGCACCATCTGGTCCTACGGTTCGGGCTACGGCGGCAACGCGCTGCTGGGCAAGAAGTGCCTGGCGCTGCGCATCG
>CAZFBR010000176.1:0-7519 GCA_964517215.1 uncultured bacterium
ATTCGCGATGCGCAGGGCGCAGTGTACTGTTTCCAGGGGACGGTGCGTGACATTACGGCGCAGAAGCAGGCGCAGCTTGACCGGCGCGAGAGCGAACAGCGGTATCATATCCTGATCGAACAGCTTTCTGATGCGGTTTTCCAGGGTGATGCCGACGGTGGTTTTATGGTCGTCAATGAGGCGGCGGTTGCGCTGACCGGCCGCACGCGCGAGCAGCTGCTGCAGTGCAATATGCGCGACCTGTTCCCGCCTGCGGAGCTGGGGCGGCGCCCGTTGCGGCACGATTTGCTGAAGCTGGGCCAGTCGTACACGACCGAGCGCCAGCTGCTGCGCGGCGACGGAACAACGCTGACGGTGGAAATGACGTCGAAAATGCTGCCGGACGGCAATCACCTGTGCGTGATGCGCGACATCACCGAGCGGTCGCGGCTGCTGCGGGAACTGCAGTCGAGCAACGAGCGCTACCAGACCCTGTTCACCGTGGAAACCGACGCCATCGTTCTTGTCGATGTCGAAACCCTGAAGATTGTCGAAGCCAATCCCGCCGCCTGCATTCTCTACGGGTACGATCATGCCGCCATGCTGACGCTCACGGCGACCGACCTGTCGGATGAGCCGGAGGAAACGTCCGGCGCCATCGGCGCCGGCGGGGACGGGATTGTGATTATTCCGCAACGCTGGCATCGCTCACGCAGCGGGGTGCGCTTCCCGGTCGAGATCAGCGCCCGCTTTTTTACCATGCACGGCCGGCCAATGCTGTTCTGCGCCATGCGCGATATCGGCGACCGGATGCGCAAGCAGGAGGAGCGTGAGCAGCTGCTGACGGCGCTCACCATCGCCAACAGCGAACTGCGCTCGCTCGATGAACTCAAAAACAACCTGCTCTCCAACGTGTCGCATGAACTGCGCACCCCGCTGGTGGCGGTGCGCGGCTACGCCGAGCTGATGCGCGAGGGGATTTCCGGGCCGGTCAATGAGCAGCAGCAGGCACATTTCGACACCATGCTGCGCAATATCGACCGCCTGCTCAAGCTGATCAACAACCTGCTCGAATTCTCCCGCCAGGGCAAGCATGCGCCGCTGCAACGCGAGCGGTTTGCGGTTGCCGAGCTGATTGCCGAGGTTCTGCGCCTGCTTGAACCCAAAGCGGCGGAGAAGCAGGTGCGCCTGTCCGCCGAGCCGCTGCCGCGCGATGTGCAGGTGCTGGCCGACCGGCACAAGCTGCAGCAGGTGCTGATCAATCTGACGGATAATGCGCTGAAATTCACCCCGTCCGGCGGCAGCGTGGTGCTGGCCGTTGCCGCCGACGATACCCGGCTGCGTTTGTCGGTCACCGACACCGGCGTTGGCATCCCGGAGAATGAGCGGCGGCGCATTTTCGAGCGGTTCTATCAAATCGACAGCTCATCTACCCGGGTCCACGGCGGCGCCGGTATCGGTCTGGCCATCGTTCGCGACATTGTTGAGCAGCACGGCGGCACAATCGAGGTGGTCAGCACCGTTGGCTCCGGCAGCACCTTCACTGTCACCCTGCCCCTCACGTAGCCCCCCTTGATAAGGCAACGAGGGGGACGGAGACGAACTTATTAACAAACGGTGATACCGGCAGCAGCTTTTCAGTGACCTGTCTTTGCAAAAACTTCTGTCCGGGGTAGTGGGGCAACCACCCCATACGTGCGAGAAGCCAATAATATTCCGATATATCAGCAGTACAGTGATATTCCATGCCGCACTTTACAGCCCGCCTTAATGTGGCACTTTCACCCGTAATGTCGATTATTCGTCAAGTACCCCGGTTGAAATGCCGATGAAATCCACATATATTAATACCGGGATGAGGGGGTGGCGATGGACGCTCTTGCCACTGCGCTGCACCAAGCATGGCCGGCTGCCGGCCGCCATTTCAACTATTATCGCACACGGTTGCGCGCGCGCTGGCCGCGGACGCGGATTGTCAAGGCCGCGCTGCCGGTGCTTGCCGTTGCCTGGCTCGTCACCCGCGCCGTAAGCGACGGATTCATGTTCCATGCGCTCGGCATGGGCGTGGTGGCGCTGGCGGCGCTGCATATGCGCAAAGAACGCGCCTTGCTGGTCGCCATGGCGGTCAGCATGGCCGATTGCGAGGGGATTGTCTACCATTACGGCCAGCTGCCGAATTTCGTTGTGCGCAGCTTTTTCCTGTTCGCCATCGTCTTTATTGCCGATTACCTGCGCACCCCGGCCGGCACGGCAGCAGTGCCGGCAGCGGCTGCTGCGCCGGTACTCCCGGCGGCGGCGGAACCCGCCGCTGACCACGGCCCGCGCGCCACCGCAGTCAGGCCTGAACCCGCGTCGCTGCTTGATGAATCGCGCTGGCAGCACCGGTTCACCATCGACGAGGTGGCGAACAATCTTGTTGCGCTTTGCCGGGAGACGGCAAGCTTCCACACGCTGCTCTACTTCGTCTATGACCAGAAGAACAAGGAACTGGTCGCGGAGGTGCGCTGCTCGCAGAGCCCGCATCTGGCCAATCCGCTGCGTTTAACGCTGGGGATGGGGCTGATCGGACGGCTGGCGCAGCAGAAGGAACGGCGCTACGTCAGCAATTTCGCCCAGGACTGGCGGGTGCTCCACTATTATACCGCGCCGGAGAAGATTCGCAGCGTGCTGGTTGTGCCCGTGGTGCAGAACAATGAGCTGAGCGGCGTATTGGCGATCGACAGCAAGAGCGCGGGCCATTTTTCCGCCACGCAGCTCGAATTCATCGGGCTCATCGCCCAGGCGTTCGACCAGTTGTGGCATCTGGCCGCCGGTGAATGCTCCTATCAGGAGCATATCCGCAAGTACCGCCTGCTGCTGGAAATCCAGCAGTCGCTCAACGCCACGGCCCACGATCTTGGCGCCACGGAAAAGGTGATCGCCGAATTCTGCCGCGAACTGCTGCAGGCCGACGCCTGCACCATGCATTATCCCGATCGGGCGGAGGAGTTCGTCCTGCACAGCGATCGTGCCCGCTACCTGCTCAATGCCACCCATTGGGTGGCCAAGCACCGGCAGACGCTGCGCGTGGCCAGTGTCCCCAACGAAACCGGCCTGCTCCCCGGCGTGCATCGCGACCGGCTGCTGCAGGGGTTCCAGGCGCTGCTCGCCGCGCCCATCATCGAAAACGACCGGGTCATCGCGGTGATTATTGCGGAAGGCCGGCTGACGGGCCAGTTCCGCCCGGTCGATGAGGAAGCGCTGCGCATCCTCACCGCACAGGTGGCGGTGGTGCTGGCCACAGCCCGGCGCAACGACGAGGCCGCGCGCGCGCTGACCCAGGCCAACGACCTGCTCGCCGCCTACGGCGATCTGACGCGCGCCTTCGACTGGCGCGGCGCCCAGCAGGGGATTTGCGATGCGTTTATGCGCTTGTTCCCCGCCTCCTATGCACTGTTCTATCGCGTGGCCGGGCAGAAACCGCAGCTGCTCTGCGGCCGCGATTGGGAGGGTGAGATGCCGCGTCAGCTGCTGCGCTGCCGCGCCCTGCAGCAGGCGATCAGCACCCGGCAGGTTTTGGAGATTGAGGATGCTTATACCTCGACGCTGAAGGTCGAATCGCGCGGCGAGGTGCGCGCGCTGCTCATTGTTCCGCTCATGGAAAACAACCAGGTCACGGGCCTGGTGGAGCTGGGCAGCCGCAAGGTGGCGGGTTTCAGCAGCGTGGACAACACCCTGATTGACCGGCTGCGGGTAATGGCGGCGCAGACGTGGGCGTCGGCGGAAGAGCAACGCGCCCTGCATACCGAGGCGCAGACCGATCCCGCCAGTGCCTGCGGCAATGCCCGCTGGCTGGAGAGTTTCGCCCGGCGCGCCGCCGGCGAATTCGAGCGCGGGACGATGGCGGCGCTGACGGCCATGGCGGTGGAAATCATGACCCTGCCCGAACACAGCCGCCGGTACGGCTCGGCCGAAGGGGACAAGCTGGCTGCGCGCATCGGCGAAATCCTGCGCGGCTGCGCCGGCGGCAATGCGCGGGTCGTCCGCCGCCGCGACGACCTGTTCATGCTGCTCCTGCCCGATTGTGATGCCGTGCAGGCGGCCGCCACCGCGGAAGAAGTGGTGGCCCGATTGCGCCACGAAATCCCGTACTGCCGCGGCGAGAAGCTCGCGCCGCTGTCGCCCGTGGTGGGGGTGGCGACCGGTTCCGTTCCGGTCATGCCGGACAAGATCATGGCGTCGAGTGAAACCGCGCTGCAGCGCGCGCGCGGGAGTGCGGAAAAACTGTGTTTCTTCGTCGCGTGATCGCGTTCGGGCGCCTGCGCCTGCTGCTGACGCTGCTGCTTGCCGCCGGTCTGGCGGAGGCCGCGGCCGCTGCCGAATTCGACCGGGCGGTGCTGGCGCGCCTCTCCCGCGAGCAGGTCATGGCCTATCTGCGTGCCGCCGACGCCGCGTTGACCATTGAAGAGCGCGGCGCCAAGTATCTGTGGGGGAGCGTCCCCCTGGACCGCGAATCGCCCGCCTATCTGGGCCAATGGTGGTCGCGGCTCTCCGCCGCCGAACGTGAGGCGAAGATGCTCGCCTGGTTCAACCGGCATCTGGGCGCCATCGACCTTGACGATGTGCGGGCCAAACTGAATATCACCGACGTGGTGAATGCGGTGCGTGTGGAACGCGGCCCCGATCCGAACCGCGAAACGGTACCCTGGTGGCTGCAGCGCCCGGCGACAGCACCCGACACCCCGGTGCGGGTGATTCCGCCGGTGCCGGCCGCTGCCCCGCCGCGCACCGACCGCCCGGTGGCGGCAGTGGCACCGGCGGCAGCCGGTCGGAGAACCGCCGGTACGACAACCACCGGTCAGGGCACGACGGCCGGCGCTGCGGCCCCGGCCGCATCCGCGAATAATGCGGCTGCCCGTCCCGACGGCACCGTGGCGGGTGCGCCTGCGCGCACCGCCGCAGGGACAGCGACCGGCAATCGGCCGCCGGCGCCGCCGCTGCGCGGGGTGACCGTGGCAGGACCGGTGACAACCGCGCCCGATACCACCGTCGGCAGCGGCACTGCCGGTGGCCCGGCGATAACCGGTGGTGAAACGCCCCCGCGCGCCCCGCGCGGCGGGATTCCAACCTCATTGCGCAACAGCGAATAACCGGATAATGTCAGCGGACACGGCATACTGCGTATCGTTGGCCGGTGAATCCGCGATGAGCAACCGGACCTGCGCATGACCCGCTACCTGCTGCGGCGCATCCTCCACCTGATCCCGCTGGTGCTGGGGATTACCCTGATCTCGTTCATTGTCATGCAGCTTGCGCCCGGCGACTATCTCGACCAGATCCGCCAGCGCCCCGAGGTGTCGCCGGAAACGGTGGCGCGCATGAGCCACCAGTTCGGCCTCGACCGTCCCGCGTGGGAACAGTACCTGCGCTGGCTGTGGGGGATCCTGCGCGGCGATCTCGGCTATTCCTTCGCTTGGCATGTGCCGGTAGCAACGGTGATTGCCGTGCGCCTGGGCAACACCCTGCTGCTGACGGTGACCGCCATGGCGCTGTCATGGCTGATCGCCATTCCGCTCGGGGTATACGCCGCGCTCAGGAACGGCTCGCCGCCCGAGCGGGCGCTGGGATTTTTTGCCTTCGTCCTGCTGGCGATTCCCGAATTCTTCCTCGCCTTCCTGCTGATCTGCCTCGCCGCACGCACGGGATGGTTTCCGACCGGCGGAATGGTGTCGTCCTGGTACGATGAACTGGGCCCGTTTGCACGCCTGCATGACCTGGTCAGCCACCTCATTATCCCCGCGGGCGTGCTCGCAGCGGGGAGCGCGGCGTCGCTGCAGCGCTACCTGCGCAGCAACCTGCTCGAAATCCTGCACCAGCCGTTCATTACCGCGCTGCGCGCGCGCGGGCTGGCCAGCTGGCGGATCCATTACCGGCATGCGCTGCGCCTCGCGCTCAACCCGCTGATCACCATGTTCGGTTACCAGCTTTCGGGGCTGTTCTCGGGCGCGGCCCTGGTCGAGATCATCACCGGCTGGCCCGGGATGGGTTCGCTCATGCTTGAGGCCGTGATTGGCCAGGACCTGTACCTCGTCATGGCTTCCATGCTGGTCGGGGCGGTGCTGCTGGTGCTGGGCAATCTGCTGGCCGACATTCTGCTGGCGCTGGCCGACCCGCGCGTGCGGCTGGCCGACAAGGCGATGGGATGAGCTGGCCGCAGCTGCGCCGCCGGCCGGTCCTGCTCGGGGCGCTGGGCGTGCTGGCGCTGCTGTATGCGGGTGCGCTTTTCGCCGATTTTATCGCCCCCTGCTCGCCCGAGACCATGCGCCGCAAGCTGGCCAACCGCCCGCCGTCCCCGCCGGCCGGTATCCGCCTGCTGGCACATGGCGATCCGTATCGCTGGCTCGGTATTATCGACAGCGACCTGCATCTGTTCGCGCTGCCGGACGGCGCGTTTCTGCTCGGGAGCGACATGTACGGCCGCGACCAGCTGTCGCGGCTCATCCACGGCAGCCGCATCTCGCTGACGGTCGGCCTGATCGGCGTCGCCATTTCCTTCACCATCGGCCTGCTCGTCGGCGGCATCGCCGGCTATTGCGGCGGACGGACCGATGCGCTGCTCATGCGCCTGTGCGAAATTATCATTTCCTTCCCCGGCCTGTACCTGATCCTTGCGCTGCGCGGCATCTTTCCCATGAGCATGTCGTCGGGCGAGGTCTATCTGATGGTGGTGGTGGTGCTCAGCTTCGTCGGCTGGGCGGGGCTGGCGCGCATCATCCGCGGTCAGGTGCTGGCGCTGAAGGAGGAGCCGTTCGTCAAGGGCGCGCTCGCCATCGGCGCCTCGCCGCTGCGGATCATCACCCGCCACCTGCTGCCGCATACCATGTCGTTCACCATCGTCGCCATGACCCTGAGCGTCCCGGGCTATATCCTCGGCGAGTCCGCGCTCTCGGTGATCGGGCTGGGCATCCAGGAGCCGCAGGCGAGCTGGGGCAACATGCTCAACGCCGCCAAGTCGGTGCAGGTACTGTCGAACTATCCGTGGCTGCTGCTCCCCGGCTTGTTCATCGTGGTCACGGTGATGGCATTCAATTACGTTGGGGACGGGCTGCGCGATATCCTCGATCCGTACGACAAGGGGAAGGTGCGGTGAGCACAATCATGGCGGCCGTGCACGGGCTGCGCGTGACGTTTGCCGGGCAGCCCCCGGCGGTTGACGGCGTTGATCTGGTCATGGTGCCGGGCGAGTTCCATGCGCTGGTGGGCGAAAGCGGGTGCGGCAAGACGCTGACCGCGCGCGCGTTCATGGGCCTGCTCCCCGGCAACGCCGCGGCGCAGGGGACGGTGACCCTTGCCGATGCGGACGGGGGAGTGACCGACGAGGTGTTTTTCGCCGGCCGGCGCGGGCGCGTGGCGGGGATGGTCTTCCAGGAGCCGCTGGCGGCGTTCAATCCGCTCTACAGCATCGGCAACCAGCTGGCCGAGGCGGTCGCTGCACATGCGCCGGGCGATCCGTCCGCCCGGGTGCGCGAACTGCTCACCGCCGTCGCCATCCCCGACCCGG
>CAZFBR010000177.1:0-7450 GCA_964517215.1 uncultured bacterium
ATTTTGTAGGAGTTGGTCAAGTAGTGGCCGCAGTGCTAGGTGCTGTTGGCGGCGGACGTGGCCAAGGTCTCGGTCGTCGGCGTCGGCATGAAGAGCCATGCGGGCGTGGCGGGCGAGATGTTCCAGGTGCTCGGCGACGCGGGGATCAACATCGAGATGATCAGCACCTCGGAGATCAAGATCTCCTGCGTCATCCCCGAGGACAAGGCGGACCCCGCGGTGCGCCTGCTGCACGCGCACTTCATCCCGCGCGCGGACAAGTAGCGGCATGACCGCGGTGCCGCGCATCACCCTCTACGACACCACGCTGCGCGACGGCGCGCAGGGGGAGAAGGTGTCGTTCTCGGTCGAGGATATGCTGCGGATCGCGCGGCGGCTGGACGAACTGGGCTTCGCCTACATCGAAGGGGGCTGGCCCGGGGCCAATCCCCGGGCGGTCGAGTTTTTCGCGCGGGCGCGCAAGCTGAAACTGAAGCACGCGAAGCTCGCGGCGTTCGGCTCGACCCGCCATGCGAAGCACAAGCCGGCGGCGGACCCCAACCTGGCCGGACTGCTGGCGGCGAAGACCCCGGTGGTGACCATTTTCGGCAAGACCTGGGACCTGCACGCGCGCGAGGCGCTGCGTGTTCCCCCGAAGCAGAACCTCGAGATGATCGCCGACTCGGTCGCCTTTCTCAAGGCGGCGGGGCGCGAGGTCATGTTCGACGCGGAGCATTTCTTTGACGGCTACCGCGCCAACCCCGCCTACGCGCTGGCGGCGCTCGGTGCGGCGCTCGACGGCGGCGCGGACTGGCTGGTGCTGTGTGAGACCAACGGCGGCAAGCTGCCGCACGAGGTGAGCGATGCGGTGCGCGCGGTGCGCGCGGCCTATCCGCTGGCGCGGCTGGGCATCCATACGCACAACGACAGCGACTGCGCGGTGGCCAACTCGCTGGCGGCGGTGATCGACGGCTGCACCCAGGTGCAGGGGACGATCAACGGCTACGGCGAGCGCAGCGGCAACGCCAACCTCTGCTCGATCATCCCCAACCTGCAGCTCAAGCTGGGCTACCGGGTGCTGAGCCCGGCCAACCTGGCGCGGCTGACGGAGACCTCGCGGCTGGTGAGCGAGCTGGCAAATCTGGCGCACAATCGCATGTTGCCGTACGTCGGCAGCTCGGCATTCGCGCACAAGGCGGGAATCCACGTCAGCGCGGTGCAGCGCCATCCCGAGACCTACGAGCATATTCGTCCCGAGCTGGTGGGCAACCGCCAGCGGGTGCTGGTCTCGGACCAGTCGGGGCGCAGCAATCTGGTGCACAAGGCGCAGGAACTGGGGATCGGCCTCGGCGACGACGTGAGCCCGGAGGCGCTGGGCACGGTGCTGAACCAGGTCAAGGACCTTGAGGCGAGCGGCTACCAGTTCGAGGGGGCGGAGGCGTCGTTCGCGCTGATGCTGCGCCGCGCGCTGGGTACCATGAAAACGCATTTCACGCTCGCGGGCTTCCGGGTGGTCAACGAAAAGTTCGGCAATGGCGAACCCTACTGCGAGGCGACGGTCAAGGTGAGCGTGGGCGGGAATACGGCGCACACCGCGGCGGAGGGGGACGGCCCGGTCAACGCCCTCGACAATGCGCTGCGCAAGGCGCTGCGCAAGTTCTATCCGACCATCCGGCTGCTCGAGCTGACCGATTACAAGGTGCGCGTGCTCAACGAGAAGGAGGGGACCGCGGCGCGTGTGCGCGTGCTGATGGAATTCTCCGACGGCGAAAGCACCTGGGGGACGGTCGGCTGCTCGACCAATATCGTCGAGGCGAGCTGGCAGGCGCTGGTCGACGGGTTCGACTATTTCCTCTGCCGGCGCGGCCGGAACAGGTAGCCGTGGCGCAGTCCTTCCATCTCCGCGTCCCGGCGACCACCGCCAATCTCGGCGCGGGCTTCGATGTGCTGGGGATGTCGCTGCACCTGTTCAACTCGTTCAAGATCAGTCCCGGCCCGCGCAATCAGATCATCACCAGCGGCGTGACCGGCGTGCCGACCGACGAACGCAATATTTTCTTTCATGCCTATCGCGCGGTCTTCCGCCGGGTGCGGGCGAAAGTGATTCCGATCAGCGTTGAGGCGAAGGTCGAGATCCCGCTGGCGCGCGGGCTGGGGAGCAGCGCGGCGACCTATCTCGCCGGCGCGGTGGCGGCGCAGCATGTGCTCGGCTATCCCCTGCCGGAAGACGAGCTGATGGCGCTGGCGACGGAACTCGAGGGTCATCCGGACAACATCGTCCCCGCCTTCTGCGGCGGCATGGCGGTGATCGTGCGCGACGGCGCAGCGGTGCGCTGCTGGCACCACCATGTCCACGGGTTGACCGCGGTCCTGGCCATCCCCGACTTCAAACGCTCGACGGCGGCGGCGCGCAAGGTCATTCCCGCGCGGGTCCCGCTCGGCGACGCGGTGTTCAATGTCGGCCGGGCGGCACTGTTCGTCGGTGCGGTCGCGGACCGCAACTACAACATGCTGCGCTACGCCATGGAGGACGCGCTGCATCAGCGCTATCGCGCGCGGCGCATCCCCGGCCTGTACGATGTGGTGCGCGCGGCGGTCAATGCGGGCGCCTGCGGCGCGGCGCTGTCGGGCTCCGGCCCGACGATGATCGCGCTCTGCGACCATAACCCGCAGCCGGTGGCGATGGCCATGCAGCGCGCGTTCACCCGGCGCGGGGTCACCAGCCGCTGTCTCACTGTCGCCATCGACAACCACGGCGTCCGCGTTCGCGGCTGATCGCCGCGTTTTTCATCATTCTTTCCGGATAGGCACGGTTGGCTGCCGCGGAGTTTTTCCGCGGCGGTTGCAGGTTGGCCCGGTGATTCCGGGCGGAGGGCCGGGACGCCACCGCATGAGCACAACGCGCATCTGACTGCTGACCGGCGGCACAGGGGGGAGGGGAAATGCCGGCTGCGGGCAAGTACCGCCGGCGGAGCTGAATATCGGACAATCGCCTTTGGTGAAACAGGCATATCTGCCGTTCACGGAGTGAGTTAAATAATGCGCACAAAAGGTCTTGACGAACGCAAAAAAATGTGGTATAAGATTGTCTTGTTGCGGGAGTAGCTCAGTGGTAGAGTGCCACCTTGCCATGGTGGATGTCGCGGGTTCAAATCCCGTCTCCCGCTCCATCGGATAGCCAAACCCGTTGCCGTTTCGGTGACGGGTTTTTTGTTGGCGGGGGGCAAGCATGCACGAAACTGACCGATATTGTCCGCAGTGCGGGGCGCAGCGCCATGCCGGCGATTCTTTTTGCCATCGGTGCGGTGCATCGCTGGGTGCGGCGGAGTCGGCCCCGGCCGTCCCGGCGGGAATATCGCGCGCCACGACCCCGTGGGCGGCGGCGAAACCCAGCATGCCGGCGACGGCAATGCCGCAGTCGCCCGCAGCGTCGGAACTCACGCCGCCGCCGGCAGCTTCACCGGGAACTGCCGGCGCGGCGGACGGCGCGGCGGACGGCGCGGCAACGGCACCCGCGCCCGGGTGGGCTGACTTCTTTATGCATCCCACCCGTCTTTTTGCCCGGGGCATACCACCCGAATGGGGGGTGGCGCTGGCCTTGACCGCGCTGTACGGTTTGGCGGACGGCGCGCTGCAGCTGGCGATGCAGCGGGGACTGGTGCGGGCGCTGCCGCAGCTGAAGGGTGAGCTGCCGGCGGCGGCGGGGCAGCTGCAGACGAATCTCAACCAGTTAACCCGGGCCATCACTGACAGCACGCCAGCGGAACTGGTGGCGGGGTTGGCATTGAACATTCCGGTTTCGCTCAGCATTTACCTGCTGCTGGCGAGTGTGGTATTCGTCATCGGCCGGCGGATTGGCGGCGCGGGCGATTGGCAGCTCTTTACCCGCTGGTATGCGCTGCTGGTGGTGCCGGGCCTCTTTGAACTCGCCGGCAAAGCGGTCATGGCCGCGGCCCTGCTTGCCGGTCTGCCGCTGAGCGGGATGCTGGTGGTCACCGTGCCGGTGCTGGCGGTCAGCAGTATCGGCTGGCTGTGGAAGATCTGGCTGCGCTTTGCCCTGCTGGCGGGCAATATGCAGGTGCGCAACGGCCGCGCCCTGGCCCTGGCGTTTGCCATCGAGGCGCCGCAGCTTATCCTGGTTGCGATTATGGTCCTGGCGCTGCTCCTGATTGGCGTCTTGACCCTGGCGGCACCGGCAGGCATGCCCCTCTGACGGTCGGCAGTACCCGTTTTTCCACCCGCTTGCACGCCAACAGTGCGATATGCTATGCTCATTCATATATTTGAACGGGAGGGGAATGGCCGTGGACAGACTGCTCAAGTTATTGATTGACGACGCGCGCAAAACGCCGGCCCAGCTGGCGGAACTGCTGGGCCTGCCCGAAGATGCGGTGCGCCGCAAGATCGACGAATACGAGAAAAGCGGGACCATCCTGTACTACCGCACCATCATCAATGAGGAAAAGCTCACCACCCCGGTCTGCTCGGCGCTGATCGAGGTCAAGGTGCAGCCGGAGCGCGGGGTCGGGTTCGAGACGGTGGCGGACCGCATCGCGCAGTTCCCCGAGGTTAAGGATGTCTATTTGCTGTCGGGCGATTACGACCTGCAGGTGCTGGTCGAGGGGAAGAGCATGCAGGAGGTCGCGGCGTTCGTCGCGCAGAAGCTGTCGACGCTGGAACGGGTCAACGGCACGCGCACCCATTTCGTGCTGAAGAAGTACAAGATCGACGGCGCCCTGCTTTCGGCCCGGCCCGGCGACCAGCGGCTGGCGGTGACGCCATGAGCGCGCTGACGGCGCGGCTCTCGCGTGCGGCGCTGAACATGCCGCCATCGGGGATCCGCAAGTATTTCGACCTGGCGGCGACGATGAAGGATGTCATCTCGCTCGGCGTGGGCGAACCGGATTTTATCACCCCGTGGCGCACGCGCGAGGCGTGCATTTATGCGCTGGAGAAGGGGCAGACCAGTTACACCTCGAACTACGGCATGCTGGAGCTGCGCCAGGCCGTGGTCAAATCGCTGGAACGCTATTACGGCCTGAGCTACGACCCGGCGAGCGAGGTGCTGATCACCGTCGGGGTGAGCGAAGCGCTTGATTTGGCCCTGCGCGCGGTGATCAATCCCGGCGATGAGGTGCTGTACCTCGAACCCGGTTACGTTTCCTACGCGCCGACCATCATGCTGGCGGGCGGCGTGCCCGTGCCGGTGCCGGCGAAGAAGGCGGAGGGGTTTGCCCCCGACTTTGCGGCGTTTGCGGCGAAGATCACGCCGCGCACCAAGGCGGTGCTGCTCAACTATCCGTGCAACCCGACGGGCTCGACGCTGACGCAGGACGAACTGGCGGAACTGGCGCGGTTGTGCGTGGCGCACGACCTGCTGGTGCTGTCGGACGAGATCTACAGCCAGCTGTCGTACGATGTGCCGCACACGGCGATCGCCACCCTGCCCGGCATGCACGAACGCACCATCACCCTCAACGGCTTTTCCAAGGCCTATGCCATGACGGGCTGGCGGCTGGGCTACGCGGCGGCGCCGGCGGAGATCATCGAAGTGATGATGAAAATCCACCAGTACACCATGCTCTGTGCGCCGATCACCGCCCAGAAAGCGGCGCTCGAGGCGCTGGCCAACGGGCACGACGACATGCGCGACATGATTGACGAATACTGCATGCGCCGCAATTTTTTCGTGCGGCGGCTGAATGAGATCGGCATGCCCTGCCATGTCCCCCAGGGCGCATTCTACGCCTTCCCCAGCATCGCGGCGACGGACCTGAATGCGGACCGGTTTGCGGTGCAGCTGCTCGAAGAGGAAAAGGTCGTGGTGGTGCCGGGCGATGTGTTCGGCCCGACGGGAGCGGGGCATATCCGCTGCTCGTACGCGACGGCACTGGACAAGCTGGCGGAAGCGTGCGTGCGCATGGAACGGTTTGTGCAGCGCCACCGGCGGCAGTAAGGGAGGCGACCGATGCGGATATACCTGCTGATGCTCGCGGTGCTGCTGGCGGCGGTCCCGGCCGGGGCGGACGATGTGGGTGTGCGCGGCCCGGCGACGGTGGCGGCGGGCGACCTGAACGGTGACGGCAAGGCCGACCTGCTGCTGGTGGATCGTGACGGCCGCGGCTGGCTGGCCTTCCAGGCGGAGGCGGTTGACGGCTGGCCGCAGTACCAGCGGCCGATCCCGGTGCTGGCGGGCGGACGGGCGCTGGCGGTCTATGCCCCGGCCAGTCCGGCGCTGGTCGATCTCGACCGCGACGGCCTGACCGACCTGCTGTTCGCCGACGGCCAGGGCGTGGCGGTCTTCTGCCGCAATACCGGCAGTGCCCAGCGCCCGCAGTTCGCGCCGGCGACGCCGCTGGCGGTGACGGCGGCGGCGCTGGACGCGGCGCTGCCCGCGGTACGGTCGGCGGCAGTGCCCGCGGTGGCGGCAGCGAATACGGTGATCGTGCCGGCGGTGGTCCCGGCGATCAGCACCGGCACGCCCGCCGTGCGCGGCAGCGCGCCGGCAGCGGCGGCGGACACGGCGTTTGTGGTGCCACCCCCGCCTACGGCCGCGCCGATCGTGCCGCCGGTGGCGCCGGTCATCACGCGCGCCGCCCTGCCCGCACCGCAGCCGACGGGGGTGACGATTGCCCTGCTGGATTTTAACAATGCCATGCATGACGAGGGGCTCGACTGGCTGCGCCAGGGCATGCCGGATGTGCTGCAACTTGCCATTCGCGAACTGCCCGGCTACACAGTGCTGGAACGCAGCCGGTTCAGCAATGTCGTGCTCGATCTGGAGAATATCGAGGCGGTATTCGCGGGCGTGCGCTACGCGATCAAGGGCGATTACTGGCTGGAAGGCGACGATGTGGTCATTGAGGTCACGGTCGTGGATATGGTCGTGGCGGATATGGTCAAGAGCTTTACGCTGCGCGGCAGCCGGGGCAATATCAGCCCGCTGACGGAGCAGCTGGAAACGCAGGTCAAGGACTTTTTTTCAGCGGGCATCCCGGCGCGGTAGCGCGCCGGCCGTCGCGGTTTTTCGCGCGGCGGTGCGCGGCGCACCCGGCCGGCAGCGAACACAACAGACACGGACAATCGCGGCGGGGCAGTGCGGCCGCGGTTGCCGCGGGGAGAGGAACAGCATCATGGCTGAATTCAAACGCGGCATCATTCTCGTCATGGACAGTGTGGGCATCGGCGCGCTGCCGGATGCGGCCCAATACGGCGACACCGGTGCCGACACGCTGGGCGGCATCGCCCGGGGGGTCGGCCAGCTCGATCTGCCGAATTTCGCGGCGCTCGGACTCGGGCGGGCAAAACCGCTCCCCGGCCTCGAGGCGCGCGAGATCTGCGGCAGCTACGGGATCATGGACGAGGTCTCGCCCAACAAGGACACCACGGCCGGGCATTGGGAACTGGCCGGACTGACCCTCAACTACCACCTGCCGACCTATCCGCAGGGCTTCCCGCGCGAGGTGCTCGA
>CAZFBR010000178.1:0-7419 GCA_964517215.1 uncultured bacterium
AAAACGGCACTAACGACAACAAATGTGGTCGAAGGAGCCGCAAACGAGATGGCACAAATGCGGCTGGATCCGGGGAGCGGTGCGTCCGGGTGCGGCGGCTGCGGCAAGTGCTCGGGTGAACGGCATGCGGCGGTGGTGGCGGCCCTGACTGATCTCCCGCTGGCGGCGGGCGACCGGGTGCAACTGCGCGAACTGGTGTCGCCCCTGCGCGCGGCGCTGGCGGTGTTTGGCTGGCCGCTCCTGCTGCTGCTCCTGGGGATCGGCGGCGGCCAGTTGCTCGGTGGGCGCCTGATGCTTCCCGGACGCGGGGCGGAATGGCTGGCGTTTCTGCTGGGCGGGGCGGGGCTGCTGGCGGGTCTGCTGCTGGCAGCCCGCACGGCGCGGCGCGGCCCGCGCGCGGCCTGGCAGGTGCTGGCGAAACAGGAGCCGAAGCAATGAGCGAAACGGATATTCTGGCCGGACTGAACCCCGAACAGCAGGCGGCGGTGCGGCATACCGAGGGGCCGCTGCTGGTCTATGCCGGTGCGGGGAGCGGCAAGACGCGGGTGATCACCCATCGCATCGCCAATCTGCTGCTCAAAGGCGTCCCCCCCTACGCCATTCTCGGCCTGACCTTTACCAACGCCGCGGCGAAGGAGATGCGCGAACGCATCGCCCGCCTGACGGGGAGTGAGCCGGAGGAACTGCGGCTCGCCACCTTCCATTCGTTCTGTGCGCGGCTGCTGCGCCGCGAAGGGGTGCGCGCGGGCTTCACCATCTACGACGAACAGGACACGCTGGCGCTGATCAAGCGCATCATGGCGGACCTCAAGCTTGAGGGGCAGGCCTTCAATCCGAAAAGCGCACGCACGGTGATCGATCGCGCCAAGGATTCGCTCTCCGGACCTGCGGAGCTGGCGCGCGACGGGAAGACCGAGGAATGGATCGTGCAGGTCTATCGCGGCTATGAGCAGGCGCTGGAGCAGCAGCTGGCGTTTGATTACGGCGACCTGATCCGCCATGCGGTGCTGCACCTGCGGGAGAATCCCGACCGGCGCGACTGGTGCCGCCACCGCTGGCGCTATCTGCTGGTTGACGAATACCAGGACACCAACGCCGCCCAGTACGCGCTGCTGCGCGAGCTGACGGGCGACGCGGGCAATCTGTGCGTGGTGGGCGACGACCGGCAGTCGATCTACGGCTGGCGCGGCGCCTGCGCGGATAACGTGGACAAGTTCAAGGAGGATTTCCCCGCGCATGCGGTGATTGATCTGACGCGCAATTACCGGTCGAACCAGAGCATCCTCGACTTCGCCAACAAGCTCATGGCCGCGGGCTGGCACAAGGCGGCGCCGCCGCTGGTGGCCGCGGGCCGCGCGGGCGGCGGCGCGCCGCGGGTCGAGTTCCACGACCGCGACGCGTTCGAGGTCTTTGCGGTCGTCGACGGCATCCGCCGCCTGCGCGGGCAGGGCTTTCCGCTGCGCAGCATGGCGGTGATGTACCGCGCCAACTGGCAGTCGCGCGGCTTTGAAGACGGCCTGCGGCGCAACAGCGTCCCGTATCAGGTGGTGAGCGGGACGGGATTCTACGAGCGGCGCGAGGTGAAGGATCTGCTCGCCTACCTGAAATTCCTTGTCAATCCGCGCGACCTGACCTCGCTCGAACGCATCATCAATGTGCCGGCCCGCGGGATCGGCGACAAGGCGTGGGATATCATCCGCGCCGTCTGGGCGACGGGGAACATTGCCGGCCTCGAACTGAAGGGCCCGGCGCGCAAGGGGTTGGGCGCCTTCCTCAGCCTGGTGCAGGCGTGGCGGGCCGACACGGAGCTCATGAACCGGCCGGCGGACCTGATCGAGCGCATCATGCAGGACACCGATTACCTCAAGATCTTCGACAAGGAAGAAAGCGTGCAGCAGGAAGTGCGGCAGGACAACCTCGGGGAACTCATCTCGCTGGCCCAGCAGTTCACCGAGGAGGAGGAACACGGCACCACCGCCGCCTTTCTCGAGGAGATGTGCCTGCTCTCGGATATCGACGAGCGTGATGCGGATGCCGACCGGGTCAACCTGATGACCCTGCACGCGGCCAAGGGTCTTGAATTTGACGCGGTGTTCCTCGTCGGGGTCGAGGAGGGGCTGCTGCCGCATGAATCGCACTGCAACGACAAGGCGGAAATCGAGGAGGAGCGGCGGCTGCTGTACGTCGGCATCACCCGCGCGCGGCAGTTCCTGTCGGTGACGGGTGCGGGCGAGCGGCGGGTATTCGGCGCCATCCGCCAGCCGAAGCCGTCGCGCTTCCTGTACGATATCGGTGCCGCACCGAAGCGCGAGGAGGCGGAAGACCGCGCGGTTTACCGCCCGTCGCGGCCCGGGACGCCGTTCGCCCGCGGCGCCGGGTATGGCGTGCGCGCGGCCGGCGGGCGCACCCTGCACAGCGCTGCCGGCAGCCGCCCGCCGGCACCGGCGAAACCGGCGGCGGCTGCGGGCGCCGGCAGACCGGCGGCGGTGCTGGTTGAGCACCCGCGGTTCGGCCAGGGCAAGCTGCTGCGTCGCTGGGGTGAAGGCGAGCATGAAATGGTGGAGGTTGATTTTCGCAGCGTCGGCAGCAAGACGCTGAAGGTCAAATATGCCAATTTGCGCGGGCTGCCCGGGGCGTGAGCGGATGACGCCGCTGCTGCGGGCGCTGCGGTTTGTGCTTTGTGTTGGTTTGCTGCTGGGCGGGGGGTGTTCGTGCGGGTCCGATGACGGACCGGGGTCGTCCCTGGCACCGCTGGGCGATTCGCTGACGTTTGCGCCCGGCGACGGGACGTCGCCCGGGCCGGTGCTCTCCGATGTGACCACCATTGACGCCGCCAAACAGGCCATTCGCGCCGACGGTCGTACCGCTGTGCCGGAACTGATCCGGCGTTTGCGGGGCGGCAGGGGCAATTACGCCGGCGCGGGGTACCCCGCACTGATTGAACTGCTGGGCGCAGCAGGTGATACGGCGGCGGTGGCGGCACTGGTTGAGGTCACTGACGACCGTGGCGCCGCGCATTATGCGACGGTGCTGCCGTGGGCGATCTGCGCCCTGCGCGACCTGCGCGATCCGGCGGCCGTACCCGCGCTGGAACGGATCCTTGCCGATCCTGCCGCTGCCGCTGCGGACAAGGTGCTGGCGGCCCAGGTACTGGGGACGCTGACCGGCCGCAGCGGCCTGTTGACCGTCCCCCCGCCGCTGCAGTAGCGGCCGGTTGATCATGGCCGATTCCTGTCCGGAATGCGGGGCTCTGCTGCCAGCCACCGGCGACTGCTACGATCATTTCCTGGCCCTGCTGGCGCGTGAATGGCAAACCGGCGGGTATGCGGTGCGCGAACGCGGGCGGATACTCCACTTCTACGCGGTCAGTTCCTACCTCCTGCAGCATCCGCAGCGCATGCAGTGCACCGGGCAGGCACTGGCGGCGGTGCGCCATAATCTGGCCGACCACCTCGCGGGACGGACGACACTATCGCGGATTCTGGCCCAGACCGGGCAGGACGCTGCCGGGCGCAGGCGGGTTCGGCGGCGTCCCGGTGAGGCAGTGCCGCCGTCCCTGGCCGGGGCCTGGCCGCTGCGGGTTACGGATGTCCTGGCCGGCGGGACGGAGGGTTTTGGCGAATGCGTGACCGCCTGGGCGGTGGCGGTCATCGTCGCGGCGGACGCTGCCGCCCGGCACCAATAGCCGCGGGGTGGTGGGCGCGACGAGTTCGCGGGAACGGTGCTGTCGCTGGCCGGTGCTCAGCCGGCCAGCGCGGTGATGATTGCCTGCAGGCCGCGGGCGGCGGCGGCAAGGTCGGCAACGGCGATATGCTCGTCGTCGCGATGGGCGGCATCTTCCGCGCCCGCCCCGTAACCGAGGACGGTGCACGGCCGCCCGGGATGGCGCTGGCGGTAGGCGACGATGGCACTGGCGTCGGTGCAGAAGCGGAACCCGCCGAGCGTGGCGGGCAGGCCGCTGCCGGCCAGCGCCGCCCGCGCGGCGGCCACGCGCTGGTCGTCCGCGGGATTGTCCCAGCCCGGGGCGAATTTGGTTACCGGCAGGCGCGCCCCGGTCCAGGTGATGAATTCGTCCGTCGCGAAGTCAACCTGCGGCGGCTGCGGCGGTGCGGGCAGGTGACGGATGGCGTCATGCGCCAGTTTGCGGACCATGGCGAGGATGGCGTCAGCGTTGTCGCCGGGCAGGGTCCGCACTTCGAGGGTGAGGCGCGCTGCCGACGGGATCGTGGAATTGCCCCCGCGCCCGTCGAGTCCGCCGCCATGCTCGATGACCAGATCGGTCGGCACGATCACCCGTTCGCCGCAGTGCGGGTGGCTGACCGTGCGATGTTGTGCGCGCACGGCGGCGGTTATTGCGGCGAGCTGTTCGATGGGATTGGCGGCGGTCCAGCCGCCGGAGGCGTGGCGCGGCTCGGCGAAGGCGCGGACGGTGAGTTCGGCGCGGCCGCGCTGCGCCACCGCGAGCGCCCCGGCGGTCGCCTCACCGATAATGAGCACATCGGGCTGCACGGCGTCGAGCGCCCCGGCCAGCGCCACCCCCTCATACAGCTCCTCACCGACGGTGCCGATCACGATGATTTCGCCGCGCGCAGCCGGCGCGGTGGCGGCGGCGATCAGCAGCGCGGCGAGCATCCCTTTCATGTCCGCCGCGCCGCGCCCGTACAGCATGCCGTCACGGACGTCGGCCGCGAACGGCGGGCAGGTCCAGCGCGCGGGGTCGGCGGGCACGGTATCGAGATGGCCGCACAGCGCGAGCCGCGGCCCGTTCGCAGTGACGGTTCGCCGGGCAATGACGTTGCCCGCCGCATCGATGGCGGCGGCCAAACCGTGTCTGTGTGCGGCGGCGGCGTAATGTTCGGCCACGGCGCGCTCGCTGCCGGTGGTACCCGGAATGCGGATGAGCTGCTGCGCCAGGGCAATGATTTGTTCCTGCATGCGACGACTCCCCGTGTGGAATGACCGAGCGTACTACGTTCCGGCCGGATCGTCAATGGCGGCGGAAAAAGTTTGACAGTGTCCGTCGGGACAGGGTACAATCAGCCATCTTGCTTGCCGGAGGGATATGATGGCCAAGGAGCTGTGTCCGCCCGCCAATCCGTTTGTGCCGACGTATGTGTTCCTGACCAAGGGGGTCGGCCGCCACAAGGAGCAGCTGCAGAGCTTTGAGCTGGCGCTGCGCGACGCGGGGATCGCGGAATTCAATCTGGTGTCGGTGTCGAGCATCTTCCCGCCCGGGTGCAAGGTTATTCCCCGGCCCAAGGGGCTGGCGATGATGAAGCCCGGGCAGATCGCCTTCACCGTGCTGACGCGCACCGCGACGAACGAGCCGCACCGGCTGGTCGCTTCGTCGGTCGGACTCGCCATCCCGCGCGACAGCAACCAGTACGGCTACCTGTCGGAGCATCACAGTTACGGCGAAAAGGAAGAGCAGGCGGGTGATTATGCGGAGGACCTGGCGGCGACCATGCTGGCCACGATCCTGGGCGTCGAATTCGATCCGGACAAGAACTACAACGAGAAGAAGGAAATCTGGAAGATCAGCGGCAAATTCATCCGCACGCAGAACGTGACGCAGACCGCGCTGGGCGACAAGAACAAGCTGTGGACGACGGTTGTGGCGGCGGCGGTGTTCATCTGATGACGATGCCGGCATTTGCCGGGCGGCAGACCGACCCGGCACAGGCGCGCGTGGTGATCGTCTCCGCGCCCTATGAGGGGACGGTCTCCTACGGGCACGGTGCCGCGGGCGGGCCGGCGGCGATCCTCGCGGCGTCGACCAAGCTGGAGCTGTACGACGAGGAACTGGGGACGGAACCGGCCGCCATCGGCATCCATACGGCCCCGGCGCTGGCGCTGGCGCAGCTCGCGCCGGCGGCGGCGGCGGATGCGGTCGAAGCGGAGGTCGCCCGCTGGCTGGCGCAGGGCAAGATCCCGGTCATGCTCGGCGGCGAACACGGCGTCTCCGTCGGGGCCATCCGCGCGATCCGGCAGCGGTATCCGCGGGTCGGAGTGCTGCAGCTCGATGCGCATGCGGATTCGCGCACGGTCTATTTCGACGAGCCCTACAGCCACGCCTGTGTCATGGGCTGGGCGCGACAGACGGTCGACCGCACGGCAGCGGTGGGCATCCGTTCGCTCGGTCCCGAAGAGGCGGCCGGGCTGCAGCAGCCGCAGCATCGCGTGTTCCTGGCGCATGAGCATCCCGACGTGACGCGGCTGGTTGAGCCCGTGCTGGCGGCGCTGCCTGACGAGATTTATCTGACCATTGACGTTGATTACTTTGCCCCGCATGTCATGCCGGCGACGGGAACGCCCGAGCCGGGCGGCTATGAATGGTACCCGACCATCGATTTCCTGCGGGCGGTATGCGCGCGGAAGCGGGTGGTGGGTTTTGATGTGGTTGAACTGGCGCCGCTGCCGGGACTGCATTATCCCGATTTTACTACGGCGAAACTGATCTATCGCCTGATCGGCTGGCTCGGACGCAACCGGGCCGCTTAGGAGGAACTGCATATGCTGTCAAAGGACCTGCTGGACATTCTTGCCTGCCCGGTGTGTAAGTCGAACCTGAAGTATGAGCCGGAGAAGAACACGCTGACCTGTCTCGATGAGCATCGCGAGACGCGCGAATTCAAAAAGGGTGAGCGCTGCGGACTGATCTACCGCGTCGAGGATGACATTCCCATCATGCTCGAAGAGGAAGCGACCAAACCCGGCGCGTAAGCCATGCCGCAGGTTTATGCGCATCTGCCCGCGCCCCGCTTTGCCGGGTTTGCCCGGCAGTTTGCGGCGTTCGGCCTGGGGGTTGAGCTCTATCTGCCTGCGCCCTGGCTGGATACCGCACCGGCAGCCGAGCTGGAACGGCTGGCGCAGACGGGCGCGGAGCTGAAGCTCGATTTCATCCTGCATGCCCCGTTCATGTCCCTGGATTGCGGGGCGTATGACCCTGAGGTGCTGGCGGTCTCGCGCCGGCGGCTGCGCCAGGCGGCGGATATCGCCCGGCGGCTCAATGCGACGTCGATGGTCTGCCATACGGGGTATGTTCCCTTCGCCTATGAAAAGATCGAGGACCAGTGGCTCGACCTGCAGGCGGAGACCTGGCGGGAGCTGCTGGCGTATGCCCCGGAGTTTCTGACGGTCAATCTTGAGAATATTCGGGAATGGACGCCCGCCCCGCTGCTGGCGATTGTCAACCGGGTGCAGTCGCCGCGCCTGAAGCTGTGCTGGGATTTCGGGCATTTCCAGCTGTTCGCCAAAACCGACCCTGTGACCTGGGCGGCGGCGGTGGCGGCGCAACTGGGGGAGCTGCATCTGCATAATAATCATGGCGATGATGATGCCCATCTGTCGCTGGACGACGGGGTGGTGTCGGTGGTTGCCATGCTGGAAGAGGACCTGCGCAGCGGCGCCCGCCCCACC
>CAZFBR010000179.1:0-7357 GCA_964517215.1 uncultured bacterium
TGGTGATCATCAATACCAGCTCCACCTATCGCGAGGGGAATTCCGTGCGCATCGGGCTGGTCAATCTGCCGATCGATCCGGCGGCGCGGCGGCTGGCGGTCACGGCGACATCCGACCGGTTGGAATATGAACCGGGCGGGCAGGTCACCCTGCGCTTGCGCGCGCGCGACAGCGCGGGTAAGCCGGCCACGGGCGAACTGACGGTGGCGGTGGTCGATGAGGGCGTACTGCAGCTGATCAACCACCGTTTTCCCGACCCCATGCGCGCGCTGTTTGCCCCGCGCCGGCATCATGTGACCTCAGCCGATATCCGCACCACGCTGGTGGACGACCGCACCTTCGGCGAGAAGGGGGAGGCGGCGGCGGGCGACGGTGGCGGGGGGGACGGCAGCGCGCCGTGGATCCGGCGCAATTTCGAGCCGACCGCGACCTGGCAGCCGAGCGTGACCCTCGACGCGAACGGCGAGGCGAGCATCACCTTCACCCTCCCCGACGCCATCACCACCTATCGCGTGCTGGTGGCTGCGAACGGCACGGGCGACCGCTTCGGCGTGAGCGACGCAACGACGTTCCTGGCGCGCCGGCCGATCACCCTCGAACCGGCCCTGCCGCGATTCGTGCGCCCGGGCGACAGTTTCACCGCCGGGGTGGTGGTGCGCAATCTGTCGGCGCCGGGGAGCGCCCTGACGGTGAGCTGCGGGGCGACCGGCCTGACGGTGACGGGTGCGCTTGCCCGGCAGGAGCAGGTGGCGCGCGGCCGCGACCGTCTGGTGCAATGGCAGTTCGCAGTGCCGGCCGGGGCGACCGGCGCGGTAACCCTGCGCTTCACCGGCGTTACCGCAGCCGGTGCAGGTGACGCCATTGAGAAGACGATTATGGTGGTCCCGCCGCGGGTGGAAACGCTCTATGCCACGGCCGGGTCGCTGGTGTCGGACGTGGCGACGGAGCCGCTGCGCCTGCCGCGCAATGCGGTGCCGGGTGCGGGCGGACTGGAGGTGCAGCTGTCGACGACCGCGCTGGTGCAGCTGGCGGGCGCCACGCGCTACCTGTTCGAATACCCGCACGGCTGTCTGGAGCAGCGCACCTCAAGTATCATGCCCATCCTGGCGCTGGGCGAGCTGGTGGCCGATTTCAAGCTGGGCGGTCTGCCCGGCGGGCGGGACGAAGTGAAGCGGGTGGTTGAGCAGTATCTGCGGGAGGTGCCGCTCTTCCAGAATCCGGACGGCGGGTTCGGCATCTGGCAGGGGGGCGGCTACAGTTATCCGTACGTTACCGCGCTGGCGGTCAAGGCGATGACGCGCGCCCGCGCGCGGGGCTATACCCTTGACGAACGCTGCTATACCGCCGCCACCGGCTATCTTACCCGGATGGTCAAAAGCGGGGAAATCCGCGGATACGCCCTGCCCTACAGTGACTATTGCTGGCTGGCGGTGCATGGGTCCATGCTCGCCACGCTGGCGGAAGCCGGCGCGGTGACGCTGGCCGACCTGGAACCGCTGTATCGCCGCCGCCGCGAATTGCCGCTGACCGGGGTGGCGGAGCTGTACCGGGCCGCGATCATCCTGAAGGCCGATGCCGGGATGCAGCTGCAGCTGCGCCGGCTGCTGCTGAATGCGCTGCGGCTCAATTCGACCACGGCCTATTTTGCCGCCCGCAATCCGGACCAGCTCGCCTGGCTCTACTATTCCGATGTGGCGGCGACGGCGCAGGCGCTGGAGGTGCTGCTCAGCGCGCCGCAGCCGTTCGTGCATGCCGACAAGGTGGCGCGCTGGCTGGTCACCCAGCGCAAGACGGAGCATTGGCAGTCGACCTACGAGAACGCGGCCGTCTGCGAGGCGCTGGCCAGCTACTACCACAAATATGAGTCGGCGGAGCCGGACCTGGCGGCGATGCTCGTTGTCCCCGGCACCGAACCGTGGGAGGGGTATTATCGCGGCCGCTCGACGGAGATCACCCGCGTGCAGTACCGCGTGGCCGATCTGCTGGCCGGGAACAGCAGCGGCCTGCTGCCGCTCAAGGTCGGCGCGCATGGCGACGGACGACTCTATTACGAGGTGCGGATGTCCGGCGTGGTGCCGGAGGCAGCGGTTGCTGCTGATCGCGGTTTTGCGGTCGAGCGCCGGCTGGAGACCCTCGACGGTCGGGCCGTCGATCCCGCACGGCTCAAGCTGTCACAGACCTACCGCCTCCGCTGCGTGATCACCAATCGCAGCCAGCATCTCTTTGTCGCCGCGGACGTGCCGCTCCCGGCGGGGCTGGAGGGCGTCGACCTGTCGCTGGCGACCGAGGCGCGCGTGCCGGCGCGCCAGCTGGCCCGCAGCGACGAGCCGTACTGGTGGTCGGGGTTCGGCCGCACGGAGATCCGCGACGACCGGGTGGTCTTTTATGCGGACCAGCTGATGCCCGGCCGGCACGAGGAAGTGGTGCTGGTGCGCGCGATTGCCGCCGGCCGGTTTGCCTGGCCCGGTGCACGGACGGAGATGATGTACGAACCGGAGGTGTTCGGCCGCAGCGCCGCGACCGTCGCGGTCGTCACCCGCTGAGCGAGCCATGTGCGTTGTGAAATAGCGACAGAAATAGTACCTACGTGCTGGCAAAAAGCCCTATGCACGCGAGAAGGGGATGGATGAAGGTGCGCACAATGCGCTGTTTACCCCACCCCTGTGGTCTCCCTGTTTCCCCTCTCCCACCGGGAGAGGACGACGCGCAGCGTCGAGGTGAGGGCAACTACGGACACCCAAACTCTCCCCCGGGGGGGGCGGGAGCAAATACGCGTATTACGAGACAACGCACATAGCGCTGAGCGCAAACCCTGCCGGATGCGGCAGGGAACGCGGCGCGGCCCGGATGGATCCGGCTGTCGCGGGACGGCCGGACGGCGGACCGGGGCGGCTGAAGTGAGGCGAATATCTACTTTTTCGGCGGGCGCATCGCCTGCCGGGCGAGGATGAAGGCGAGAACCAGCAGCAGCAGGGCCAGTCCAAGCAGATAGGGGAACCAGTGGCCGACGCCGTGCCCGGCGCCGCGCTGGCGCAGCAGCTTGACGGTGGCGTCACGATCGGGCTGCTTCGACGCGCCGGCATGATCGAGCGCGGCAAGGCAATCGTCGTCGATGAGCTCGCTGGCCGCACCGCAATCGAGCAGCAGGCCGACCGTGGCGGCATCGCGCGTACGCGCGGCAATCATCAGTGCGGTCCACTGGCGCGGCCCGCGGCTGTTGATATTCCCCGCGCCGGCGGGCGCAGCGGCCAGCAGTTCGCGCAGCGCCGCGCTATCGAGCACCTGCAGCGCCCGCATCAGGGTCGTGCGGCCCTCGGCGTCGGGCGCATCCAGCGAAGCGCCATGCGCGTAGAGCACCGGGAGGGCGGCGGGATTGCGGCTGCGGACGGCCTCGATCAGCAGGTCGCCGGCGCTCGGGTCGGTGGCGGAAAACGGCGGCTGGCCCGCCAGCAGCGCGCTGAGGATCCCGGTGTCGGGATTGTGCACGGCGTGGAGCAGCACCGTGGCCCCGTCAGCGTCGGCTGGGGTGCGGCTGGCGCCGCGTTCCAGCAGCAGGGTCACCACCATCTGCTGGTTCCAGTAATAGTTGTTCGGCATGGCGGCGAGGAGCAGCGGCGTGCGCCCCTGCTGGTCGGGCTGGTCGACGCTGGCACCCTTGCTGAGCAGCAGCAGCACAAGCTCGGGATTGCCCATGATCGCGGCATAATGCAAGGGCGTCCGCCCGGCAGCGTCGGCAACGGTGACGCTGGCCCCGCCCGCCAGCGCGGCAGTGACCGCCGCCATTTTGCGCGGCGCGCTCTCCGGATTCCACTCGCGCCATTGCGTGAGCGCAGCCAGCAAATCGGCAGCAGGATCGTTCTTGGCAATGGCAGGGAGCGCCGAGCAGCACAGGCAGACCAGCAGAATCGACAGGAACTGGCGCATTGGCGCATCACCCCACCCGGCGGCCGGCGGCCGCTTGATGAGGATAGCGTAGCACTTGCGCACTGCCAACGTCAACTTGCTCCGGGGCATTGCCTTGCGATTCGGGTTGTGGTACAATGTACTAAACAAAGATTAGTGCCAATCAAGCGGGGGAGCCAACCGCGGCGCGTGAGGCGGCGCATGTGCGTTCGTGATGTCCGGCGGCAGGCCGGCCAGTCGCTGATCGAATATGTTCTGATCGTCAGCCTGTTGGCCATCATGGTGCTCACCCTGATGATGATGGTTGCGCCCGAACTGCAGGAAATCTTTACCGACAGTGTTGACGGCCAGATGATGGGCAATGCGGCCGCCAGCGTCAGTTCGATGCTGTATGCCGCAGTCCCGGAAGCGACCACCACCGGCAGCGGCGCCACGTGGGGCACCTATACCCCGAGCTTGTCGATGACGAGTTTCAGTTTGTGGGGCCAGCCGGTCGGCACCCGGCGCACGGTGAATACCACACTTGACGCCGACAAGGTCAGCGGCGCCGCCGGCGCCGTTCTTACCGTGACGGCCAACGACATTGATTTTGCCGGTGAAGTAACGGTTTACGTCAACGGCCATCCTTACGTTCTGGGAGTAACGGGCGACAACGTGACTGCCACGAAGACGCTGAATATCAATCCCGGCGACCTGGTGGCCGGTGCCAACACCATTGTGTATGAGTTTTCCAACAACGGCGGCGGCATGACCCACGGCTTTGATATCGACGACATGAACTTCGTCCTTAACCAATAGACCATTTCCGGCTTGCATGACCCGCCCGGGGTATGGCATACTCAGCGTCGGGAGGGCGTTTCCGGGGGATGGAAGAGATACGCGGCAAATTGCTGCTGGCCCTGACCCTGCTGGCCGGGGTCTTCCTGTTTGGGATTGCGGGTTACGTGTATATCGAGCACTGGCCGGTGCTCGATGCCGTCTACATGACGGTCATCACCCTCGGCAGTGTCGGCTACGGTGAAACCAACCCGTTGACGACCCCCGGGCGGGTCTTCACCATTGTCCTCATCCTCACGGGGCTGAGCGCATTTGTCTATGCGACCGGCACCATTACGGCGTTCCTGGTCGAAGGTGAAATCGGCGGGCTGGTGCGGAGGCGGCGCATGCAACGCAGGATCCTGAATCTGTCCGGGCATTATATCGTTTGCGGGGCCGGCGCGGTCGGCAGCAATGTGGTCGAGGAACTGGCGCAGACCGGGCGCGGTTTTGTCATTATCGACAGCAATGCCAAACTGCTCGAACGGCTGGAGGAAAAGCAGCCGCTGCTGTACCTTGCCGGCCAGCCCTCGGACGACGATACGCTCAAGGCGGCGGGGATTGAGCGGGCCGCCGGGCTCGTTGCCGCGCTCGAATCGGACAAGGACAACCTGTTTGTCGTCGTCACCGCCCGGGCGCTCAACCCCCGGCTGCGGATCGTCACCCGCGCCCATGAGGCGCATTCCGTGCCGAAGCTGCAGCGCGGCGGCGCGGATGCGGTGGTCTCCACCGAGGCGATCGGCGGCATGCGCATGGCCTCGGAACTGGTGCGGCCGACAGTGGTCTCGTTTCTCGATACCATGCTGCGCTCCAGCGACGCACCCTACCGTTTCGAGGAAGTGGCGGTTTCCTCGTGCCGGTCGCTGGCGGGCAAATCGCTGGCCGCGGCGGAGATCAACCGGAAAACCGGGCTGATGGTGCTGGCGGTCAAGAACGCGGCGGCGCAGGAATATACCAACAACCCGCCGGCCGGCCATATCCTGCATGCCGATGATGTGATGATCGTGCTGGGCGACAGCCGCCAGCTGGCGGCGCTGCGGGAGTTGTAGCCATGGGGTGGCAGCGCCGCGAATGGTGGCAATCGCCGCATCTGGCGGAATCGTCGCCGGGGAACGTGCCGGTTGAACCGCCAGCGCAGCCCGGCGGCGGATCGCGGGCGGGCGGGCAGCCGATCGTGCATTGGGTGCTGCAGCGTGCGGCGCTGGTGACGCTTGCCGCGGTCTGTCTGCTGCTGACGGCGGCATTATCGGCGGAACGGGCGTATCGTGAGGCGGATTTGCGCCAGTTTGCCAGCGAACGCGATTACGTCGAGCACAAGTTGCGCGCAGTGACCCAGGTTGAGGGAAGCGCCCGCCACTATAACGGTTACTATTTGACCGTCGACCTGGACAATAATGAGGTTAGGGTCATGCGCGACGGCAATGTGATCCATCGCGCCAGCTGCGCACATGGCAAGGGGCGCGTGCAGCAGCGCGGGCGCTGGTTCGATTTCACCACCCCGGTCGGTCGCCGCACGGTCATCAACAAGGAAGTGGACCCCGTCTGGTTGCGCCCCGATTGGGTCTGGCTGGAGCGGGGTGATTCAGTCCCCCGGATGACGCGCGAACAACGTGAGGTGCGCGGGGCGCTGGGCAAGTACCGCCTGCAAACGGGCGAGGGGTATGACATCCACGGCATTGACGGGCCGGTACTGCCGGGCGAATTCACGCACGGCTGTGTGCGGCTGAAAGAGGAAGATCTGGCTGCGGTATACCGGTTCATCGACGTTGGTGCGCCGGTTTATATTTACTGATATCGAGGGGGAGTCATGAGCGGTCACAAGTCCGTCCTGCGCTGGACGGTGGAGATCATTATCGCACTGGTGCTGCTGGTGCTGCTGCTGCTGTGGATGGCGGGCGCTTTCCACCGCAAGGTGGGGCCGGGCGCGCCCGGGCTCTCTCCCGCCCGCGTGCCCGACGGCGCCGAACTGCACACGCTGGCAGTTGAGAATATTCCCGCGATGGCGGAAATCCCCGGTACGATCGAGCCGTGGCAGGCGGCGGTGCTGTCGGCCAAGATGACGGGAACGCTGCATGCCGTCAATGTGCGTGCGGGGGACCGGGTTGCTGCGGGGCAGGTGGTGGCGGTGATCGAGGCGCCGGAGCTGGCGGCGCAGGTGGTGCAGGCCTCCGGCTCGGTGGCGGCGAGCTCCGCCCGCTTCGCGCAGGCGAAGCGCGATCTTGACCGCGCCGAGTACCTTTATCGCGAAGGTTTGATTGCGCGGATCGACGTTGAGCGCGCGCGCACGGAGTTCGCCACCGCGAGTGCGGCGGAGACCTCGGCGGCGGGCGCAATCAGCACCACGCGGGCCATGGCCGATTACCGGCAGGTGCGCGCGCCGTTCGCCGGCCTGGTCGTGGCCCGGCATCTTGATCCGGGGGTTACGGTATCGCCCGGCATGCCGATTGTCACGGTGCATGACGCACGCGTCTGGCAGTTCGTCGCCGATGTGCGCGCCGGTGTGGCCGACGCGCTGGCCCTGCACGATACGGTGATGGTTCGCTGTGATGACGCGCCGGAGACGCTGCCGGGGACGGTGGCAGAGCTGCAGCCGACCCTCGACCCCGTCAGCCACAGCCGGCGGATCAAGGTTACGCTG
>CAZFBR010000180.1:0-7231 GCA_964517215.1 uncultured bacterium
TCGATCTTCTCCAGCACCGTCGCGGTGTAGGGCGGGACGAAGCCCGCGAGAATCTTCGAGGCGCAGGTCACCGTCTGGCCGGCGAGGCAGAGATTGTCCTTGACCGCCACCGGCACGCCGTACAGCGGCAAACCCTCCGGTCCGCGCTGCGCCAGTTCCGCCGCGCGCGTCCTGGCGCGGTCGGCATAGGTCTCCAGAAACGCACCCAGTTCGCCGTTGCGCCCGGCAATGACCGCCAGCGACGCTTCCACCGCATCCTGCGGCCGCACCGTTCCCGCCGCCAGCTGCGCGCGCAGCGCCCGGGCGTCGGCCAGGTTGAGCGTGCTCATTCGATAATCCGCGGCACGCGATAGAAATCGCCGCTCCGGTCGGGCGCATTGGCCAGCGCCGCGTCCGCCGGCAGCGACGGCCGGGCTGCATCCTCGCGCATGACATTCTGCAGCGGCAGGACCGTCGCCAGCGGCTCAATCCCGGTGGTATCCAGTTGGTTGAGTTTGCCGATATACGCCAGAATGTCACCCAGCGTGCGCTGGTAGCCCGCCGCCTCCGCGTCCGTCAGTTCAAGCCGCGACAGGCGCGCCACATGCCGCACCGTGTCAAGGGTAATATCCGCCATTATTCTTCTTCCGGAGCAGGTTTGGCCATACTGCAGCCCGGCGGCCAAGCCGCCACAACATGGAACTATTGTAGTTGGTTCAACGCATGCTGTCAAACCGCGGGGAATTACTCAGCTAACATATGCTGCCAGAATGGTTTGCAGTTCTTCCCGTGAGCGGAACCCCAGCCAGGAATCGGCCTGCTTGCCCTGGTTGAAGAGGACCAGCATGGGCACGCTGCGAATGGCAAAGCGTTCACGCAGCCGCGGGCTGACGTCAACATCAACCGCCGCCACCGCCAGGGTGCCGGTCATCGTGGCAGCGCATTGTTCAAGCACCGGCCGCTGCATCCGGCAGGGTGCGCACCATGCCGCCCCGAACTGCACCAGCACCGGCCCGGCGCGTTCGTTCACCAGTTCATCGAAATCGGCATCCGTGAGTTCCCGTACCGCGTCGTCCGCCATACGCCACCCCTTGCCTTTTGCCGAATGATTGTCTATAGTAATTGTACCATGTGACGGTCAGGGGGTCAATCGTTTTATGCACTGCTTGGTTACCGGCGGCGCCGGTTTTATCGGGTCACATCTGACGGATGCCCTGATCGCGCAGGGGCATGCCGTGCGCATTGTCGACAGTTTGGTGGAGCAAATTCATCCGGGCGGCACCCCGCCCGAGTACCTCAATCCCGCCGCTGAATTCATCCGGGCCGATGTGCGCGACCGCGCCGCCATGACCCGCGCGCTCGCGGGCATTGACACGCTCATTCATCTCGCCGGCGCGGTCGGGGTCGGCCAGTCGCAATACCAGATCGAACACTACACCGGCGTCAACGCCACGGGTACCGCAACGCTGCTTGACCTCATTGTCAACGACAAGCTGCCGGTCCGGAAGATAGTGGTCGCCGCATCGATGAGCAGTTACGGCGAAGGGCTGTACCGCTGCCCCGCCTGCGGACCGGTGCGCCCGGGCGACCGGGATGAAGCCGACCTGCGCGCGGGGATCTGGGAATCGCGCTGCCCGCACTGCCGCGGTGCGCTCACGCCCATCGGCATGCCTGAAGACGGGGTGCAGGACGCGCGGTCGGTCTATGCGCTCAACAAGAAATGGCAGGAGGAACTGGTGCTCTGCGTCGGGCGGACCTACGGCATCCCCGCTGTCGCGCTGCGCTTTTTCAATGTCTTCGGGCCGCGGCAGTCGCTCTCCAACCCCTACAACGGCGTCGCCGCCATCTTCATCAGCCGGCTGAAGAACAACCAGCCGCCGGTGGTCTATGAGGACGGGAACCAGTCGCGCGACTTCATCGCCGTCAGCGATGTCGCCCGGGCGATCATCGCCGCCGCCACCACCCCGGGCGCGGACGGACTGGCGGTCAACGTCGGCAGCGGCGTGCCGCGCGGGATCGCCGGCATTGCCCGCACCCTCGCCCGGCTCATGGGCAAAGAGATTGCCCCGCAGGTGACCGGCACCTTCCGCAAAGGGGATACCCGCCACTGCTTCGCCGACCGCACGCGGGCGATGGAAAAACTGGGACTGCGCGAGCTGCGCGACTTTGACGACGCCATGCGCGAACTGATTGCCTGGAGTGCCGGGGCGGAAGCGGTCGATCATTTCGCCGAGGCCGCCGCCCTGCTCGCCCGCCACAAACTGCTGTAACCGCAGCCGCGGCGTTGCTGCCGCAACGGTGGCAATTCGGCACCGGATGTTCTTCCGCCCCGGGCCCGCTGCCCTGCATAAGTTAATAAGTTATGCTCCGTCCCCGGGTTGCCTGCGGGCAAAAAAAAGCCCTTCCGCCGGCAACGGCGGAAGGGCGGCAACTCGTACTTATTCGATGGTGGCGTTCTCTGCGTTCAGCGTCATCTTGGTGATTTCAGTCAGCTTGAGGCCTTCATAAACGTGCTCTGCACCCGTGGCGTCAACCGCCTTCAGGTCCCAGGTGGCGACATCCGCCTTGTAGCCGGCAAAATTGATCGGCGTGCTCGCGCCGTTGGTCAGCGCTTCGCCGCCGGTGATCATGTTCTCTTCCCAGGACTTCGTCGTCGTCGGGGACAGATAGAGCTCCTTGATGTCGTAGCCGGTGGCGTTGACCAGCGTGAAGTTGAGCGCCGCATTCGTACCCGCCGGTGCCGCCGCTGCATCCGCCGCCGGAGCTGCCGGAGCCGGCGCCGCCGCCGGTGCCGCCGGTTCACTGTTGCCGCCGCATCCCATCAGCATCATCAACGCCATCATCGCCAAAACACCAACCAACACCTTCTTCATAAATTGTTCCCTCTCCCTGCAAAATGGTTGCCCCGGTAAAACCGGATGGAGGTAGATACCATACCTGCCCCGGAACTGCAACCGGTATTGCCCCGCGCAAGACAACCCGCCCGCGCTGCGCTATTCCGGCGCGGCCGGCGGCGCGCTTTCCGCCACCAGCCGCCGCAGGCGCTGCCCGCACAGCACACAGCCGGGCGCCAGCACCGCGCAGGGCTGCTGCCGCACCTGACAGGTGCCGTTAGAGTTATGCGGACAGTCCCAGGCCATGCGGTCAGCCCTTTGCCGCCAGCGTATGGTCGGCGTAGTAGGCGATCGCCGCGGCCATGAAATCAGCGAAGTTTTCGCCGTAATTCTCGTAATATTTGCGGAACCGCGGATCGTCGGCGTACATCTGCCCGAGCCCCTTGTACGAGTTTTCGTCGGGCGTCCAGAAATTGAGGATCCACCGGTAATGCGCATCGACAAGGCGCTGGATTTCCGGATCACTGACCGGACGGTCCCGCAGCGTCGCCATGGTGCGCGCCGCCGCGTCTGCTTCGACGCTGATCGCCTGCAGCCGCTCCTTCGACATGTTCTTCGTCTTGCGCATCGACTCGGCCCATGCCGCCGTCCCGCCCCAGCGCTGTTCCGCTTCACGATGCAGCGCCCGCGCTTCGTCGCGGGAAAAACCGTCATACAAATCGAGAATCTGTTCCTCATCCATGCCCATTTGCCCGTTCTCCTCCAGACGCCGCAGCGTCGTGTCGATTGTCCGCAGCAACCGCTGCGTCTGCTGCTGCCGCGCCGCCAGCGCGGCGCGGTGCTCGCGCAGCGCCCGCCTGATGTCAAAATCGCCGGCCGTCAGCAGTTCCCTGATCCGTGTCAGCGGCAGTTCCAGTTCGCGATAGAACATGATCTGCTGGAGCAGCAGCAGCTCGCGCGCACCGTACAGCCGGTACCCCGCCGCCGTCCGCTGCGCGGCGCGCAACAGCCCCAGCTGGTCGTAATGGTGCAGGGTGCGCACACTCACCCCCGCCATCTTCGCCACCTGCCGTACCGTGTACAACTGCCGCTGACGTTTCATACCGGCAGTATACACCATGCCGCAACGTGAGGGTCAAGACCCTGCCGGAATATTTTATGCAATTGCCGGAAATGGCATTGGTTAGACCGCAAGCTGCCGCCAGCGGACGATCTGTGCGGGTGATGCGTACCAGGGATTGGTGCGGCTGGGCACGGATTCGGCAAACACCAGTCCGCGGGTCGGGTCGGCCTGCAGCCAGCGGCTGTCGCCAAGGTACACCATGCAGTGAATCCCGCTGGCAGTGACCATGATATCACCGGGCTGCAGCATATCACCACCGAGCGTATTGAGCGTCACCTGGTCCATCACCGCGACCGTCGTGCCCGCTTCGCCGTCGCGCAACGCAGCCGCCGACTGGTCGTGCCACCAGAGCCGTACCGCCGTGGCCACCGCCGCGGCATTGCCGTGGGTCAGCCCCAGCCACAGATTGGCGTCGATGAACCCGCGCCGGACCAGGCCGGAGCAGTCGATTCCCAGCCGGCTCTCGCCGCCCCACAAATAGCTAACCCCTGCGTAACCAGCAAGCGCCTGCACATACGCCGCCCGCAGTTCCGGGGTTGTTACCGGCCGGCTGCCAACAGTAAACCAACCGCCAGCCGACACAATCACCGCCACCAGCAGCCAGCGCAGGGAGCGCGACCGCCGCCCGCGCCAGAGCAGCCAGGCCAGCATGCCTGCCGTCAGCGCCAGCCAGCTCGCGCGTAACAAGAGCCGGTTGACCGGGCAGAGTGTGAGCAGCGCCCAGAGTATCCCCAGCAGCCATTGCCGCCGCTGGCTGAGCGAAAACGCGTTCATTCCGTCACCGTGATGAACTGTTCCGCGGCGAACAGATCAGCCGGGGCGATCACCGTTTCGTCGATCGGGATGGCGCTGCCGTACCGCTGCCGCAGTGCCCGCCGGACCACAAAATCATCCAGATCGAAATCGCCCAGTTTCTGCACTGCACCCGGCTTAATGCCAGCCGCCCGCTCATAGAGCTTGTAGACCAGTTCCGAACAGTAGAGCTTGTCGTCCGACCATTCGAAGTAATAGTCATACTGCTTGCCCAGCCAGCGCTCGCCCAGCGCCCGCATCCGGCCCGTTACCGCCGGGGTCAGCACTCGATCGGCCTCGCGCAGGCGGCGGTGGGCCGCCTGCCCCTCCTCGCCGCGCGCCACCCAATCACGGTACGGCGTCCAGCATACCGGTTCGATCGCCTCAAGCACCCGCGTATCGCCGTTGACGATAAAGACCATGCCGCAATGGGTGTACGGACTGTGCGTGGCCCGGCGGATCGCCTCGCTCTGCGGCGACCGCGCGGCCTGGAACACGATATCGCCGTCCCGCAGCTGCGCCGCCGTTCCAACGGTAACTGCAGGTGACGATGGCCGGGCGCAGCCGGCAGCGAGGCAAACAACTGCCAGCGCCGCCGCGAAACGTCGGCAGCGCCAGTAGCTCATTCTGCCGCCAGATCGACAAACGCCACGCCAAGCAGGCGGGGGGTTCGCTGGAACCGGTGCAGCGGCAGGCCGCACGCAGCCCGGGCGCCGCTGCGCGCCAGTCCGCCGAAATCGTACGTTACATCCGTCCAGCGCATGGCATCTTCCTGTACCGGTTCGTGATACCATGCCGCATCGTCGCGGGCATAATCACCGTCGCGGGCCAGGTCGCGGTCGTGCAGCATCCCCGCTTCGCGCCAGACGTAGGGGGCGGCAAGCGCCGCCGCTGTCCCCGGCGCCATGCCCGGGGCATACGCCAGCCCCGCACCATGCAGTTCGGGATGCCGGTCCATGAATTCACGCAGGCGCATATAAATCGGCAGCGTCGACAGCGTTTCCGTTGCGCCCAGCCGCGCCGCCAGTTCGGCCAGCGCGCGTTCCGCCGCCGCCTGGCGGTCCGGGGCGATACCGGCAATTTCCGCGTCCGTCAGGGCGCAGCCGCCGGCCAGCACCAGCCCGGCGAGCAGAACCAGCCCGCCCGCGCGGCGCGTCATTCCGCCGCCGGTACCGCGCCGGTATCCGCGACCAGCCCGCCCGCCGGGTGCCGCAGGCGCAGCGTCCACCCATCCGCTGCCGCCAGCACCCGGTTGCCGGCGCTGACCCGCAGCGCATAGTCGCCGGGCAATAGACCGCCAGCCAGCGACGGGTTGACCGCCCGCGCTTCCGGCCGCAGCCGCACGGCACCGGCGGCACTGCTGTCATCCGCCACCATGCGCCAGCGCACCGCCAGCACGCCGCGCGTATCGCGCAGATCGACAAAAACCGGCCCGCCGGCGGGGCGGGTCAGCAGGAGCAGTGCCGGACCACCCGGCCCGCCGGGCACCGCCAGTCCCGCTGGCAGCGCCGTGTCATGCCATGCCGCAGCGAGGGAATCCGCCCGGTACCCGATGGCTGGCGTATCGTCGCCGGCATATGCCGGCAGCACAAACCACCAGCCGGGGAGCGCCGGGGTCTCCTGCCGCACCGTCGTCAGCGGCTGCGCCGGCGCGGCCGCCGCCACTTCCAGCCGCAGCCAGTAATTTCCTTCCGTGCCGGTGCGGTTACTCACCAGCAGCCGATAGTCGCCGGCCGGCAGTTCACGGGTGAAGAGTCGCCCCTCAAATCCGCCCGCCTCCGCACTCTGCACCGCCGCACCCGCCGCGGTGAACAGGGCAAAGGTCAGGCCGTTGCCTGCGCTCGACTGCTGGCCCGCCACCAGGGTTACGGTGCCCGCCGCCGGCAGCGTGAACGCATACCAGTCCTTGTCATTGCGGACCGCAATGCCCGCACTCACGCGTTCACCCGGCAGGATCAGGGTCGCGCGCTCAACCCGGTTGTTCGGCTCCACTTCCGACGCCGCCAGCGCGGCACCGGCGGACAGCAGCAGCATGATGCCGGCGACAACCAGCCGGGCCAGCCCCCTCCCGCCCTGCGGCCGGGGCATTCTTGACAGCATACCGGTATTCACGACAGGCACCTCCTATGCATGCGGCACTTGGTTTTCCGGTGCGGCCGTCCGCACCGGTTCCGCTGCTGCCGCAACAACATCCGGCAGTGGTTCTTTCCGGGGTTCGCCCTGCGTCTCACCCAGCATCGCCTGCATGGTCATCACCACCGCAAGCGGCGTGGCCGTCGCGGCGGCCAGCTCCGCCGCCGGCAGTGTCGCCAGTTCCGCGAGCGAATACCGCGCCAGCATCTTCTTCGCGCGCACCGCACCGATCCCCGGGACATCCTCCAGCGTCGAGCGCAGCATGGCCGCACCGTGCCGGCGCCGGTAGGCGGTATTGACGAACCGGTGCACTTCGTCGCGCAAACGGATCAGCAGGTGCTTCGCCTCCTCGGGGAGCGCCACCGGTTCC
>CAZFBR010000181.1:0-7222 GCA_964517215.1 uncultured bacterium
ATCCAGCTGCAGCTCAAGCTGGAGAAGATCGAATGCAATCCTCAGTTTGTGCAGATTGTTCCGCCGAACGACATGGTGGTGCTGATCACCCTCGAGACCAAGGTCGGCGAGGTCGAGGGGATGACCAATTTGTGCATTTTTTATATCGTGTTGGAGCTGATCATCGGCAAACTGTCGGCGCAGTTCTGGTATGCGGCGGTGCGGCGGCACACCTCGAAGGAGCACCAGAAGCGGCTGCGTTCGCGCATGACCGAGGTGGAAATCCCCGTTGTTGCGGAAGTCGGGACGACCAGCGCGTCGCTGCGCGAACTGCTGGACCTGAACCGGGGCGATGTGCTCAAGCTCGACCAGAAATTCGGGACGCCGATGCGGGTGCAGGTCAACGGCGAGTACAAGTTCACCGCCATGCCGGGGGTGCACGGCGGCAAGAAGGCGATGCAGGTGGCGGAGCTGATGCAGTATTCGGAAGAGGAACTGATCACGCGGGAACATGCGGGGGATGTCGACGCGAACGGGATGGCGGCGATTGATGCCGCCGGTAAACCAGGAGGCCCGAAATGACGGCAAGTGCAGGCGGCAACATCCTGTCGCAGGACGAAATCGACGCGCTGCTGAAACAGAGCGACAGCGTCAGCAGCGAAAGCGGCAACGGCGGCGGCATTTCGGCCGACGACTGCCAGAAACTCGCGGTCTTTTACGGCAAGTCGGTGGATGCGGTGGCGACGGTGCTCAACACCTTCGTCAGCAAGAGCGTCGACCTGGGAGTGCCGCAGGTGGCGACCATCGGCCGTGACGACGTGCCCGGCCTGATCAGCGGGCTGAAAGTGGTCATGTCCGCGGCCTATCAGGAGGGGCTGCCCGGCCAGTTCGTGCTGATCACCAGCGAGGAAGTGGCGGGGGTGCTGGCCTCGCTGATGATGGGGGAGGAGGGGCGCAAGCCCGACGAACTGACGGAGCTCTATCTGTCCGGCCTGGTGGAAGTGACCAACCAGATGCTCGGTTCGATGACCAATACGATGGCCGGCCAGCTGCAGGGCATGACCGTGGTCACGGGCATTCCGCAGGTCGAAGTCAGCGATTTGTCGGCGGCGGACAAGTATCCGGTGCTGGGACAGGCCACCGCGGTCAAGATCAGCTACAAGATTGACATTGGCGGGCTGGTCAGCGGCGAACTGATCCAGCTGGACACCATCGAGCAGGCCCAGAAGATTTTGGAACGGATCAAGGGCGCGGCGCCCAAGGCGGCGCCCGCGGCCGGTGCGCCGGCGCGGGCGGCGGCGCCCGCGGGTGGCGGTGCCGCACCGGCGGCGCGGGGGGCGGCCGGCAACGTCAATGTGCAGCCGGTGCAGTTTGCGGCGTTCAACCAGCAGCCGGCGCCGCATACGCCGAGCAATCTCGACCTGCTGGTCGATGTGCCGATGCGCGTGACGGTGGAACTCGGCCGCACCCGCATGCGGATCAAGGAAATCCTGAATCTGGGCGGCGGTTCGATCATTGAACTGGACAAGCTGGCAGGCGAGCCGGTCGATCTGCTGGTGAACGGCAAGCTGATCGCCAAGGGTGAAGTGGTGGTGATCGACGAGAACTTCGGCGTGCGGGTGACGGAAATAGTGCCGCCGGCGGAGCGTTTCAACGAAATGCTGTAAGCGGAACCGCCCGCCCGCCGGTGACGGCGGGCGGGTCAAGGCCGCGGCGGGGACCGCGGCCGCCGGGTGGGCGCCCGGCGCATGAACCGGGTGGCGGGGGACCGTCAGCGGGGTTAATGGGGGGAATGGGAGACATGGGGGATACACACGGACGCCGTCCGGCGTCACGGTCAGCACGATGGCTGTTTTTCATAACGCTCTGGGTGCTCGGGTTCGGGCCGGTGGCGGTGTACCCGTGCGCGGAGGCGCCGGCACTGGCGGTCGGCCAGGGGGGCGGCGGCGGCGATGCCGCAGGCTCGGCGGCGGTTGCGGCTGAGGCGCCGCGGCTGGCCGACGGCGCCGCGCTGGGCAGCGGCATGGAATTCAGCGTTGCCGGCCTGTTCGTCAAAGTGGTGCTGGTGCTGGGCTTCATCTGCGGCCTGATCTACGGCATCTTCTGGCTGATCGCGAAAAAGGGGCGGGCCCGCAGCGGGCGCTACGGGCTGATGCGGCTGGTGGAAACGCTGCCGCTCGGGCAGAACCGGCATATCGGCATTGTGGAAGTGGCGCAGCGCTATTTTGTCGTCGGGATCGGCGACCACAGCATCAATCCGATCGCCGAACTGGACGCGTCCGACGTGGCGGGCCTGGCGGCGAAGGATGAGGCCGTGCCGGCGCCGGATTTTCTGGCATTCTTCAACGACAAGGTCCGGCGGCTGAAACGCGGCCGGTAGACACAAGCGCACGGCCCCGGACGCGCCGGCGGGGCGGCGGCAGCGAGGGCGCAATCCCGCAGCCGCGGTGACGCACGGAACCGAGGCGGCAGCATCGGCGGGCAGGAAGCGAAGCGGCAGCAGGACGTCACGGCGGCGGCGGAGCGCAGCCGGGACGGCAGCACCACCCTGGGAGGGGGGTTGTCATGTTCTATCGTGTGTGGGTCAGTATGTTGTTGCTGCTGCTGGCAGCGACGCCGGTCCTGGCGGCGCCGGCGGCGACCGTGCCGGCGGCGGATCTTGCCGGCGCTGCCGCGGGGGCGGCGGCGGGCACTCCGGTGCCGCTGCCGCAGGTGTCGGTCGGGTTTGCGCCCGCGCAGACGCCCGAGGATGTGTCGCTCGGCCTGCAGATCATCTTCCTGCTCACCATCCTGTCGCTGGCCCCGTCGATCCTCATGATGGTGACGGCGTTCACCCGCGTCTATATTGTGCTCAATTTCGTGCGCAATGCGCTGGCGACGCAGCAGCTGCCGCCGCAGCAGATCCTTGTCGGGCTGTCGCTGTTCCTGACCTTTTTCATCATGGCCCCGACCTTCAGCAAAATCAACCAGGAGGGGCTGCAGCCCTACCTGGCGAAGCAGGTCGACCAGAAGACCGCGATTGCGGTGACGGTCAAGCACCTGCGCACCTTCATGTTCCGCCAGACGTATGAAAAGGACATTGCGCTGTTCACCAGCATCGGCAACCTGCCGCGCCCGCAGAACCGCGAGCAGGTGCCGACCTACGCGCTGGTGCCGGCGTTTATGATCAGCGAGCTGAAGACCGCGTTCACCATGGGGGTGCTGCTGTTCATTCCCTTCATGGTCATCGACATGGTGGTGTCATCGGTGCTCATGTCGATGGGCATGATCATGCTGCCGCCGGTGATGATCTCGTTGCCGTTCAAAATCCTGCTGTTCATCATGGTCGACGGCTGGAATCTGCTCATCGGGCAGATTGTCGCCAGCTACCATCTGGGAGGATAGCGCCATGGACCAGACCACGGCGATGTATGTGGTGCAGGAGGCGCTGCTCGTCGCCATCCTCATTTCCACGCCCATGCTCGGACTGTCGATGGTGGTCGGCCTGGCCATTTCCATCTTCCAGACGACGACTTCGATCCAGGAGCAGACGCTGACGTTTGTGCCGAAGATCCTCGCCATCCTGCTGGCGGCGGCGGTGTTCGGCAACTGGATGCTGGGGTATGCGGTTGACTACACGGTGCGGCTGTGGTCCATGCTGCCCCAGGTCACGCCGTAGGAGCGGGCGCATGGCCCTGACGCTGCAGGCGCTGGTGGACAACGTCCAGCTGCTGTTCCTGGTATTTCTCCGCGTGGGCGCGATGTTTTTCGAGACGCCGTTTCTCGGCAGCCGGATGGTGCCGCTGCAGATCCGCGGCGCCATCGCCTTCATGGTGACCCTGATCAGTTTCCCGGTGATCCAGGCGGGCGGCTATCAGTTTCCCAACGGCGATTTCCCCGCGCTGGCGGCGGCGGCGGTGAACGAACTGGCCATCGGGCTGGCGCTCGGCTTCATCGCCAACCTCTACATGATGGCCTTCCAGCTCTCCGGCCAGTTTTTCTCCGTCCAGCTCGGGTTCGGCATCGTCGAGGTCATGGACCCGATGGCGGAAATCTCGGTTCCCATCATCGGCCAGCTGCTGTCGCTCTTTGCAACCCTGATTTTCATCGCCATTGACGGGCACCGGCTGCTGCTGGAGGCGGTAATCCGCAGCTTCCGCGTCTGCCCGAACTTCTCGATGGCCGCGACGGGCGGGATGCTGGAGATGCTCGGCGGCATGATGCGCGGCCTGTTTGAGATCTCATTTGTGCTGGCCGCCCCGGTAATGGGGACGGTATTCGTGGTCGAGGTGGCGCTGGGCGTGCTCACCCGCGCGGCCCCGCAGATGAATGTGATGATGCTCGGCTTTCCGATCAAGATCGTCTTCGGCCTGCTGATCCTGGTCGCGGTCATGCCGCAGATCGGCATGCTGACCGAACAGCTGTTCGACCTGATGTTCCGCGACGCGGCGCGCTTCCTGCAGGTGATGGCCGGATGATGCTGCCGCCGTTTGCCCCGCGGGACTGCCGGCGCGCCCGGTCCTGTCCGCCGGCCACGACGCCGGCGGCGGCAACCGGTCTGCCGGCGACTGACGCCAGTTGGCACCTGCTGCCGCCGCGGCCGGACACAGCGGCGGCCCTGGTCCTCGCCACGTTCGACCTGCAGCGGTTCGGTGCGGAAGAGGACGGGCGCACCGAGGACCCGACCGCCCGCAAGATGGGCAAGGCCCGGGAGAAGGGGCAGGTCGCCAAGACCAATGAACTGCCGCTGGCGGCGGGTTTGCTGACGAGTTTTATCGGGCTCTATTTCTACCTGCCCTTCGTCTGGCGGGAACTGGGTGCGCTGCTGCGGCGCTATCTGTCGCCCGCCATGCTGATCGAGCTGACGCCGGCGACGGTGGGGGTGCTGCTGCTGCAGCTGCTGTGGACGACGACGCTGATCTGCGCGCCGGCGCTGATCATTGCCATGGTGACGGGGGTGGTGGCGAACCTGCTCCAGGTCGGCTTTCTCTTCACCCTGGAGCCGCTCAAGCCGGACTTCCAGAAGATCATGCCGACCTGGGAGCGGCTGACCAAGCAGATGCTGATCAGCAAGCAGACGGTGATGAACCTGCTCAAGGCGGTGTTCAAGCTCACGGTGATCGGCTGGCTTGCCTACACGGACATCACGGCCATGCTGGCGCCGATGCTGGAGAGCATCCACCAGGGGATCATGGGCGGCACGGCGCTGTTCCTCGACACCGCGCTCGGCATCGGGCTGAAGGCGTCGCTGTTTCTGCTGCTGCTGGCGCTGGCCGACTGGTGGTTCCAGCGGCGCGAGCACAAGGAACAGCTGATGATGACCAAGCAGGAGGTCAAGGAGGAATTCCGCGACCAGGAGGGTGACCCGCACGTCAAGCAGCGGATCCGCCAGCGGGCGCGGGAAATGGCGCAGGCGCGGATGATGCAGGCGGTGCCCGAGGCGGATGTGGTCATCACCAATCCGACCCACTTCGCGGTGGCGCTGAAATACGACCGCGCGACGATGGTGGCGCCGACGGTGGTGGCCAAGGGGCAGGACTTCATCGCGCTGCGGATCCGCGCGCTGGCCACCGAGCACGGGGTGGCGATTTACGAGGATCCGCCGCTGGCCCGCGCGCTGTATGCGGACACGGAACTGGGCGACCAGATCCCGGAGCAGCATTTTGCGGCGGTGGCGGAAGTACTGGCCCTGATCTACCGGTCGCGCGGCGGGGCCGCGGCGGCACGGTAAGGGACGGATAACGGGAACGACGGGGGGACGGAAACATGCCGGAACAGGGAATGATCGGGCGGCTGCTGAAGAGCAGCGACGCACTCATCGCGGCGGGGGTCGGGGTAATCATCCTGATGATGGTGCTGCCGGTGTGGACCTGGATGCTGAATCTGGGGATCGCCGTGAGCATCGCGCTGGCGCTGCTGATTCTGCTGACGGTGATCTACAGCTCGAAGGCGGTTGATTTCGCCGTCTTCCCCTCGCTGCTGCTGATCACCACCGGCCTGCGCCTGGCGCTCAACGTGGCGTCGACGCGCAAGATCCTGCTGGAGGGAAAGGCGGGGGTCGAGGGGATCATCACCGCCTTCGGCGATTTTGTCGTTGGCGGCAATTATATTGTCGGCATCGTCATCTTCCTGGTGCTTGTGCTCATCCAGATCATGGTGATCACCAAGGGCGCCACCCGCATCGCCGAGGTGGCGGCGCGGTTCACCCTCGAAGCCATGCCGATGAAGCAGATGGCGATTGACGGCGAGGTGCAGCGCGGCGACATCAGCCCGGAGGAGGCGACGCGCAAGCGGCTGGACATCCAGCGCGAGGCGGGCTTCTACGGGGCGATGGACGGCGCCGCTAAGTTTGTGCAGGGGGATGTCTATGCCGGTCTGGTGATCGCCGGGGTCAACATCACCGGCGGCCTGGTCATCGGCATGTGGATGCGCGGCGAGGGGATCGTGGAGGCGCTGCAGACCTACACCCTGCTGACCATTGGTGACGGCCTGGCGGCGCAGATCCCGTCGCTGCTCATCTCCATCGCCGCCGGCCTGATCGTCACCCGCTCGACCAGCGAGGAGTCGCTGAGCAAGGACCTCACCCGCGAACTCCTGCGCCAGCCGCGGGCGCTGATCATGGCGGGCGGTTTCCTCGCCATCCTCGGGGTGGTGCCGGGCATGCCGCTGCTGCCGCTGTGGACGCTGGGGGCCGGGCTGTTTGCCCTCGCCCGCGCGCTCAAGCTGCAGGCCCGCGCGGAAACGGAAGCGAAGCTCAAGGCGGCGCAGGCCCCGGCGGCGGCCCCGCGCAAGGCCCCGGAAAAGCCCGTGTCGCTGCTGCAGGTCGATCCGATGGAACTGGAGATCGGCTACGGCCTGATCGCCCTGGTGGACACCGAGCAGGGGGGCGACCTGCTCGACCGCATCACCCTGATGCGCAAGCAGTGCGCGCTCGATTACGGCATCATCGTGCCGCCCATCCGCGTGCGCGACAACATCAAGCTTCGCTCGGAGAGCTATGTGGTCAAGATCAAGAACAGCGTGGTCGGCGGCAGCGAACTGCGCGCGGGCAAGTTCATGGCCATGGATTCGGGCAAGGTGCGGCGCAAGCTGGCGGGCGAGGAAACCCGTGAGCCCGCCTTCGGCCTGCCCGCGGTCTGGCTGCCGGCGGAGCAGCGGGAGACGGCGGAGTCGGCGGGCTATACCGTGGTTGATCCGCCGACCATCATCGCCACGCACATCACCGAGATCATCAAGCGGCATGCGCCGGAACTGCTCACCCTGC
>CAZFBR010000182.1:0-7147 GCA_964517215.1 uncultured bacterium
ATGTGTTTTGTTTTTGTTGTTGTCAGGTTTATGCCACACTGGCGAAATGGTCTTTATTCGCCTTGCAGACGCTGCAGCTGTCGGGTTGGCCGCCGACAACGGTGTTGCCGCAAATATCACATACCCAGATATCGGCCGCCGGCAGATCCTTGCCGTCCTTGACCGCCGCCAATGCCTGACTATAGAGATTGTAGTGGATTTCCTCAACCGCGTTGGCATTTTTAAACGAGATGAGCGCCGGCTTGTTTCCCTCGGTTTCCGCTTCCGTGATGAATCCGGGGTACATCGACTTGAACTCATGACCCTCGCCGGCAATGGCCGCCTCGAGATTGGCCACCGTGTCCTTGATCCCGCCCAGTACGCGCAGGTGCGCGTGCGCATGCACGGTCTCGGCATGCGCCGCCGCGCGCAGCAGCTTCGCCACCTGCGACTTCCCTTCCTGGTCCGCCTTTTTTGCGAACGCGAGATAGGTACGGTTCGCCTGGCTCTCGCCCGCAAATGCCGCCTGCAGATTTTCCTTCGTGCCCATGCATTTCCTCCTCGTTCCGGTTTACCCGGATATGGTTATCCCCTCATCTGGCGCTGTGCGCCTTCCTCTCCCAACGGGAGAGGGAAATAATCAATGTCGCTTTACTGTTGCTCATGCACGTCGAGCGCATGCGCCTTGCGCCCGCCGCGCGGCACCACCGCGCCGATTTCCACGCCCAGCAGCGCGCGACAGGTCGCCAGGCAGCGGTCAGCCAGTCCCGCGGCGGCGGCATGCAAGTCGTTGCTTTCCTCGACGTAGCGCGTGTTATTCTCCATATCCTCCGCTGACCAGCCGCGACTGTGCGCGATAAACGGGTATTGCGGGAACTGGCAGCCCAACTCGCCGAAGAACGTCAGCATCTGGCCCGCCACGCCCTGGATGTTATCCTGCCCGCCGGTGATGATGAGACCGACCACCTTGGTGCGCAGCAGATGGCGGTTGGCGATGGTCTCCTGGTTCTGGATGCAGTTCATCCGCTCCACCATCCGATAATAGAGCGAGCTGGCCTGGCCCCAACGGATCGGGCTGGCGATGAGGAAGATGTCGCCCCACTGGACAATTGCCTCGTACACCGGCGTCATGCCATCGGCCGGATCCATCTGGGTTATCGAGCATGGCCAGGTGCAGGCACGCGAGCTCTTGGAGTAATAGCCCTCGCAGGCGCGGAAATCGAGTTCCGCGAGCCGAATAAGACGGGTTGTCGCACCCTGCGCCGCCGCACGGGTGAGCGCCGCGTTGAGCAGCTTGTCGGAGGTCGAATAACGCGGATTGCGCACATCCATGTTGGTGGTGGAGATGCCGACCACGCGCAGCGGCGCATCCGCCGCCGGCCCGCCGGGCTCGCCGCGCCCGGCGGTCCTGGTCAACGGGTGCGGCTCGCGCGGGACGCGCGTGCGCGGGGTCAATTCAGCCGTGTTTACCAGCACGCGTCCGTTGTCGACTTTGACTGCATGGGTGGCAATACTGTCACCCGCCGCCGGCCCCTCCCCTGTGCCGCATTGGCAGTCAAACCGCCAATTGTGCCAAGGGCAAACGAGATAGCTGCCGTCGAGATGGCCATCCCCCAGCGGCCCGCCGGCGTGATTGCAGCTGCCGGACAGGGCGGTGAACACACCGTTGCGATGCACCAGCGCCAGCGTGGCGCAGCCAGCACTGACCGGCTGAACCTCGCGCTGCGCCAGTTCCGCCGCCGCGCCCACATCATGCCAGGTTTCCGCCGCGGCAGTGCAGGCAGCTGGCTCATCCTGGGCGGTAAACTGATCGGGCAACGCGCCGCAGGCAGGGCAGCATTCAGGCGGCCCGTCCCCCTCATGCACATAGCCGCAGACCGTGCACAGCCAGCGCCGGGATGAACTCATTGCCGTTTCCTCCGTGTGCGACGATTATTGTCAGGCTGGTGCCGGCAGGTTGCACAGGTGCCGGCAAATTGGACATTGTGCCCCGTAGCGCGAAACCCGTATTTGCGTTCCAGCGCGGCCATAATCCGGTGCATTGTATCCTGCTCCCCGGGCACAAAGTCAGCGTGGTCGATGATGGCGCCGCAGGTCTGGCAGACGAGATGATGATGGTGCGGCTTGACGGCACTGGCGCCCGCCAGCTCATAATGCGCCTTGCCGTCCCCGCCTTCGATCTTCTGCACCTGACCCAGCCGGGCCAGCAGCTGCAGGGTCCGGTAGACCGTGGTCAGCCCGAGATGCACATGCCGCGGCCGCAGCGCCCGGAAGATGCTGTCCGCCGTGGCATGGCAGGCGCAGTCTTTGAGATGCGCCAGCACCGCCGCGCGCGCCGTCGTGCAGCGCACCCCGGCCGCCGGCAGCAGCTCCGGCCCGCCCCGCCGCGTTTCTGCTTGCCGCCCCGCCCGCCGCCTGCCGTCCGCCATCCGCTCCCCTTCCTGATAATGATTATCGTTTTCATTATATCACCGGGATGTTCAACGGTCAAGGCCGCGGCGGTTGCGCGGTCCGCGAGCTCCGCGATGTTCTGCTCTCGCCGGGTGAAACCGGGGTGAAAGGAACGGTGGTGTCACACCCGGCGTTGCACGCCAACCGCTCCCCGCGAGAGCGGGGAGCACGGGGGCAGCAACCACCGGGGTGTTCGTCATCAGCCGGGCATGAATGCGTATTGGTGCACAGCCCGCGCCGGCGCGCCAGCAGCTATTCGCCGCGCAACGCCTGCTGCAGCGTTGCCATGTTCCGCTCCATCGTCCGCAGATACGCGTCGGGCGTTTCATCGCCGGTCACGCCCGGGTTGAGATAGTATACATTTGCGCCTGTCTCGCGGGCGATGATGGCCGCGGCGGATGACGAATACTGCGGTTCAGCGAACAGCGGCAGTTTCCCGCCCAGCGCGCGCAGCTGCCGCACCGTCGCCGCCACTTCCGCCGGCGTCGGCTCGGTGCCCGGCTCGCGTTCAATTACCGCGGCAATTGTCAGGTTGAATTCCTCGGCAAAATAGGGGAACGCCTCGTGGAAGGTTACGATCGTCCGCTGCGGCAGCGGATCAAGCGCCGCATGCATGCGCACGCGCAGGTCAGTAAGTTTGGCGATATACGCCTGCGCATTAACGCGATACGCTGCGGCATGCGCGGGATCAAATGCCGCCAGCTGATCGGCGATGGCAGCCACCTGGATCAGCGCCCGGCTGATACTCACCCAATGATGCGGGTTGACGCCTTCCCCATGATGCTCGTGCCCGGCCGACTGCGCCCCGGCATCCCCCTGATGATCCGCATGTTCCCCGGCGTCGTCATGACGATGCTCCGCCTCATGCCCGTCCGGCTTCCCTGCACGCTCCGCCGCTGTGTCGTGAAAGTCACGGCTGGCATCAATCAGCGCAAGCCGCGGGTACTGCTGTACCACCTTGTCGATATAGCTTTCCATGCCACTGCCGTTAATCACCAGCGCCTGCGCGGTGCTGATGATCTTCAGGTCGCGGGTGGTCAGCGCATATTCATGCAGGCAGCCCGCCTGCGGCGGCGCCACCATGCGCACCGTCACCCCGGGCACGCCCGCCGCGACATTCAGTGTCATAATCTGCATCGGGTAGAACGAGGTGGCAATGACCATCCCGGGCGCGGTTGCAGGCGTTGCCGGACTATCCGCTTTGCCGCATCCCGCCACACCTCCACCCAGCACCAGCAGCGCCGCCGCCAGCAGCGCCGCATCCCGTCGCCACCATCCCCGCCGTCCCGTCCGCATCCCCGCACCTCCGCCCGCCGCGCGCACCGCTCCGGCGGTCATGTTGTATTACTTCGTATTACATGATAGCGCACCGGGCCAGTACTGTCAAGCGGGCAGCAGTGCCGCCGGTCGGGCAGGGGACATCGCTGCGGCGCTGGCGGTCAGCCCCGCCGCGCGGCGATTATCAACCTTGTGGGACGGCTCTGGGCTCCATCACCGGGCGGAAGCGGGCAAGCGGAAGTCGCGAATGACCGCCATATGCTGCATGCCCGCTGCCGCGCCGTCGCTGGCGGCGGCTGGGGCGATGGCGCTGAGCGGCCGGAATACCCGCGGGTCAAGCACCAGGCCATGGGGAAATGACCGGCTGCCGACAGTCACCGGAATCGCCAGCCGCTGCAGGTCGGGATCGACCAGAATCCCGTCATAGTCCTTGTTGCGCGTCGCATTGGTATTGCTGTTGCCGTTCCCGTCGGCCGGGTACGGCCCGGTCACCACCACCTGCTGCGCCAGCGTGCGATAGCAGGCCTCGCTTTTCGTGCTGGTATTGAAATCGCCGCCGATTGCAATATACGCCGCAGCCGGCACAACATCATTCAGCCGTCCCACCAGTGTTTCCGCCTCAGCCGTCCGTGCCGTCGATTTCGACGTCAGCAGGTGCACACTCACTACCCACAAATCGGTCGGCCCGGGGATGTCGATCCGCGCCCAGGCAAAGTCACGATTGCCCGCATGGGGATCGTTCCACTCACCCTTGGCAATAATCGGATAGCGCGAGATAATGCCGTTCGGCACCTGCGCCTCCGCTTCACGGTAATAGTGCGCCGGCGCTCCCATCACCTGGTCGGCGAACCGCTGCAACTCCGTGCGCGTGTTCCGCCGGTAATTAAACTCCTGAATCATCACCACATCGGGCTTGGCACCCTGCAGGATGCGCTTGCCATGGCCGGCGTCGTAGTTCTGGCTGCGACCCGACGTGAGGTTGGCCGCCATGAGCCGCAGCCGCGATGCCGGCGCCTGCACTGCATCCTGCCGGATCGGCGTCGGCGTATCGATCGTTTCCCGCTTCGGCTCAACCCGCGGCGGGATGACCGAACGGCGCGGTTGTGCCGGTTTGGTATCGGTCACAACCGAAGGCGCGGGTGGTGGCGGATTCTCCCGCTGTTTGACGAAATACACGATACCCGCAAGCACGAGCAACCCCAGCAATATTACGCCTGCCTGTTTCATGTCGTTGCCCCCGCCCGGGCGATCGCCAAAAAGAGGGTATAGTCGCGCTGCACGCCGTCGGCACCGGTCCGCTGCATGTGATAGGCGTCATGCATAGCAACAGCAGTGAACCCGGCCTGTTCCAGCAGTTGGCCGAATTCCTGACGGTCGAAGCCGCAATGGAACACCCCCGCCGGATCGTGATGGAAGGTGCCGTCTTCGGTATCGAGGTCAGCCACCACCAGCCGGCCGCCGGGCCGCAGCACCGCACGCAGCCGCTGCAGCAGCGGCGCCAGCTCGCGCACATGATGCAAGGCCATTGAACTGACGACGGCATCATACGCCCCGTCGGCCGCCGGCAATCCGTCAGGCGCAGCTGCCTGCAACGACACGTTGGTCACGCACTGTTCCGTCAATTTTCGGGCAAGCTCCGCGAGCATCGCCCGCGAGATATCAACTGCAGTCACTGTCCGGACCAGCGGCGCGAGTTGCAGCGTCACCAGACCCGTGCCGGCCCCGAAATCCATAACCTGCATCGCCGGCGTCAAAGGCACCGTGCGAATCATGGCCGCCGCCACCGCGTCGGCCATGGCCACACGCGCCGCCACTGCATCCCAGCCCGCGGCCTTGCCGGCAAAATGGTCGCTGTTCGTCTTTTCCATGCCTGTTGTCATTGTCCCCGCCGTCCCGCCTCCTGCGCCGCGTCTTCCCGACCGCGCGCCCACACACCGCCTGCATTCGTAGCACATTGCCCGTAGCACCGTCAATTGCCATGCCGGCCATGCGCCGGGAATTACCAGAGACATCGTATGCACCCCCTGGGGCTGAAGATCATGACAGGGTCCCCTGGGAGGAAAGGAATGGGACGATGGCTCGGGCAAGGTTATGGATTGATGGTGAAATGTTGCGTCTGTGTGCGACAGGAAAACAGCCTGAGACCAGTGCGGGTAAGCCGACGACGGTATGGCTTTGGCAAATGAAAAGCACCCCCTGTATAATTGAGTCTGCGAGAACCAAATACACGGGGGGTGCCCGATGCACCAACATTATACTTATTGGCAGGTGGTTTGCGCAATGAAGCCACCAGCATTTGCCCGGGTGAAGGTCCGGTTGCAGATGGTCCAGCATGCGCAACAGCATTCTGTGTCAGCTGCGGCGCTGGCGTTCCGTACCACCCGGCCGACCGTCAGCAAATGGCTTCAGCGGTATCTTGCTGATGGCATTCATGGCCTGGCGGAACATTCCCGCCGGCCGCACCACTCGCCGCAGGCGTTAGATACTGCCCGGCAGGAACGGGTTATTGCCCTGCGCAAGGAGTTCGGTTTTATTTCCATGCCCCGACTCCAGCGGATGGGCTTGTTGCCCTGCGCCCCGAATACTGCCTACAAATACTTGCAGCAGGCCGGCCTTGCCCGGCGCGGGCAGCGGCACAAGCATGAAACCAAGAAATCACTGCGCGAGGTGAAAGACAAGATGGCCATCGGCGAAACCATCGTTGTCGATACCAAGCACCTGAAAGACTTGCCGCATTTCTATCGCTACATGCAATACCACCACCTGCCGCGTTACCAATACACCGCCCGCGACATCAAGAGCGGCCTCTTGTTCACTGCCTATGCCCGACAAATCAGCCTGGCCCACACCCGTGTTTTCATCCAGACGATCGTCGCCTTCCTCAAGGAAAACGGTCTGCAGCCGCGCCAACTGGGCTTCCAATACGACAACGGCAGCGAGTTCATCGGCAGCGTGCGACGGGGCGACTATGGCGCCCTGGAAAGTTGGTTACAGGAACAGGGGATCGATTTCATGCGCATACCCATCCGCCGCTGGTCATACAATGCCGACGTGGAAACCGTGCACAGCATCATGGAATATGAATTCTTTGAAATCGAGGAGTTCCCGTCATGCAAAAACTTTTATCACAAGGCCGCCGAATACTGCCTGTTCTTCAACAATCTGCGGGCCAACAGTTATCGCTCCGGACGGGCGCCAATCGATTACGTCCACGCCACCAAACGTTCGCCAAATATCTGCTTGTAAATGCCGTTCGACCTAGATGAAACGCTGCACCGTGAGGTGAAAATCACCGCTGCCAAACAACGAACCCAGACACAGGCTATTGGGGTTGATTATCTGAAAACACTGTGTAATACTGTTCGGACACTACCTGGATACGATGTCTCTGAAAAGCCCTCCCCCGGCTGCCGGCCGGTTGCCGGCGCCGCCTTGGTCG
>CAZFBR010000183.1:0-7091 GCA_964517215.1 uncultured bacterium
CATGTAGGAATAGGCGGCCACGGCAATGGGGCCGAGCAGTTCGGGCGCCAGCTTGGAGGTCAGGTAAATCGCCGTCGGGCCGTCGGCGCCGCCGATGATGCCGATCGACGCCGCCTGCTTCGTCGTGAAGCCCAGCGCCAGCGCCCCCATGAGCGTGCCGAAAACGCCGAACTGCGCCGCCGCGCCGAGCAGAAAGGTCTTGGGATCGGCCAGCAGCGGCCCGAAATCGGTCATTGCCCCGAGTCCGAGGAAAATCAGGCACGGCCACAGGTCAAGTTCGACGCCCTGATAGAGAAAAAAGAGCAGGCCGCCGGGCGCATTGTCGGTGATGCCCGTCAGCGGGAAATTGGTCAGCAGCGACCCGAACGCAATGGGCAGCAGCAGCAGCGGCTCGAACTTGTGGTGCAGGGCGAGATAGAGCAGCACGCACGACACCCCGATCATAATCCCCTGCTGCACGGTGAGCTGCTGGAAGCCCATCGTGCCCCAGAATTTGCCGAAATCAGCCGCCAGCACGGACCAATTCATGCGCTACCCCCGCGCCGCCATGGTCAGCAGCACTTCGCCGGTCTGGACCGTCTGACCGGCCCGCACGGCCACCGTGGCCACCGTGCCGTCGCTCAGCGCCATGATCTCGGTTTCCATCTTCATCGCCTCGAGCAGCAGCAGCACCTCGCCCGTGCGCACCGGCGCACCCGCGGCGACATTGACGGCGATGACCGTGCCCGCCAGCGGGGCGCGCACCTCGTTGCCCGCGGCCGCGGCAGACGGCGCCGCCATCACCACCGGCACCGGCGCCACCACCACCGTTTCCTGCGCCCCGCCGTCGGCGGCGCGGGCGACCTCCTCGACGTGGCTCTGGTAGGTCACCCCGTCAATGGTCACCCGGTAGGTTTTGTCCCCCGATTCGACGAGGTCGACCATCCGCTCCTCGCCGTTGATGTTGATCAGGTATTTCGGCATGATTCCGCCCTCCTCAGCGCCGCCACTGCGTCGTTGCGGTGGCGAACAAATCGACCGCCGTCCGCCGCCGCTTCCGCCGGTAATGATGCAGCACCGCCGTGGCGACGAACTGGTACGGCACGGTATCGGCGACATCGCGGCGCGCCACCGGCATGGCCATCTCCGTCGCCACCTGGGTCAGCGGGCGCGCGATTTCGGTGGCGGCGGTGGCCATGCCGGTCGCCGCGTCCGCCAGCGGCCGCGCCACCGCAGTGGCGGCATCCGTCAGCGGCCGCGCGGCGTCGGTCAGCGGTTTGACCGCCCGGCCCACTTCGCTCACCATCTTCTTCGCCGCGCCCAGCGGGGTCGGCGTCTGCTGTTCCGGGAAGATCCGGCAGGTCAGGCGCATCAGTTCCGCCAGCAGTTCCAGCATGACAAAAACGATGCCCATGCCGATGATGGTCAGATTGACGCCGGTGAGCAGTATCGCGTAGTCCATTGCCGTTCCTTACAGCGGGATGTTCCCGTGCTTGCGTTCGGGTTTGTCCTTGCGCTGGCGCAACGTCATCTCCAGCGCCTGCACCAGCTGCCATCGCGTTTCCCGCGGCGCAATGACCGCGCTGACATAGCCGCGCGTCGCCGCCAGGTACGGGCGGCCGAACGTGCTGCGATACTCGGCAATCCGCTGCTGCCGCACCGCCGCCTGCTGCTCCGCCGGCGCCGCCTCGATCTCGTTCTTGAAGATGATATTGGCCGCACCCTCCGCGCCCATCACCGCGATCTCCGCCGTCGGCCAGGCGAACACCAGGTCGTGCCCCAGGCCGCGCCCGGCAAAGGCGATGAACGCGCCGCCGAAGGCCTTGCGCACGATCACCGACAGTTTCGGGACCGTCGCCTCGGCGTAGGCATAGAGCATCTTCGCCCCGTGGCGGATGATGCCGCCATGCTCCTGCGCCGTTCCGGGCATGAATCCGGGCACATCCACCAGCGTCACCAGCGGGATGTTGAACGCATCGCAGAAGCGAATGAACCGCGCCCCCTTGTCCGAGGCGTTGATGTCCATCACCCCCGCCATGGCATTGGGCTGGTTGGCAACAATGCCCACGGTATAATTCGCCAGGCGCGCGAACCCGACCACCAGGTTGGGGGCAAACCGCGGCTGCACCTCGAGGAAGTCGCGGTCGTCCACCAGCGCATGGATCAGTTCGCGCACCTCGAAGGGCTTGCGCGGGTCCGCCGGAATGAAGGTGTCCAGTTCCGGCGTTGCCCGGTCCGCCGGGTCGCTGCTGTGGCCGCGCGGCGGCAGTTCGCGGTTGTTCGCCGGGAGGAAGCCCAGCAAACGCCTGACCAGGCCCAGCGCCTCCTGCTCGTCGCGGGCGAAAAACGACGCCACGCCGCTGGTCGCGCTGTGCACTGTCGCCCCGCCCAGCGCCTCCGCCGTCACGGTTTCCCCGGTTACCGCCCGGATCACCTGCGGACCGGTGACAAACATGTTGCTGATCTTGTCCATCATGACAATGAAATCGGTGATGGCGGGCGAATAGACCGCACCGCCGGCGCACGGCCCGAGAATGACCGAAACCTGCGGCACCACACCCGAGGCCTGCACGTTTTCAAAGAAGATGCGGCTGTAGCCTTCGAGCGCGTCAAGCCCTTCCTGGATGCGCGCCCCGCCCGAATCATTGAGCTGGACAAAGGGCACCCCGTTCTGCCGCGCCCGCCGGATCATCTGCGCGATCTTCGCTGCATGCTGCAGGCCGACCGAGCCGCCCATCTGGGTGAAATCCTGCGAAGAAACATACACCGGCCGGCCATCGATGCGGCCGTAACCGGCACGCACGCCGTCACCCAGAAAACTTTTCTGCGCCATGCCGAAATCGGTGCACTGATGCGTCAGGTAGGCATCGAGCTCGACCAGCGACCCCGCATCAAGCAGCTGGGCGAGGCGCTCCGCCGCGGTCTGCTTGTGCTTGGCATGCTGTGCCGCAATCGCCGCAGTCCCGCCCCCGGCGCTGATCTTCGCCCGGTATTCCGCCAGCAGCTCGTGCGGGTCGCGTTCGCCCGCGGCGGACGCCGCCGGTGCCGGTTTGCTGTCGCTCGTTTCGGCGCTCATTGCCTGACGCTCCTGCCCCGCACCTGTGCGGGAAATTGTCTGTTTCTGCCGCCGGCTGCGCGGGGCGCGCCCTACGGCCGGACGAATGCCGCCGGCGGATCGTACAGACCGCCGGAAATGCGCACCAGGTCGGCGATGCTGCGCGCCGCCAGCCGTTCGGGGGTGGCACCAGCGGGATCAATGCCGAGATCCTGCGGAGTCTGCACCAGTTTTTTGCGCCGCAGTTCATCGCGCACCGCCGGCGTTGCCGTGCGGCCGACCGGCGTGTCGCCGGCCACAGCGGCGATCGCCTGCCGCCGCACCGCCGCATCGGGGCAGCGGTCAAGATACGCGATTCCGGTCTCGGTAAGGATGTGCGTCACCTGGTCCCCGGTAATCATCACCGGCGGCGCCGCGAACACCCCGTCACGGGCCAGACCAACCGCATCAAGTTCGTCCACGAAGACCGGAATCTTCTTTTTCTCGCTGACCGTCGGGGTCATCTGCACCACGAGCTTGCGCGGCCGGAAGATGCCGTCGGCGGTCGTACCCGCGCGGCGGTTGGCCTCGCTGATATGCCGCTGGCCGGGCGCCGTGCCGCCGAGGTTCGGGCCGCCGCCGAAACCGGCGATCATGCCGCGAATGGCGGTGGAGCTGTTGCCGTGCGGGTCAATCTGCAGGGTGGAGCCGATGAACAGGTCGATCGCATACAGCTTGGCGAAATGCGCGGCGCAGCGGTTGGAACGCATGTACCCGTCGCTGCCGATGAAGAAAATGTCGCGCCGCGCGCGCACGTAGCGTTCCATCCCCGGCTCGCCGCCGAAACTGTGGATGCGCTGCACGAATCCCGCCTCGATCGCCGGAATCAGCGCCGGATGGGGATTGAGCACCCAGTGCGTGCAGCAGGTCCCCTTCAGCCCGAGTTCGACGCCGTAGGTGGGGAGCAGCAGTTCGATGGCGGCAGTGGCGTAGCCGATGCCGTGGTTGAGCGACTGCACCTGGTATTCCCGGTAAATCCCCTTGAGCGCCAGCATCGCCATCAGCACCTGCTGGCTGGTGATTTTGGCCGGGTCGCGGGTGAACAGCGGCTGCAAGTGGCAGCCCTCACCGGTGACAATGACAAAATCAACCCAATCGGCGGGAATATCGACCCGCGGCAGCGTGCCGACCTGCTCCTTCACCTGGACGATGACGACGCCGTGGGAGAAATGGGTCGCCTCGGCGATGGTGGGGGTATCCTCGGTGTTATTGCCGGTGAACAGATTGCCCCGGGCGTCGCATTGCTCCGCCACAATCAGCGCGACCTGCGGCGTCAGGTCGACGAAATAGCGCCCGTACAATTCGAGGTAGGTGTGAATGGCGCCGATGCGCACGGTGCCGTCAACCGCCAGAGCGGCGAGCGGCTTGCTCTGCGGGGCGGAGTAGGCGAAATCGAGCCGGCGCGCAATCCCCTTGCGGAACACCTCGAGATGCTCGGGGAGCACCACTGACGACTGCACCATGTGCAGGTCGTGGACCTGCTGCGGGTCCAGCGTCACCAGCGTCCGGGCGAGAAAATCCGCCTGTTTCTGATTGTCCCCTTCAAGACAGACGCGGTCGCCGCTGCGGATCACCGCGCCCAGCAAAGCCGCCGCTTGGTCGCGGGGAACGAATTTGCCCCGGGCCCCGGCCGCTTGGGCCCCGGCCGTGCACCGCTTCTGGTATTCTTCCTGCCGCGCGCTGTGGGCCATGATCAGCTCCTGTCACATGATGGAGCAAACATAGCATTTTTGGCCGAAACCGGCAACATTCCCCGCTGCGCCGTTTGCCGATCCGCCGGCGCAATGGTATAAGGAGCGTACCCGTCCGGGTATTTCATCCGCCTCCCCCGCCGGAAGCGGTCAGGATCGTTGCGTGCGGGCAGCCGCCGGTCACCGGCACAGCGCCCGTCACAGGAGAGTGAGCCGATGCAGGATTTCATTGCCGCCAGTGTGCAGATCACGCCCGTCCCGAATGCGTTCAACGAGAACCTCGCCAAGGTGTGCGCCTGGCACGAGCAGGCCGTGCGCGCGAGCGGGGCGAAGCTGGTGGTCTTCCCCGAATCAATTACCTCGGGTTTCAACCCGGCCATGCGGGCGAAGGATTTTTACCCGCTCATCCCGCGCGATCTTGCCGCCTACCTGCGGCCGCTGCGCCGCCTGTGCCAGGCCACGCGCAGTTTCTGCGTGCTGCCGACCTATGAGCGCGCGCCGCGCGCGGGCGTGGTCTATAACAGCGCCCTGCTCATCGGCGACACCGGCCGCATCCTCGGCACGTACCGCAAGACCCACCCCTTCCCGACAGAGCACGTGCGCAACGGCGGCTGGACCACGCCTGGAAGCGACATCCCGGTCTTCCGCACCCGCCTGGGCGTCATCGGCATCATCATCTGCTACGACGGCGACTTCCCCGAGCTGATCCGCGCCGAGGCGGTGCAGGGCGCGGAGGTGATCGCCCGACCGTCCGCCCTGCTGCGCCATTACGAGATTTGGGAGATGAGCAACCGCATGCGCGCGTATGAGAACAATGTCTTCATGGTCGCAGCCAACGCGGTGGGCAGCGACGCCAAGGGGAGCCATTACTACGGGCACAGCATGATCGTGTCGCCCGCGGCGGACAAGCTCGCCCTCGCGCGCAGCGGCGAGGAAATCGTCTATGCGCAACTGGCGCCGCGCGCATTGGGACGCGGCACAGCCGGCAGCCCGGTGCCGTTCCTGGTTGATCACCTCGGGGACCGCAACCTCGCCAGCTATCGTCCGCATCTGCTCAGGCCGGCAACCAGCCGCCTCGCGCCCCACGCCCCGCGGCGGCGCGGGTAACCCCCGCCGCCGGCCGGACGCACCGGACAGCAACGCCATCCGCCCGGTACCATTCGCACTGCCGGCGGCCGGCGCCGGTCAGGGAGTCAGTAGTCCGCGCAGCCGCGCCCAATCGATGCGGGCAAGATAATCCTGCGCCCGCGCCCGGTCGCCGGTCACGGTCACCAGCACAGTGCGCCCGGCCAGCTCAGGGCCATGCTCGCCCGGCGCGGTCAGCCAGTGCTGTTCCCCGTCGCGCTCTTCCCGCCAGTCGCCGAGCAGCACCATCGTCCAGCCATCTCGCCAGCCGTTCTCCGCCATCGTCCCGTCGCCATTGACCCGCCAGGCCATCGCCCCGGCCACCGGCGGCAGCGATGCCGCTGCCAGCCAGAAATCCTCATGGAAGGTGTTCAGCGTCACCCGCACCCGCAGCCGCATGTCCCGCGGCGCATGCGCCAGCTGGATCTCGCGCAGGGCCTGGTCCGCGGGGGCATAGGCCGCATTCATCGCCGCGGCGTTCCGGTCAAGCCGGGCGTTCAGCTCTTCCGCCGCCACCAGATCGCCGCGTTCCGCCGCCGCGCCCAGCTGCGTTGCCAGCGCCTCGCGTTCCGCCTGCAGGGCGGATACATCGGGCGTGCCGCGCGCGTACAGTTCCTGGAGCGCGGCCATGCTCGCCGCATCCGCCTGCGTCAGCCGGGCCTGATCCTCCCACGCCAGGCCGCAGTCAAGCCGCAACGGACTGCTTTCCGCGCCGACCCCGAGATACTCGGGCGGCGTGGTCTCCGAAATATCAGTCAGCGTCCAATCCGCCGGTCCCGCCGGCAGCGCCGCAGCGCAGCCCGCGTAAAACCGCGCCGCAAATTCCTGTTCCGCGACCGTCGCCGGCCGCGCTTCGCCGTCCGCCCACGCCCCGACTGCGCCCAACAGCACCAGCACCGCCGCCACACCCCAACTCCGCCGTATCCGCTGCATGATTTTCCCCCCCGGCGCCGTCAGGCGCGATGCTTCTTTTCCCAGGCGCGCAGCGCCGCCGCCGTATATGAGCCCTTCGTCTGCAGGACGCTCGCATACTGCCCCGCCGCCACCAGCGTCCCCCCGCCTTCGCCCCCTTCGGGGCCGAGGTCGATGATCCAGTCGGCACTGGCAATGACGTCGAGATTGTGCTCGATCACCACCACGGTATTGCCCCGCTGCACCAGCTCGTCGAGCACGCGCAGCAGCTTGTCAATGTCGGCGAAATG
>CAZFBR010000184.1:0-7060 GCA_964517215.1 uncultured bacterium
GGTCACCCCACCCCTATAATTTACCTGTTGTCCCGCTCCCGCAGGAGAAAGACGACGCGCAACGTCGAGATGAGGACAACAACGGACGACCCTCGCCCCAACCCTCCCCCGGAGGGGGCGGAAGCAAATACGCGTATTTTGCGACAACGCAAATAGCCACCTTGACAGCAGGGCGGTAAGCACCTATAATATTTGATCGATATGCATACGGATATGCGCGGGTCTGTTGTGATGGTGGCGGTGCTGGTGCTGCTGGCCCAGGCGGGCGCGGTGTATGCCACGGATGCGGAAATGTACTATCAGGGGAACACCGCATACTGGAACGGCAAATACAGCAGCGCCGTTGATATCTACCGCAATCTGCTGCGCGATTATCCGCGCACCGAACTGCGGCCGCGCGTCTATTTTTCGCTCGGCAGCTCGTATTTCTCGCTGGAAGAGTACGACAAGGCCATCGGCTGGTACGAGAAGCTGCTCAACGACGAGAACCCGGCCGACGAACTGCGGGTCGACGCCCTGTTCAAGCTGGGGCAGTGCTATCTGCATACCGGCAATTACCAGCGGGCGGGCATGGCGCTGGACGAACTGCTGCAGAAGTTCCCCAATTCGCTGGTGACCGGGCGCGCGTCGCTCATGCTGGACCAGGCGCGTGATCACGGATATGTTGCCGGCGCGGCGGCGCCCCCGCTGGTGAGCAGCCAGACGCAGGCGGGCGAACCGACGGTCACCGTGATCAACCCGCCGTCAACCGTGCAGACCCAGACCACGCGCCCGCCGCTGACGACGCAGCCCCCCGCCACGGTGAGCACGCCGCGCGAATCCTACCACGTGGTGCGGCCGGGCGAATCGCTGTCCAGCATTGCCAGCGATGTGCTGGGCGACGTCAGCCGCTTCCGTGAGATTGCCCAGGCCAACAATATCCCCGAACCGTATGTGATATCCGTCGGGCAGCGGCTGCGCATGCCGGGCGCGCCGGCGGAGGCGGTGAGCACCCCGCCGGTCAGCGTCACGCCGACCACCTTCACCCAGCCGGTGACCGTGAGCGGGCCGCCGGTGATTACGCCCGCAACGTATGCGGACAATGCCCTGGCGGCCTCGCTGCAGGACGAGATCAGGCGGGTGCGTGAGCAGCTGACTGCGGTCGGCGAACGGCTGCGCACGGAGACGCTGCGCGCGGATCAGGCCGAGGGGAAACTGCGGGCGCAGGAGCAGGCGCAGGCCCGCCAGGCGGGCGATCTTGAGGCGGCGATAACCGCCGCCCGCGCGGAGCAGCAGGACACCGTCAAGCAGCTGCAGGCGGAGCTGCAGGCGCGGCAGGAGCGGCTCAACCGCACCCAGGGCGCGTTCGATGCGCTGCATCTGCGCTATCAGGAGCTGGAGAACAAGCTGAACACGCAGGACGTGCAGCTCTCGTCGCACACCCAGCTGACCGAGAGCGTGGTGCGGAAGCTCAAGGACATGCAGACGCAGATCGACACGCTGACCGTCGAGCTGGAACGCACGCGCGCCGCCAACGAGGCGCGCACGGCGCAGCTGACCGCAAGCTACGACCAGCGGCTGGCGGCGGTCACCACGGCGCTGCAGCAGGCGGAGACCGAACGCGCCCGGCTGGAAAAGGAACTGAATGAGACCCGGCTGGTGCGCGAGGACCTCGACAGCCGGCTGCGGCAGGTGCACGACGCGCAGTCGTCGGCGCAGCAGGCACTGTCGTACGTCGACCAGGGCCGCGCCGCGCGGCAGGCGGGCAATTACCCCGCGGCCATGGCCGCCTATCAGCAGGCGCTGGCCCGCGACCCGCGCAATGCCGATGCGCTGAACGGGCTGGCGTACGTCTATGCGGAAATGGGCGACTCGCTCCCTGCCGCCCGCGACCTGGTTGCGCGCGCCATTGAGAACAACCCGCAGGCCAAGGGGTATTACCTGGACACGCTGGGCTGGACCCATTTCCGGGCGGGCAATTATGAGCTGGCCGTGCGCGCACTGGCGCAGGCGCTGGAACTGCTCCCCGCCAGCGACAAATCCGCCCGCGCGGTGGTGAGTTTCCATCTCGGCCTGACATACATGAAGCAGCAGGAGCGCGACAAGGCCTTTTTCGCGTTCATCGACACTGTCAACCTCGCGCCCGGCAGCCGCTACGCCGTCGAAGCGCAGGGCTATCTCGCCAAGCTCTAAAGCATTGTCCATGCACGGCAGCGGTCTCTGGCGCAGTGCGCGATGAAACTGCGCATCCTGTTCACCGGCGGCGGCACGGGCGGGCATATCTTTCCGCTCGTTGCGCTGGCGCAGGAGCTGGAGGCGCGCGGCCTGCTGGCGGCGGCGGCGTGGGCCGGTCGGCCCGAGGGACTTGAACGCACCATCGTGGCAGGGTACGGGTGGGCGTATCATGCCATCCCGGCGTCACCCTTTCGCCGCAGTGAGGCGTTTGGCCTGCTGCGCGCCGGCCTGCGCAATGCGGCCGGGTTCATGGCGGCGCGGCGGCTGCTGGGCCGGGAATCGTTTGACCTGATCATCGGCAGCGGCGGGTATGTTTCCGCGCCGACCTATGCGGCCGCGCGCCTGCGCGGGGTGCCGTATGTCATTATCGAGAGCAATGCGGTGCTGGGGGTGGCCAACCGCTGGTTTGCCAATGGCGCGCGCCTGCTGTGCGCCGCCTTCCCGCTCAAGGGCAAACCGCCGCGCACGGAGGTGCTGGTCACGGGCAATCCGGTGCGCCGCGAGTTCTGCACACCCGGCCCGGCGCCCATCCCGGACGATTGGCAGGGGAAGCCGCTGCTGGTCCTCGTCGGCGGCAGCCAGGGCGCGGGCATCCTCAATGCGTTTATCGCCGGGCATGGCGCCCGGCTGGCGGCGGCGCACCCCGGGCTGCGCATTGTGCATATTGCCGGCCGGCAGGGCGCGGAGGAACTCGCCCGGCAACTGGCCGGGGTACCGGCGATCAAGGTGATGCCGTTCACGACGGAACTGCCCGCCCTGCTCCGGCAGGCGACGCTGGTGGTGGCGCGGGCCGGGGCAATGACGCTGTGCGAACTGGCCTATTGCGGGGTGCCGGCGGTGCTGGTTCCCTTCCCGCACGCGGCGGAGAATCACCAGTACGAGAATGCGGTGGCGTTTGCCGCCGACGGTCGGGCGCTGGTGGTGCGGCATGATCCGCAGGATGAACCGGCCACGCTGGCGCAATTGGCAGCGGCGCTTGATGGCGCGCTGACTGCCGGCACGCTGCAGGCCATGCATGACGCGGCGCAGAAGAACATTCAACAGAATCCCGCCACGGTTATTGTCGATCAGCTCGAGCGCTGCACGGCACGGTAGCACCGGACCGGAGCGTTACTCCGGTTGTTTCCGCATGCCGGTTCATCCCGGCAGCGGGCCGGTCAGAAATCCGGCCTTGAGCACCTGTTCCGCCCATTCCCCGTCGGCAGTCGAATCCCAGACGATCCCGCCGCCCACCCCCATTTCACCGCAGGTGCCGCGCAGCAGCAGGGTGCGGATGGGGACGTTGAAGTACAGGTCGCGCTGCGGCGTGATCCAGCCGATGGCCCCGGTGTAGATGTGCCGCGGCTCAGGTTCCAGCTCGCGAATGATTTCCATGGCCATGATCTTGGGCGCCCCGGTCACTGACCCGGACGGAAAGAGTGCAGCGAACAATTCGCAGAGCGGCAGCGTCCGCGCGCAGCGGGCGGTGACGGTCGAGGTCATCTGGAAGAGCGTGCGGTACGGGGTGATGGTGCAGAGCTTCGGCGCGCGCACGGTATGCCCGATGCGCCCGAGGTCGTTGCGCAGCAGGTCGGCGATCATGATATTTTCCGCACGGTTCTTGGCGTCGCGGGCGAAGGACTGGCGGGCGGCCCGGTCGGCGGCGCGGGTTTCCCCGCGCGGCCAGGTCCCTTTCATCGGTTCTGTCAGCAGGCGGGTGCCCTGCTTGACCAGGAACCGTTCCGGTGACAATGAGACAATGGTCTGCGAATCGTCGCGGACGTACGCGGCGTACGGGACCGGCTGGCGCGCATGGAGGTCGTGCAGCGCGTGGACCGGATCACCCTGCCAGTTGAAGCGCAGCTTGTTGCAGAAGGTGACCTGATACACGTCGCCGCGCGCGATATGCCGGCGGATGGCGGTGATGCGCTGATTGTAGGCCGGGCGGTCGAGCAGGAAGGAAAACGACCGGGCAATAAACGGATTGTCCGGACGGGGCACGGGCATGGTCTGGCGCGGCGGGCCATAGATCCCGAACTGCAGCAGCGGATAATCGCGCTGCGGGCAGAGCGCCCGCAGGCACGGCTCGAAGGCATACCCGGCCTCATAGGCAAGGAAACCGGCGAGATGGCGGCCGCGGGCGAGCGCCCGTTCCATGGCGGCAAACGCCGCCGGCAATTCACCCGGCTCATGGCATTGCAGGATCTGTTCGGGCCCGGCAAAGCAGCGCGGCCGGTTGGCAAAGCGGATAAAAACGTCCATGACCTCTCCGTATGCAGCCTGGGTTCCGCGCGCGGCGGATGGAGGTCATGGCTGGTTGGTGGCGGCAGCATAGGCGGCACGCGGCAATTTGTCAAGCTGCGTCCGGTTGTGCTAAGGTGCGGGTGACAGGGAGGAGATCATGACCCGCGACGACATTCTCCGCCACTATCCCGGCGATCTTGATACGTTTGCCCGGCTGCAGCGCGACTTTCGCGCCGGCACGCGTACGGCCGCCGGCAATACTGTCGCCGGCGCGGTGACCCCGCTCGGGGCACATGATGTGCAGTACCCGCCGGCTGCGGGGAGCGCGGCGGCGGTGGCCCTGACGGCCCGCGGCGGGGCGGCGATCAAGGCCGGGCAGGTGGCGGTGCTGGTGCTGAACGGCGGCATGGCCACGCGCTTCGGCAGCGCCGTCAAGAGCTGCTGCGAAGTGTACGGCGGCAAGACCTTTCTCGACCTGAAAATTGAGCTGCTCGCCCGCGTCGCGCGCGCCTACGGGGTGCGCCTGACGCTGCTGCTGATGAATTCGTTCGCCACGGAGGCGGCCACGCAGGCGCATCTCGCGCAGCATCCCGCACCGCCGGACGTGCAGGTGCTCCAGTTCTGCCAGTCCGCGCTGCCGCGCCTGACGGGTGCGGGCGACTATTTCGACTGCGATCGCGCCGATCTCTGCTGCTACGGCCCGGGGCATGGCGACTTTGTCTATGCCCTGCAGCGGCAGGGCCTGCTTGCGGAACTGCAGCGGCAGGGGGTGACCACGCTGCAGTTCTCCAACCTCGACAATCTGACCGCGACCCTCGATCCGCTGATCATCGGGTGGCATCTTGAACAGCAGTCGGCCATGACGGTGGAAGTGGCGGAAAAGCGGGAGGGCGACAAGGGCGGCATGCCCGTGCGCGTCGACGGGAAACTGCAGCTGGTCGAGGGCTTTGCCTTCCCCCCCGCCTTCAATCAGGAGAGCGTGCGCGTCTTCAATACCGCGACGTATGTCTTCGCCCTCGCCGCGCTTGCCCGGCCGGTCGACCTGCCGTGGTATGTGGTGACGAAAGAGGTGGACGGGCAGCCGGTGATCCAGTTCGAACGCCTGGCCGGTGACCTGTCGGCCTCACTCGACGCGCGGTACCTGGTGGTCGATCGCGACCAGCGGTTCTACCCGATCAAATCGCAGGACGATCTGGCCCGCGCCCGCGAGCGCCTGCGCCAGCTCTTTGCCTGATGGGCGAGAAGCCAGCGAACGGCGAATCGGTTCCGGCGCGTGCGGTGCCTGCCGCATACTATCTGGCAGTTGCCGGCGAAACCAATGGGTCGTATACGCTGGCTGAAATCCGCCGCCGTCATCTGGCCGGCGAACTCGGCGCTGATACCATGTACCACGACGGCAGCGACTGGCGGCCGCTGGCCGAACTGCCGGGGCTGGTGCCGCCGCCGCCGGCGGTGGAGGAGCGCCATGCCGCTGCTGTCAAGCAGGCATTTGCGGCGGACAGTCAGCGCACCATTGCCACGGCGCAGCACAGCGCCAAGCTGGTCATTTTTGTGACGATCGGGGTTGCCGCCTGCGTTTGGCTGCTGTGGAGTGCGACGATGTCCCGCAAAGTGGCGAATGTTGCGGATGTGCATCGCCTGAAGACCCAGTTGCTGGTGATTATGAGCCAGGACGGCTGCATCGACCCGGCCACCGGCTGCATGTACCAGCCGCCCGCCGCGGCCCAGCCAAAACCGCTGCCGCCGGTGATGCATCAGCTCTTCACGTCGCGCGGCTTCAAGAACAACTGGGGACATGCGATGGAATACGTTTCCGACGGCACGCAGGTCCGCTATCTCGTGCCGCTGGGCAAGGAGAAGGACCTCGGCACCATCGTGGCGGACCCGTACACCATGGGGGTCTGGCTGTGGCTGCCCGACTCCGGACCGCTGACCTGGCAGGCGGTGCGCACCACGCCGGTTGGCGTCATCCCGTGAAATATCGCCGGGCAACGCTGTATTACCTATCGCAGAGACCAATCGCTATAGCATCGCCCGAGTTGGTTGTGGTTGAGTATAATTTCGCTGATAAGAGCAAGTGAAAATGTGTATTGTTTCTCAATCATTTCTCAACAGCGACGGATGGTAAGATTGGCAATATTGTGTAATGACATGATGTAATGTATAAAATCGAAAAGAGATATAAAAATGTTAGGAGAAATGTATAATGCAGAATAATGATTGACTACGATATGAAAATAATCTATACATAGCGTAAGATAGCAATATGCGTGAAGGTGAAATGAATGGAAAGCGGCTTCACGGTGGTAAAATGAGAATGTTCCTGTATTTGTTTGATTGCATATGTGAAACGTGTGTTGCGGTTCTGAACAATGGTAAACTCAAACATAGCAGGAAACACTTGACGAGGGGGAAGTCGAATGGCGGCGTTGTATTCATTACAATTTGTAGCGATGCTTATTTTGCATGAAAATAATGCTCTCTGAAAAGAAAGCGCGCGCGCGTGCTTGCTGCAACGTGCATGGCACAAGATTGATGTTGATGCTGTGTGCGTTGATTATGGTGACGGAGATGGCTTGCCCTACAGCCCTATTGGCTTCGGACACAGTTGCGGAATTGCGGG
>CAZFBR010000185.1:0-7055 GCA_964517215.1 uncultured bacterium
GGGCGCGAAATACACCGACAAGATGTTCGAGTCGCTGCTGGCGAAGAAACTCAAGGCGGACAAACGTTTCGACAATGAAGAAGCGGTGCGCACCACCCTACAGCCGTTCGCAACGCTGGATGTGGCCGAGACACTGCTCAAAAGCTTCTACGTAAACGACACCACGGGCGAACGGATCGACCTCAATACGGTGTCGGACGCCAATCTGAAGTCGATGATCGAGAAGGGCCTGGGCGAGGAGCTGGCCAACAAGGTCAAGCTGGCGATCGCCGCCCGCCTCGGGGTGGTGAACGACAGCGCGGTCTCCGGCCGGCTGGATGCCAACACCCTCGGCGACAGCGTGGCGTTCCTCGCGGCGCTGCAGGGGGGCGCGGCGGAGCTGGGTGCGGATGCGCTCATGGCGCGGCAGGGCCAGTTCAAGGCGATGGCCGATGCGGATGCGGTGCTGCAGGCCGCGAACCTGCCGGCCGGCCTGCTGAACGGCCTCGTTCTGCTGACCGAGCCGACGGTTGACGACACGATTCGCTTCAATCTCAACACCATGACCCGTCCCGAGTTGGTGCGCGTGCTGGCAAGCGCCGTGCGGCAGGGCGGCACGGCGGGGGAGCTCACCGAGGCCGCGCAGCAGCTGGCGAAGGTCAAGGAACGGAGCAGCGGCATGCTGGCGGACCTGACCCCGCTGGTCGGGGCGTTGGAGGCACCGCTGGCCAAGGCGGTGGTGACGCAGCGCTGGCAGGTGCTGCCGTTCATGGTCGAGAGCGTCGAGATGGTCGGGCCCCGCATTGGCGCCGATCTCCGCACCAAGGCCCTTTACGCGATCATCTACTCGATTATCGCCATGCTGCTCTACCTGGCGATCCGCTTCCAGTTCAAGTACGGGGTTGCGGCCGTGATTGCGCTGGCGCATGACGTGCTAATCACGGTTGGGTTCATGTCGCTGCTGGGCCGGGAATTCGAGATGACGGTGATCGCGGCATTGCTGACCCTGGTCGGTTTCTCGGTCAACGATACCGTGGTTATTTTCGACCGTATCCGGGAAAAGCTGCGGATTGAGGGGAGCAAGGACTGGAAAGCGACCATTAACAAGGCCATCAACGAGACCCTGTCCCGGACCATCATCACCTCGCTGACCGTCTTCTTCACGACGATTTCGCTGCTCCTGCTGGGGAGCGCGGTGACCTTCGATTTTGCTTTGGTGATGACCATCGGCCTGTTTGTCGGCTCGTATTCAACCATTTTCATTGCCGCACCCATTCTCATCGAATGGCACAGCTACTTTGAGGCGAAGCGCCCGGTGCGCTGACGCTGTTTGTGGCGAATCCCCGCCGCCGACCGGAACACCGGTCGGCGGCTTTTTTCTGCGGCCCGGCCGGCATGACGGCAGCCGGCTGATGAAGTATAATAACACCCCTATGATACTGACCAACATGGTGCGGGATGGCGGACCGGTTGTTTCCGGCCGGGCGCGGCGGGGCGGCGTCTGCCGCGCGGCGGCACGGGCGTGACTGACGAACAGCGGCTGCACGAGCTGACGGCATCGCGGACGGCAGCGGATCGGGCGCTGCTGGCCAGCGCCCTGCGCTATGCGCGGGAGAAGCATCGCGGCCAGAAACGGGTGTCGGGCGAGGAATTCGTCAGCCATCCGCTGGCGGTGGCGCTGACCCTGGCGGAACTGAACCTGGACACGCCGACGCTGGTCGCTGCGCTGCTGCATGACGTCGTCGAGGACTGTGCGGTGGCGCCGGCGGAGCTGGAGGCGGCGTTCGGGGCGGAAATCGCGTTCCTCGTCGCGGGCGTCACCAAGCTCAACGCGCTCAACACCGGCGACAAGGTCGCGGCGATGGCCGGCTCGCTGCGCAAGATGCTGCTCGCCATGGGGCAGGACATCCGGGTCATCCTCATCAAGCTGGCTGACCGCCGGCACAATCTGACCACCATCGCGCCGCTGCCGCGCGCGCAGCAGGAGAAGATCGCGCGCGAAACGCTCGACCTCTACGCCCCGCTGGCGCACCGGCTCGGCATGGAGCGGCTCAAGAACGCGCTGCAGGAGATGAGCTTCCGCGTGCTGGCCCCCGAGGCCTATGCCATGCTCGAACGCAACGTCGCGGCCAAGGAGAGCGCGCGCGCGGTGCAGGTGCTCACCCTGATTGCCGCGACGGATGAAATGCTGCGCGCAGCCGGCCTGCCGGCGCGGGTGAGCGGGCGGCCCAAGAATCTCTATTCAATCCATGAAAAGATGCAGCAGCAGGGGATTCCCTTCGCCCAGGTGTACGACCTGGTCGGCCTGCGGGTGATTACCGGCAATGTGCCCGACTGTTATGCCGTCCTTGGCCTCATCCACCAGCACTGGCCGCCCGTTTTCGAGCGGTTCAAGGATTACATCGCGCGGGCGAAGTCGAACGGCTACCAGTCGATCCACACCACGGTGATGGGCGGTGGCGGGACGGTGGTCGAGTTCCAGATCCGCACGGCTGCCATGCACCGTCACGCCGAAGAGGGCGTCGCCGCGCACTGGCTGTACAAGGAGACCGCGGCGGAGCCGTTCGATGCCATGCGGCAGCTGGCGTGGTACAAGCGCCTGCTCGATTCGCTCGGGGTGGCGCAGGACCAGCAGGTGTTGCGCGCGGCGAGCGAGGTGCTGGCGGGCCCGGAGGTCATGGTCTTCACGCCGCAGGGTGATGTGAAGGAACTGCCGGTCGGCAGCACGCCGGTCGACTTTGCCTTTACCGTGCATACCGAGGTCGGGCGCAGCTGCGTGGGGGCCCGGGTCAACGGAAAAATGGTGCCGCTCAACCACCGGCTGGCCAACGGCGATATTGTCGAGGTGCTGACGCAGAAGGGGCATCAGCCGTCGCGCGACTGGCTGAAATTCACGGTGTCGCCCACCGCGCGGGCGCGGATCCGCCGCGTGCTGCGCGAGCAGGACGAGGCGCGCGCGCGGCAGACGGGGCGCGAGCTGCTGGAAAAAGGGGGGCGGCATGAGGGGCTGAAGCTGGAGCGCATCCTCGGGCATGAACGCTATGCCGCAGCCCTGGCCGAATGCCGCGTCGCCGATACCGAGGCGCTCTACCAGGCGCTGGCGGCGGGGCGGGTGACCGCGCGGCAGTTCCTGCAGGCGCTGGCCCCGCCGGCCGCCCGGCCGGTGGCGCCGGCCCCGGCAGCCCCCGCCCGGCCGCGCGTGCCCGCCGGCGCCAGCGCCATTGTCATCAACGGCGTCTGCGATCCGTATTCGCGGCTCGCCAACTGCTGCCATCCGCTGCCGGGCGACGAGGTGTTCGGTTATGTCACCCGCGGCCGCGGGGTATCGGTGCATCGTGCCGACTGCCGCAATGCGGGGCTGCTGCGGCAGGAACCGGGGCGCATTGTTGCGGTCGGCTGGCAGGCGCAGGCGGAACAGCGCTACCGCGTGCGGCTGGTGGCGCACGCGCGCGACCGCAGCGGCCTGCTGGCGGAGACCCTGCGGGCGTTGACCGATGCGGGGGGCGTGGTGGTGGCGTCCCATGCCGAAGCGCATGCCGACGGTTCGGCGTCGCTGCAGTATGATGTGGAGGTCAGGGACAGCCGGCAAGGCCAGGCCATGCTGGCGGCGCTGCGCGCCATCCAGGGGGTGGCCGATGTGCGCCGGCGCTGAGGCGGATTGGCTGACGCGCGGTCGTGATGCGCTGCTCCTGACTGCGGCCGGAATTATAAGCGCGGGCTGGTGTGCGGCCGGCAGCGGACTGTGGGCATGGCCGGGCGCGCTGCTGCTGGCACTGTGGCTGAATCTCCTCGCGCTGGCGCTGGGTTTGGCGGCGGGCCGGCGCCTGCTTGTCGGGCAGCCGGCGGCATTGCGCTGGTCGGGCGCGGCCGCGCTGGGCTGGGGGCTGCTCGCGCTGCTGGTCCTGGCGGCCGGCCTGGTCGCACGCGTGCAGTGGCTTCCGGCAATCAGTGCTGTGCTGGCGTTCCTTATGTTCGGTGCGGGGACTGCCTGGCGCGCGCTGCTGGCCGACGTGCCGGTATGCTGGCGCGCAGCGGCGTCCGCGCCGCTGGCGCGCTGGGGACGCTGGGGGGTGCTGCTGGCGCTGGCGCCGGCCGCGCTGCTGCTCTCTCCCCCGCCGGTCACCTACGACGCCATGACCTACCATCTGGCGCTGCCGCAGCATTATCTGAATACCGGCGGCATCGGTGCGCTGCCGTGGAACCATTACAGCGGCTTTCCGCAGACGGTCGAACTGTTGTTCCTGCTGGCGCTGGCGCTGGGCGGCTACGGCGCCGTCCCGATGGTGGCTTTTTCGCTTGGGGTGTGGCTGCTGGTTGCGCTCTGGGGGCTGGCGCGCTCCTGCTGCCGGCTGTCGCCGGCGGCGGCCTGGCTGGCGCTGCTGCTCGCCCTGACGGTGCCGGAGATCTGGGACGGGTTTTCGGTGGCGATGATCGATGTGCCCGCCGCGCTGTTCATGGTGCTGGCCGCGGCGTTCCTGTTCGGTCGCACGCCGCGCGAATTGGTGGCGGCGGCGGTGTTCACCGGCCTGGCGATGGGCTGCAAGTACACGCTCTGGTGTGCGCTCCCGCTGCATGCGCTGGCGGTGCTCTGCCGTCGCGGCGCGCCGGCGGCCGGCGGCAGTGTGCCCGCCAGCTCGGGCGGGGACGGGCCGCCGGGGGAAGTGATTGCCGGCAGCGGTTGGGGACGCTGGCGGCGGGTGCTGGCGTTCTGCGCGGTGACCCTGGCGGTGCTGGCGCCGTGGCCGGTTAAGAACATGGCGCTGACCGGAAACCCCGTCTATCCCTTCGCCGGCGACTGGCTGCCGACGCCCGGACTGGACCCGGTGCTGCGCGCGGCGTATGCGCGGCAGGGGACGCAGCTTTTCGGCACGGCCAAGGATGCCGTCAATCTGCTGGCCCGACCGTGGGACATGGTCATGCACGACGAACAGTTCGGCACGGGGACGGTAGGGACGCTGGGCCCGCTGCTGCTGGTGCTCGTGCCGTTTGCCTTTGGCGCCGGGCTGCCGCGCGGCGGGGCGCTGGCGGCGTATCTCGCGGCGTGGTACCTGTGGTGGTCGTGCACCTCGCAACAGCATCGGCACATTGTTTTTCTCTTCTGCCTGCTGGCGGTGGCGGCGGCGGCGGGCGCCGCGCAGCTGTGGCGGACGCGCTGGCTGCGGCCGCTGCTGCTGCTGGTGCTGCTGCTCGGCATGGGGCACAATCTCGCCTGGTCGGCGATGAAGAAGGAGCGTTTTTACGACGCGTGGGACTGGCTGGCCGGGCGGTACACTGTGACTGAATACCTGACCCGCCATTATCCCGGCTGGCCGGTGTTCGCGCAGGTCAACCGTCTGCCGGCCGAGGCCGGGCCGGTGCTGGTGGTCGGACATGAATTCGGGGCATGGCTGGAACATGAAGCGGTGGTGGCGCCCGCCTACAGCCGTGAGCCGCTCGAACGCCTGCTGCTTGGACTGGAACCGCTGCCGGAGCGCACGCCGGCCGGGCTGGCGGCGGAACTGCGCCGGCGCGGGTTTCAGTATCTGGTCTGGTCGGAGATCGGCTACGAGTTCAAGCGCGGTTTTCTGCATTACCGGCTGACGCCCGAGGCGCAGGCGTTGCTGGACGGGTTCCGCCGCACCCAGCTGACGGTCCTGGCTGCCGCCGATCGGGTGACCCTGTATGTGCTGGCCGGTGACGCCGCTTGCCTGCCGCCGTCCGTTGCGGTACACTGAAACCATGACGGCAATGCACTCGGAGTGCGGCGCGTGACCCCCCGCCTGATTATTCCCGCGATTATGGCGCTGGTGCTCATCCTCTGCGTGATGACCCTGGCGCCCGGGCCGGTCGACAACGGCGACAGCGGGGAGTTTCTCGCCGTGGCCGCCTCGTTCTGGGTGCCGCATCCGAGCGGCTATCCGACCTACGCCCTGCTGGCCGCGCTCTGCTACCGCCTGCCGCTGTTCGGGTTCACGCCGTTCGAACGGGTGGCGCTGCTGTCGGCGGCGGGCGCGCTGCTGGCGGCGGGGGTGCTGGCCGGGCTGCTGCTGCGGACGGGCGTGCCGTGGGCGGTGGCGGGGGTGGCGGCGCTGCTGGCGGTGCTGAATCCGCTGGTCTGGTCGCAGGCGGTGATGGCGGAGGTGTACACGCTGCATCTGCTCTTTTTCACCGGGGTGCTGTGGCTGGCCTGGCGGCTTGCGGCGCCGGCCGCACGTCGCTGGTGGCTGGCGGCCGGGCTCTGGTGCGGGCTGGGGCTCGGGGTGCATGCGACCCTGGTCCTGATCGTGCCGCTGCTGTGGTGGCGTGCGTGGTGCGCGCCCCGCCGGGGCAAGGCGCTGGCGGCCCTGGCGCTGGGGACGGGGGCCGGGCTGCTGGTCTATGGCTACCTGCCGCTGGCGGCGGCGCTGGCGCCGTACGCCAACTGGGGCAATCCGTCGACGCTGGCGCGGTTTGTCGACCATGTCTCCCTGGCGCAATTCCGCGGCGACGCCTGGCAATGGTCGCGGCTGCCGCTCAAGCTCACGGTGCTGGGCGAGACGCTGGTCGGGACGCTGGGGCTGCCCGCGCTCGCGCTGGCGGTGTTCGGCTGCGCCGCGGCGTGGCGCGCGCCCGCGCGCCGGCCGCTGCTGATGGCGATGCTGGCGTATGCGCTGCTGGTGACGCTGGCGTTCGGGCAGGGACGCGCGTCCGTGCTCGCGGCCTCGTTTCCGGTGCATCTCATGCCGGTGGTCGCTGCCGGCGCCCTGCTGGCCGGCTGGGGCTGGTCGGCGCTGCGCGCACCGCGCCTGCGTGCGGTTATGCTCGCGGCCCTGCTGGTGTGGTTTCTGGTGCAGTTGCCGGTGGCCTGGCGGCAGGCCGATCGCCGGGACAACCTGATCCTGACCCGCCTGGCGGTGCGCCTGCTGCAGGCCTGCCCGCCGCGCGGAATGCTGCTCGTCGAGCAGGATGACATCACCTTTCCGCTCTGGGCGGTGCAGGCGTCCGGCCTGCGCCCCGAGGTGCTGGTGGTCAACGGCACTCTGCTCAATTTCGACTGGTATCGCGAACAGATGGCGGTGCGGGCCGGGGTGCCGGTCTGTCCGGATGCGGCCGGCCAG
>CAZFBR010000186.1:0-7024 GCA_964517215.1 uncultured bacterium
CAGGTAAGCAATGACGGTACCGAGTTCCCCGCCCATCCGACACTGCTGCAGATCTAGCGGCGCGTCAGCGGGTCACCAGCAACGGATGCCTGGGTCATCGCAGCCAAGGACAAGATCGCCATCGTGCAGAATACCGCCGACCGCGCCTGGCGGGACGAAAGCATGCCGTCGCAGAATTGCGGCGTGGGCGGGCGCGGGCTCGGCAGCGAGTACCGTTCCGATTCGGCCACCTGGCAGGTGATCCGCACCGTCCTGCCGCAGTACCATCCGCGCCTGGTGTTCATCAACCTGAAGGAACCCGACGAGGCGGGGCATGCCGGCAATCGTAATGGTTATGTCGCCGGCATCAGAGGAGCCGACCAGATCGTTTACCACTTGTGGCAGTACCTGCAAAGCGACGAATTCTACCGGGCGCGCACGGCACTGTTCATCACCAACGACCACGGTCGCCATCTTGAAGACGTCGGCAACGGCATCCGCGGACACGGCGATGACTGCGAAGGGTGCCGCCACCTGTCACTCATCGCATTGGGGCCCGATTTTCCCGCCGGTCACACGGTCACCGCGCCGCACCAATCGCTCGACCTGCCGGTAACCGTCGGACGCATCATGGGCTTCCGCCTGCCGGACAGCCGCGGGCAGGTGCTCGGCGAGCTGTTCGCCCCGGCCGCGGCCGTCAGCACCACGGCAGCCGCAGCAACCGTGTCGCGGGCGCCGGCCAGTCAGCTGGCGACACGCCCGGCCAGCCATTTGGAGCAGCTGCGCGGTGCAACAAGCGGCACTTGCCCGGGCGCCACCAGCGCCTGCGCTCATGGCGTTCAAGCGCCAAGCCCACAGCATGGACGAACGGCCTGCCCCGGCAGTCCCGGTTGCCGTACGCCGGAATGCACCCTGGCCGCACCTTGATCACAACCGGCAGTCTCCCGTCAGCGACCGGTAGTCCATCAGCGACGCAGTATGCCGCGCCACGCGGGCGATAACCCCGCCCGTGTGCAGCACATCAAGGTTGCATCGATGAATTGCATTTTGCGGGGAAAGGCCGGTGGCCGTTAAATGGAACTTGCGGGCATGATCGTCGCCGGTATCGGCCTGTTCTTCGTGGGGATTAACCTGCTCAGCCACAACATGAAGCAGCTGTCCATGGGCTACGTGCGCCGCTGCATCGCCGTGTCGCTGGACCGGGGCGCAGTCGCTTTTTTCGCCGGCCTGCTCGCCGGCGCCGTGGCCAACAGTGCCAAGGCGATCGCCTTCGTGACGGCGGGATTTGTCGCGGCGGGATTTGTGACTGCCTATGAGGTGTTGCCGGTTATGATGGGGGCCAGTATCGGCTCGTCACTGATTGTTTTCTGGTCGGCAATCAATATCAAGGTCGCAGTGCTTTTTCTCCTGGGCATCGTTGGCGTCGGCTTTCAGTACGAATTGAGCCACGACTCGAATTACCGGAAGATTCTGGGGGCGCTGCTCGGGATCGGGCTGGTTTTCTACGGCCTGCAGCTCCTCAAGGAAGGAGCCGGTGAGTTGCAGGATGTCGCCTGGTTTCGCGACCTCATTCTCCAGACCAGCCATTACCGGTTCGCCGCGCTCGGCATTGGCGCCGTTCTTGCCCTGATCGCCCAGTCCGGATCAGCCATCGCCATTATCGCCGTTTCTTTGGCCAGCGTGGGGCTGATCGATATCGACCAGACGATCATGCTCATCATCGGCACGAACCTCGGCTCCGGCTGCTGCGTTTGGCTCATGTCCACCGGCCTCAAGGGTTCATCACGCCGGATTGTAATCTTCTATGCCATGCTGAAAGGGACCGGCGCCATGGTGCTCATTCCCGCGCTCTACCTCGAAACATATTGCCAGATACCGCTGCTCAAATGGGCGGTCGGTCAACTCACCGTTCACCTCGGTTTTCAGGTCGCGATCATCTACCTGGCATATGAGTGTGTCTCCGCGCTGGCGGTGGTCTTCTTTCTGCAGCCGATCTATCGCGGACTCGAACGGCTGCTGCCGGATTCCGGCAATGAGGACCGGTACCGGCTGAAGTATATCGCCGAGCAGTTGCAGGACGCGGAGGTCGGGACGGATCTCGTGCTGAAGGAGATCCGCGAGGTCTGCGGCCGCATTCCTGATTCGCTTATGGCCGTGAGCGACGACCGGCCGCCGACGCTCACCTATGGTTTCCGCGAATTACATACCGCCAACCTGACCGTGTTGCGTGAGATCCGGCAGTATCTCAACGACCTGATGAAACTCGAAATGCAGCCGGCCACGGCGGCGCGCTTGCTCTCAATCCAGAACCTGCTGGCGACGCTGACGGCGCTTGAGGAAAATGCGTTTTCCCTCGCCGAGCTGATCGACCGGCGGGAGTACTCCGATAAACTGCGCCCGCTCGCGCAGAATATCATCGAGGGCCTTAACACCAATATCATTGCCGTGCACGAAGTAATGGCAGCGCAGGACAAGGAACTGCTGTCACTGCTCCTGTCCACAGCCAACGACAGCGGCGCAACGGTTGAACGGTTCCGGCAGCAGTGCCTGGGCGACGGCGACGCCTATGGCATGCAGGACAAGACCGTCATGCTCGCGATCATTGATGTCTACGCGCGGCTCTGCTGGCTCGTCAATAATGTCGCCAGGGACCTCAACGCCGGTGATTTCTGGTGCGTGAGCAAGACCATGACGGATCGTCAGCAAGCATGACGTGGTTGCCTATGAAATCACGCAGGTATTTCGTCGCCTGCTGACCGGCCGGTTCATCCAGATACAATCGCAATGAAACGACTCTTTTCCCGCCGCCAGCACGACAACAAGCACCGCTGCCAGAATCAGGTCCGTGCGCAAACGCAGGCCCTTTGGGGCCGGGGTGTATGCGCGTTCAGTCGTTACTGCAGAACGATTCGTTCTGCCGATTCGTTCTGCCGGTCGGCAAACAGATATGATCGTGCCATGCTCGCCAGGGTTTTTTCCGCCCACGTGAACAGCACGCACTGGCCGTCGACTATGCCGGGATAGGGGAACGGTGTGCCGGTCAGTTCGCTGGTCAGCGGGGCAACCGCAAAATGACGCCACAACGCTTCAAGCGAGTCAGGCAGTTTCCCCGTCGCCTGCCGGTACAATGACAGGTATATCTGGATGCGCATCAGGCGCGACAGGTCAATTGCCACCGCCTGCTCGCCCCGCCCAAAATCGTAATTCACGTCAACCTCGGTAGCAACGTTCCACGGGCGCAAGCAATAGTCCGCAATAGTAAACTCCGGTTTCGACCAATACGTGTATGGATTCTCATAATACGGCCTGTAGCTGCGTGCCATCATTCCTGCGTACATTTTTTCATAATAGGCACATTGTTTTGCGGCATTGCCGAACGGATAAACGCCGCCATTGAATACACTCTTCTGTAATTCCCGGCAGAAATAGTCCAGATTCATCGATTGAACTTCAATTACCCGCACCGTCGAGGAGCGGGCCGCGGTTTCAAATGCCGCCAGGTGGCGCAGCACCTGCCCGGCCAGACGCGGGTTGCCACCCTGTCCCGACAGCGGGAACAATTCCGGCAGCAACCGCGCATCAACCGCAAGGCAGGTGTTGGCGGCCCAAACTGCCGCCGGCGTGCCGGTATCCGCCAGTCGCACCGTGCCCGCAAGCAGGCGCATGAAACGCGCCGTGGCCGCAGCCCGCCGACCGTGGCGCAACTCTTCCGCCGCAGCCAGCAGTTCCAGTTGATGGGCAGATTCTAAGTAATGAGCGTCGAAATCCCGATGATATCCCATCGAAGGTGACAACGCGGGCGTCAATGCCCGGGTGGCGGTAAATTCCAGCAGGCGTTCGCGCATTGGTGCCGTGGCCTGCACGAATTGCATTACTGTGCTGTCCGGCGCGGCCTGCGCGTTATCCCAATCAATACTCCCGATTAACGACTCAGCAGTGTCAGCTTCAATTACCTGCGACCATTCAAACGTCAGCTGCGCCAGCTCCTGATAGTTTTCCCGGTTACTCTGGTCGTACAACCACGCCGCGGTGAAGCGCGGCGTATAGGCGTTACGTGGCGGATAATTGACCACCATCAGCATCCCGACATACAACGCAACCATGAGCAGGGGCAGTCCGAGCAGCAGGATGAACGGCAGCCGGCGCCAACGCGGGTGACGATGATACTGCAGGAAATAACCGCACGAAAGCGCGACCAGCACCACAGTCAGCACCAACGGACCCAGCAGGATAGTCACTCCGTGCAAAACTTTGACAATTGGTTTAACGTTGGAGAAATGATAGTTGTCGGCATTGTCCGCGAGGAACACCAAACCGCCCCACAGCGCGCCTGCCACCCCGCCAAGAATCACACTGCTCAGCGCATTGGCCGACAGGCAGGAAACGAGGAATATCAGCGCATAGTAAACAGCCAGCACAACGGCGAACACATAGCCGAAGAATAGAAACGACGGAATATCGCGAGCAGCGCCATGCAGGAGTGCCCAGAATGACTGCGAGAAAATGCCATTGCATAACAGGCCATAGATGAGGATCAGGACAAGGCCGGTGGCATACTTAGCCAGCCAGACCCGCAGCGCACTGCCCGGCAATGCCAGCAGCGTATCGAGATGCCCGCCATCCTTGTCGCCGGCCACCATCTGACTGACGACAAACACGCCGAACAACAGCGGCAGAAACACCCCGTTGAGCAGGCCGCGCGCCACGGCGGCATTGGCGTCAAGCGCGGCATAGCTCTGGCCGAAACCCAGCAGCAGCAGTGCCAGCAGGAACGGCAGCAGGGCGAAGATCAGCGTCAGCAAACGCAATTCGCGCCATTCACGCCGCACCAGTTCACTAAACATCCGCCACCTCACGCAGGAATATGGTTTCCAGATCGAGCGCATTGCGTTCCACCGTCGCACCCGACGCCTCAAGCTGCGCCGCCAGTGCGTCGCCGTCGCCGCGGTAATAGATGGTAGCCATGCGGCCTCGGGTATTGACCACGTTCGTCCCGGGAAAATCAATTTTAGCGGGCGGTTGGCCAGGGAAAATCGCCGTCAATTCACCCCGGCCGGCACGCACATCATCAATAACGTCGTCGATGCAGATCCGGCCGCGATGCAAAAGCAGTACCCGTTCACAGAACCGCTCCAGGTCACCAAACTGATGGCTGGAAATCATCACCGTGCGGTCAGCAGCACCGGCATAGTCGCCCAACAATTGCAGGATGTCCGCGCGCACGGCCGGGTCGAGCCCCGAGAACGGCTCGTCGAGGATCAGGAGTTCGGGATGATGCGCCAAGGCCAGCAGCAATTGCAGCCGCGCCCGCATACCCTTGGAATACATGTTGATGTTGCCGGCAGAATTCAGGTGCAGGCGTTCGCGCAGTTCAGCAGCAAAAACAGTATCCCACGTCGGGTAAAATGGCGCGTAAAAGCGGCATGCTTCTTCTGCCGTGATATTCTCGTTAAAGCGATACACATCAAACACATAGCCCAGGCGCCGGCGAATGGCTCCGCCCCGCTTGAGCGAATGCAGCCCGAATATCCGGCTCTCACCGCCGTCCGCCTCGCGCAGGCCGAGCAGGATGCGGAGCAACGTGGTCTTGCCGACGCCATTCTCACCGATCAAACCAGTCACCGAACCGCACGGCAGGGCAAAGGTTACCCCATCGAGCACCAGCTTGCGGCCAAAGCTCTGCCGCAGGCCGTCAGCCGAGACGATAGTTTGCATGGGAGTGGGTGCTGTCGGCGGCGAGCGCCTGTTTGACCGCAATCTTGATTTCAGCAACACTGATCCCCTGCGCCTGCAGGCGGGCGATCAGCTCCTTAAGGCGATCGAGGTCGTCATGCCCGCAGGCATGCTGGCACAGCGCAATGGCATTTGCGGTCAGGTATATGCCCTTGCCCCGGCGGGTGGTGATCAGCTCGCCACGTTCAAGGATCTGATACGCGCGCATTACGGTATTGGGATTGATGAGCAGTTCGGCAGCCAGCGCACGCACAGTCGGCAGCGCCTCGCCCGGACGAAACCCGCCCTGCGCAATCGCCTGCCTGAATTGGTCGGCAAGCTGGGCATAGATCGGGGTCGGGTTCTTCGGGTCAACGCGCAATGTAAACATCGCCGTCTCCTGTGTTATTGTATTACTATTATAATACACATGATGGCTGTTGTCAATATTCAATGCATGGGTAACCGCCAGATCGCATGCGGAACGAACATTGAACCACCGCAGTACGTGTGTCATTCTCCTGCCCTTGAGGTATGAATCAATTTTTGAATGTCCCATCGCTCCTGGCGGCCAATAACCGCACAAACGTCGACACCATGCGTCCTGATATTACCGTCCCCATACTATCATCCACCCCGGTATCACGCCTGCGGGCGTGCATTTGTCTCCTTGCCTGTATTGTGCCGCCCCCCCCTTTCATTGCGCGTCTGTATGGCATATATTCTGTGCGTTGTAACATGTTTTATACACACCATTTTTAATATATGGTATAATGAGATATTCTGATGGTTTGTAGAATAACATGTTCGGTGATAATATTATGAATATGTGGAAACCATCCGAATCTGAAATCAGACGCGAGGCATCCGGGACGGAAATAATCCTTTGGGAGGGGCGCCCACGTCAAGAATTTATTCCGATTCTCTGACATGGTTATGATTCCTTTATTTCTGTTATAGATGGCTTCGCAATATTATGGGAAGTATCCGTGACTAAGTCCGGAGCATTTTCTTTTTCATGCGGTGGGGCATTCCGTTTGTGTTGGTGGGTCTGCATAGCACTATAGGCCGTTTTCTGGTTGACGCAGCCCAGCACAAACGCAGCGAACACCCGCCCGCCGGCGCGCATACCGGCAGCAGCATGCCGACAGCGAATGCCGCATCAGCGGCGGCGGCCAGCATGCGCAGACCGATTTCATCGGTCATTCCCTCATTCTCGCCGGTTGCGGCAGCTGCTGAGCAGGACCAGCAGCATGCCGGCGAGCAGGCCGGTAGCCGCGCCAGACAATTCGAATGACGCTCCCCGGGGATACAGCAGCATGGCCGAATCAGT
>CAZFBR010000187.1:0-7014 GCA_964517215.1 uncultured bacterium
CGCGGGGCTGCGCCTGGGGGCGACGGTGCTGGAAGCCGCACCCGTGCCCGGCGGCCTGTGCACGGGCTACGTCAGCGACGGCTTCACCTTTGACTATACCGGCCACCTCTGGCATTTCGCCGATCCGGGCCTGCAGGCGCAGGTGGAAGAGTGGCTGGGCGAGGCCATGCTGCGGCAGCAGCGCCATGCGGGCGTCTGGTTCCGCGGGGCCATGGTGCCGTACCCGTTTCAACTGGCGCTCTACCAGCTGCCGGAAGCAGTGGCGAAGGATATTGTCGTTGGCGTCCAGCGTGCCCGGCTGGCGGATGAGCTGCCGCTGGCGGCGGACTTTGCCGCGGCGGCGCGGCAGCGTCTGGGCGACGGGATTGTCACTCATTTTCTGGAGCCGTACCTGGGCAAGCTGCTGCAGCATGATCTGTCGGCGGTGCTGGCGGCGCCCATGCTGCGTTTCCTGCCGCTGCCCGATCATGCCGCCATCCTCAGGTCGTATCTTGCCCCCGCAGCGTTTGCCGGCTATAACGCGACCTATTATTATCCGCGCGGCGGCAACCGCCGGGTGATCCACGCCCTGGCGCGGCGGGTGCCCGGGCTGCGCACCGGGGCGCGGGTGACGGCCATCGATCCGCAGCGCCGGATGGTGCGGGTCAACGCGGCGGAGGAACTGGCCTACGACCGGCTGATCGTCACCGCGCCGCTCGACCGGGTGCTGGCGATGACGAGCGGCGCACCGCCGGCCGCGGCGCTGCGGGCGGCGGGGATTGTCGGACTCAACCTGGGCGTGCGCGGTCCGGCGCCGCTGCCGCAGCATTGGGTCTATTATCCCGAGCGGGAATACCCGTTCTACCGCGTCGGCTGTTATAGCAACTTTGCCCCCGAGCTGGCGCCGGCCCGGTGCTATGCGCTGTACGTCGAGCTGCCGCTGGCGTGGTGGCAGGCGGTGCCCGCAGCGGCGCGGCAGGCGCAGGTGCTGACGGCGCTGTGTGCGGCCGGGTGGCTGCGTGACGCTGCTGATATTGTCGTGTTCAGTCCGCAGGTGATCGACCCGGCCTACGTGGTGCCGACGCCGGCGGGCGAAGCGCAGCGGCAGGACGGACTGGCCTGGCTGCGCGCGCAGGGGGTTGAGATGCTGGGGCGGTATGCGATGTGGGACTATCTCGGCATGGACGACGTGCTGGCGGCCGCGCTGCGGCTGGAGTGAATATGGCGGAGCATGACGATGTGCTGGCGATGCTGGAGGCGTATATGACGGGTGATCCGCACAAGCTGCCGCTGCGGCGCGCGGCGCAGGGGAGCGGCCGGGGGCCGCTCGATGCGCTGCGCGCGGAACTCGGCGACTGCACCCGCTGCGGGTTGTGCGCGCAGCGGACGAATATTGTCTTTGGCGCGGGTTCGCCGCAGGCCCGGGTGGTCTTCATTGGCGAAGCGCCGGGCGAAGAGGAAGACCGGCAGGGGGTGCCCTTTGTCGGGCGCTCGGGGCAGCTGCTGACCCAGTTCATCGCGGGGATCGGACTGACCCGCGATGAGGTCTATATTGCCAATATCTGCAAGTGCCGGCCGCCCGGCAACCGCAATCCGCACCCCGACGAGGTCGCCGCCTGCGAGCCGTTCCTGCTCCGGCAACTGGCGATCATCAAACCGAAGGTGATCTGCGCGCTGGGCAATGTGGCGACGCAGACGCTGCTGCGGGTCAAGACCGGGATCACCAAGCTGCGCGGCCAGACGATGCGCTACGGCGATATTCCGCTGATCCCGACCTACCATCCGTCGTTCATTCTGCGGCAGGGCGGCACCGGCTGCACCGATGCGGGCAATATGATGCGCGATTTTGAACTGCTGAAACAGATGATGGCCTGACCGGCGGCGGCGGGGGGCGAACGCCGCATGCTCCCGACGCCGGCCAGCGGCAGCACCGGCGGAGATTACACCGGTCCTGCCGCGACGCGCCGGGACGGACCGGCTACTCCCCTTTGAGCCGGGTCCAGGCGTCCAGCAGGGTCTTCTGGTATTCGCCGAAGTCCGGCATCAGCCGGCAATGCGCCAGATCCTCCTTCGGCACAAAAATGAAACGGTTGTTGGCCACGTCGGGCGCCAGCAGTTTGATGGCGCCGGGATGGGGCATGGCGTAGCCGAGCGCGGTGATGTTGCGCGCGGCCACGTCCGGGCGCAGCATGAAATTGATGAACAGCTCCGCATTCTGCGGATGCAGCGCATCGCGCGGAATGGCGAAGTTGTCGACGAAATAAAGCGCACCCTCGGTCGGGACGAAGAAGTCGAAGTTGGGATTTTCGCGGTTCAGTTTGTAGATCGTCCCGTTCCAGCAGTGGGCGATGTCGATCTCGTCCGCAGCCAGCATTTCCTTGTAGAACGACACCTCGTATTTGCGGAGCAGCGGCTTCTGGCGGCGCAGCTCGGCAATGACCCTTTCCAGGTCGGCAGGATCACGTTTGGTCCAGTCAAGGCCGAGTTTGGCATAACCGGCGAACAGCGTCTCAAACACGTCGTCGAGCATGGTCATGCGCCCGCGGTAACGCTCGTCCCACAGCACGCTGATGGAGGTCGGCCGGGTGGTGACGACGGTGGTGTCGTACCCGTACCCCGAGCAGCCGTAGGTGTAGGGCACGTAGTATTCGCCGGAGGGGTCGAACTCGAGGTTGGTGAAGGCGGTGTCGAGCAGCGCGCGGTTGGGCACGTTGCCGATGCGGCGGATCAGGTGCTCGCGCTTGAGGATCTCGATCATGTAGCCGGTCGGAATGGTCAGGTCGTAGCCGCCCGCGCCCGACTGCATTTTCACCAGCATCTCCTCGTTGTCATTGAGGTAGTCGTAGGTCACGGTCATGTCGTATTCGCGCTCGAAATCGGCGATGACCTCGGGCGCAATGTAGCCCGCCCAGCTCCAGATGTTGAGCACGCGGTCGTTGTCGACGCTGCTGTAGGTGAAGGCGAAGAGCAGGACAATCACGCCGGTCAGCGCCGCGGCGAGACATTTGCCGAAGAACCGCGCGCGCGCGCCGCCCTGCAGCAGGGTCGAGGCGGCGACCGCCAGCAGGGTGAAGCCGACGAGGATGGTGGAGAGCGCGTTGAGCAGCGGGGTGATTTCGTTCTTGAGCAGGGCATAGATGCGCAGGGGCATGGTGGATGAGCCGACGCCGGCGGTGAAGAAGGTGGCGACGAAATCGTCGAAGCTGCCGGTGAAGGCGAAGAGCGCGCCGGCAACGATGGCCGGGGCAAGCGCGGGCAGGATGATGCGGTACAGGGTCTGGACGCGCGTGGCGCCGAGGTCCATGCTCGCCTCGGCCTGGGCGGGATCGAGCGTCTGGACCCGCGCCACCACGATCAGGGCGACGAAGGGGAGCGAAAAGGTGATGTGCGCGATGCAGATGGTGGCCAGGCCGAGGGTCATGCCGAAAAGGACGAAAATGGCCAGCAGCGCCACGCCGAAAATGACCTCGGGCAGGATCACCGGCACATAGAGCAGGTTGTAGAGCAGCTTGGCGTTGCGTCCGCGCGAACTGCCGATGGCCAGCGCGGCCATGGTCCCCAGCACCGTCGCCACCACCGTGCTGATCAGGGCGACGATCAGCGAATTGCGCAGCGAGAGAAGCAGGGCGCGGTCGCGCAGCACATCGCCGTACCAGTGCAGCGAAAAACCGGTCCAGTCGGTGACCACCTTGCCGGTGTTGAACGAATAGAACACCAGGACGAAGAGCGGCAGGAGCAGGAAGAGGATCGAGGCCACGGCAATGGTGACGGTGACGGCGCCGCGGCCGATCCCCAGCCCGTTGCTGCGCGCGAGATTGCCGGCCATCAGAGCACGCTCCCCCGCGCCTTTTCGTTCGCCGGCGTGTAGTAGCGGATGCCGAGCGAAATCATGACCATGACCAGGGTGATGAAAATTGTGGCGAAGGCCGAGCCCAGCGGCCAGTTGCGCGCCTGCAGGAACTGCAGGGTGATGATGTTGCCGATCATCAGGTTGTCCGGTCCGCCGAGGATGTCGGGGATGACAAAGCAGCCGAGCGTGGGAATGAAGCAGAAAATGACGCCGGCGATGATCCCGGGCACGGAGGCGGGCAGGGTGATGGTGCGGAAGGCGGTGAAGCGGCCGGCGCCCAGATCCATCGCCGCCTCGACGTGCGCCACCTCCATGCGCTCGAGCGCGGCGTACAGCGGGAGCACCATGTAGGGCAGGTTCCAGTAGACAAAGCCGACGATGACGGCGAAGAGCGAGTTCATCATGGGCAGCGGCTCGCCGATCACGCCCAGCCGGGTGAGCAGGGTATTGACCAGTCCGTTGTCGCCCAGCAGCACAATAAAGGCGAACATGCGCACGAGGAAATTGGTCCAGAAGGGGATGATGATGAGGAACATCATGACCTTCTGCCAGCGCGCCGGGGCGCAGGCCATGACGTAGGCCAGCGGCATGGCGAGCAGCAGGGAGAGCACGGTGATCCCCGTGCTGTAGAGCAGCGAGCGCAGGAAGATATTGAGGAAGAAGGGATCCCAGATGGCACGGTAGTTTTTCAGGGTGCAGCCGAAGGTCACCCCGCCGTAGGTGTTGGAGTCGCCGATGCTGTACAGGAAGACCAGGCCCAGCGGCAGCGCGAAAAACAGGGTCATCCAGACCGCGGGCGGAAAGAGGAGCAGGCGGGCAAAGCCGGCGCCGCTGCGCTGGCGTGCGGGTGCGTTAGCCATTGAGCAGCACCCCCGACGACTTGCTCCAGATCAGGTAGATCTCCTCGTTGAGCTCGAACCCGAGCGGCTTTTCCGCGATGATGAGATAGTTGAGCACGCTGACGTCGAGGGTGGCGCCGCCGGTGAGGGCAATGACGAACTGGGTCGATTCGCCCATGAAGATCTGGCGGGCGATGGTGCCGTGCAGGCCGTTTTCGAAGTCCTTGGGCGGCAGCAGCGAGACGCGGAGCTGCTCCGGGCGGATCCCGTAGCGGATGCTGCTGCCGACGGGGAAGGGGGTGCCCTCGCGGTATTGCGCGGTCGAGCCGTCGGCAAGCCGCAGGGTGGTGACGCCGCCGGCGGTATCCGCTACGGTGCCGGTGATGAAGTTCATGGTGCCGATGAAATCGGCGACGAACGGGGTGGTCGGCCGGCTGTAGATGGCGGCCGGGTCCGCGCACTGTTCGATGCGGCCGTGCTGCATCACTGCAATGCGGTCGGCCATGGTCAGCGCCTCGACCTGGTTGTGGGTGACGAAGACGAAGGTGATCCCCAGCCGCCGCTGCAGGTCCTTGAGTTCGAGCCGGGTGCGCTCGGCGATCTGCTTGTCGAGCGCGGAGAGCGGTTCGTCCAGCAGGAGCAGCGCCGGGCGGTTGACCAGCGCCCGGGCCAGCGCCACCCGCTGCTGCTGCCCGCCCGACAGCTGGGAGGGCATGCGCTCGCCCAGCTGTTCCAGTCCGACCAGGGCCATGGCTTCGTCCACCCGCCGGCTGATCTCGCCGGCGGGCAGCTTCTTCAGCGTCGGCCCGTAGGCGATGTTGCCGCGCACCGTGTAGTTGGGGAAGAGCGCGTAGTTCTGGAAGACGGTGTTGACGTCGCGCGCGTAGGGCGGCAGCTGGGAAATGTCGCGGTCGCCCAGCATGATCGTGCCGCCGGTTGGTTTCTCGAACCCGGCAACCATGCGCAGGATGGTGGTCTTGCCGCAGCCGCTCGGACCGAGCAGGCAGAAAAACTCGCCTTTGGTGATGGTCAGGTCGACGTCGTCGACCGCCACCGTGTCGCCGTACTGCTTGCGCAATCTGGTCAGAACGAGCATGCCGGGCTCCGCTTCGGCCTATCGCGGGGAAACCGGTTGCGCGGCGGGAATAACCCACACTTCACTGCCGGCAACGGCCGCCTCGAGATGGCGTTTGATGGTATCGCAGCAGTCCTGCACCTGGGCCATGGCCCGGTCGCGGTCGAACTGCAGGAATATCTCGATGAACAGCTCCGGGCCGACCCGGCGCGTGCGGATGCCGGAGAGCTGGGCGTACCCGGCAAACTGCGCCGCCAGCTCGCGCAGCACCGCCAGCTGGACGGATTCCCGGACGCGGCTGCTGACGCTGAAGCGATGCCACAGCGCCGCATCAAATCCGACGAGGCAGGCGTTGAAACCGTAGAGCCAGGTGACCCAGTCGCCGGGCGTGTGCACCAGCTTGTGCCAGATCCCGAACCCGTAGCCGGTGATGATAATGTAGAGAAAGATGACACTCTTGCCCTCAACATTGCGGCAGCGCAGGGTTTTGGCAATCGAGACGGGCCAGCTCGCCGCGAAACAGACGAGCATCGCAATTTCCAGAAAGCTCATGACCATTCACGGCAACCCTATACCACACCCCGGCGGTGCCGTCAACTGATTGCGCCGGGCGCGGCGCAGTGCGGACGGGGTGCGGGCGGGGAAGCCGCCCTGACGACAAAAAAACCTTGACAAAGTTCGCGGATAGTGCTACAATTTAATGGCTGAATATAGGTTACAAAAACTCCGCCGGCGCGTGGCGCGGGCATGCAATCCTGAATATTAGGTAAGGAGTGGACATCGGATGGCTACAGGACTGAAACGCGGTTTGCTGGTTGTGCTGCTGGTGCTGCTGAGCGCCGCCCCGCTGTGGGCGAGCGAGGCGGACCTGAAGATCCCCGAACTGACGGCGGCGCAGAACCACTGGCTGTATGCGGGGTTCGTCGTCTGTTTCATCGGCATGGTGTTCGGGTATGTGCTCTACAGCCGGGTGCGCGATCTTCCGGCCCACAAGTCGATGCTGGATGTCGCGGGGATCATCTTTGAAACCTGCAAGACCTATTTGTGGCAGCAGGGCAAGCTGCTGTTCATTCTCGAACTGTTCATCGGGGCCTGCATCGTCGGCTACTACGGGTTCCTCCAGCACATGGGCGCGGGCAGTGTGCTGCTCATTCTGCTCTGGTCGGTGATCGGCATCCTCGGCTCGTACGGGGTGGCGTGGTTCGGCATCCGCATGAACACGCTGGCCAATGCGCGCATGGCGTTCGCCGCCCTGCGCAAGCAGCCGGTCA
>CAZFBR010000188.1:0-4233 GCA_964517215.1 uncultured bacterium
CCATCACCAGCCGAGCACTTCCCGCTCACACACAGCGCCCCCGCCCCGCACAGCCCGTAGAACCGCACGCGAAAGCGCGGATCGGCCTTGGCGGCCAGCGCCCAGGAACGGAAGCGCACGAGCAGCGACTGATGCCAGATGAAGCAGGCGATGATCCCGAAGAAGAAAAAGACCATCGACGGGGTGAATTTGGAGACATACGGATACGAGAAGACGAGCACACTGTAATGCCCGACCGCAACGAAGAGCTTGCAGAGGAAGAAATTGGTCGCATTGAGCAGCAGCGCCATGTAGGTGCCGATATTAAACCACGGCAAGATGATCGCGAGGATCCCCGCGATCATCGCCAGCTGCACGATGATGCCGATCAGCGGGATGGCAATGAAGTTCGCATAGCAGCCCGCCAGCGGCCAGCGGCCGAAATAGAAGCTCGAGAGCGGGATCATCATGCCGAACTGGATGCCGAACTGCGCGGCAAAGAACCCGGAGAACCAGAGCGGGATGTCACTGTAGCCGTAGGTAAAGGTCGGGTGCCGCGCATTGAGCTTCGTTGCCCCGTACATCGCCAGCACGAAGAGAATGACAAACGGCAGCCAGAACTCGGTACTCACCACCAGCGGCCAGTGCAGCGAGGCGATGGTGGTCCACACCGCCAGCGTCGCGAGGAAGGTGACGAAGGTCCACCCGCGCAGGCGCGCCAGCATGCGCTGGCAGGGGGTAGTCAGCAGGCCGAGGGCAAGCACGGCAAAGTACGACAGGGTAAGCGACGGCTCGACCACCAGCAGCGGCTGGAAGAGCAGGACCAGCAGTCCCGAGAACGGGATGGTGAAGAGGATCCCGGCGCGCAGGCCCTTGCCCATATAGGTGGTCGAGAGGACGGCGATGGAGTTCATCAGCGCCGCGCGCTGCGTCGAGGGGCGGTAGCCGGTGATAATGGCGAAGATCAGCAGGGCAAGAACCATGATCGGCGCATAGATTTTCGGCGGCACCTTGAGAATGGTGAAAATCCCCCAGAACATGATGGTGATAATCGACACATGCAGGCCGGAGACCGCAAGCACGTGGTTGATCCCCGCCCACTGAAATTCATTCGGAATGGTCAGGTTGGTGCCGGCGGTGAGGATGTGCTGCACCTTTTCCGGGAGCACGCTCTTCGCCCAGTCGGGCAGGGTCAGGTGATCGCCGTTGAACGGGGTCATGGCATTCGACAGCCCGTAGCGCATGCCGAGCGTCACCCCGCCGAGGAAGGCCGATTCGGGATAGGGAACGGTCTGCTTGAACACCCGCAGCATGCGGTCCTTGATGAAGAGCGACAGTTCAACGATGGGCGACCCTTCGCTGCGCTCGACAATCTCCAGTGAGGCCGGTTCCCCCTCGCGCGGCGGCTGCAGATTCATCACCGCGAACATCCCGGAGTTGTTCAGATAGCGCTTGAAATCAAATCCGCCCGGATTGGCCAGCGGCATGGGGGAGAGCAGCACCCCGCGCATCTTCACCTTCCAGCCGTACGACTCCAGCTGGGTGATCTCCTCATAGAGGGGGTGCAGGTCCTTGATCGATGCCTGCAGCGCTCCCCCGCTCACCGGAAAGAAATAGTCAGCACCAAGCGGGCGGATCGCCGTCACATCGAGCTGGATCTTGGCCTTGTTGTCATACAGGTCGGGATCGATATTGATGATCCCCTCGACCTCGTACGGGTCGGCCTTCGGGTTGTCCGAAGCGAAGGCGGAAAGATGGTTGGAGACCGCATAGATGACAAACTCGGCATTCCCGGTGGCAGCGGCGGTCACCGCCTTGAGTTCGGTAAACGGCTCGTCGACCATGTACGACGCGCCCACCTTGTCGGCGGCAGGGATCGTCACCTGCGCAGCCACGCTGGCGCTGTCGCGCATACCGGCAAAGGTCAGCACCACATCGCCCTGCTGTTCGGCCAGTTTCTGCACGCGCAGGCGGTGGATTTCCGTCAGCGCCTTTTCCGGCAGCAGCTGCGTCTGGGCCGGCGTCACCGTCACGCGGGCCAGCACCTCGTCGGGGACGGAAAAGTCCTGATTATAGCGGGTCACCCCAAACGACATGGCGAAGAGGCACATGGTGACGTAAAAGAACTTCGGTGAGAGGCGGGCGCCCCGCCGGCGGAGGAGAGTGACCGCGCCCCACGCCAGGCCGAGCAGGCCGGTCGCCAGCAGATACCAGCGGGTATAGCCCTGCGGCTGGGGGAAGAGATAGCCCAGCGCCACCCCGATGATGTACATATAGGCAAAGAGCATGATTCTGCCGCGCAATTGCATGAGTCAACCCCCGTACAACCGTGATGGTTTCACCGGCGCCCCTGCCGCCGCGCCGGTGGTGCTGCCGCGTTTACTCCGCGTCAGCGCCACCCCCACGATCAGCCGGCCGGCCATTCTGATTCGGCACCGACGGCCGCGCCGCCGCCGCCGGCCGCTGGCTTTCATCCCAGAAGGCATTGATGGTCGGACAGTATTTTTTGTTTGAGGCGACATTCTGCTCAACTGTATAATTGTCGTCAAAGGCCAGCACGCCCACCCCCAACAGCAGCGAGCCCAGCACCGTCAGCATCAGCAATCGCGCCCCGTTCTCATTCATCGCCTACGACTCCTTGCCGAACACAATATCGCGCGTATCGCGCGCGATCACCAGCTCCTCGTTGGTGGGGATGACGAAGATCCGCACCGCCGACCCCGCCGCGGCAATATCGCCCGCGGCCACCGGCTTGAACGCCTTGTTCTTTTCCGCATCGAGCGTTACCCCCAGGCAGGCGAGGTTGCGGCAGCAGGCCTCGCGCACGCGCCAGGCATTCTCGCCCACGCCCGCGGTAAAGACCAGGGCATCGAGCCCGCCAAGCGCGGCGGTGTAGGACCCGATATATTTGCGCACGCGATAACTGTAGGTGTCGAACGCCAGCTGCGCGCGCGGGTTGCCCAGGTCCATTTCCGCGATCACGCTGCGCATGTCGCTGCTCACCCCGGAGAGCCCCTGCAGGCCGCTGTGCTTGTTCATCAGCGTGTTCGCCTCGCTCTGGGTCAGCTCCTCCTTGGCCATCAGGTAGAGGATGATGGCGGGGTCCATGTCGCCGCAGCGGGTGCCCATCACCAGCCCCTCAAGCGGGGTGAAGCCCATGGAGGTGTCGAGCACTTTGCCGTCGGCGACGGCGGCGATGCTCGCCCCGTTGCCCAGATGGCAGGTGATGACCTTCGTCCCGGCGGCGCCGCCCAGGAGGCGCACCGCCTCGGCGGAGACATAGCGGTGCGACATGCCGTGGAACCCGTAGCGGCGGATGCCGTGCCGCTGGTAGAGGACATACGGGAGCGCATACATGTAGGCGTGCGGCGGCATGGTCTGGTGGAACGCCGTGTCGAACACCGCCACCTGCGGCGTCCCGGGCATCATCTGCGCGCAGGCCTCGATCCCTTTCAGGTTGGGCGGATTGTGCAGCGGCCCCAGTTCAATGCAGTCGCGGATCCCCTTAAGCACGGCGTCGTCAATGAGGAATGACCCGGCGAACTTCTCGCCGCCATGCAGCACGCGGTGCCCGACCGCGGCGATCTCGGCGACATCATGGATGACCCCGTGCTCGCGGCTGGTCAGCGCCGCGACCACCATCTCAATCCCCGCGCTGTGATCGTAGATGTCCTGGGTGAGCAGCACCTTGTCGCGGCCCGCGGGCTGATGCGCCAGGGTCGAGCCGCCCAGCCCGATCTTGTCGAGCAGGCCGGACGCCAGCACATGCTCGTTCTCCATTTCGATGAACTGGTATTTGATTGACGAACTGCCGCAGTTGAGCACGAGAATCTTCATCGCTTCACCACCGAGTGCCGCTGTTCCGCACCGGAATTTTCACAGATTATTTACCCGCCGCCTTGCGCGGCACTTCCTTCCCTTCGCCATTGTACTCGAAAAAGCCCCGGCCCGACTTGCAGCCGAGATGCCCGGCGCGCACCATTTTGCGCAGCAGCGGACACGGACGGTAGCGGGCGTCGCCGAGTTCGCGGAAGAGCGACTCCATCCAGCCCATGATCACATCCAGGCCGACGCGGTCGGCGATATGCAGCGGCCCCTGCTCCATGCGGAAGCCAAGCGCCAGCGCGGTGTCGATGTCCTCCGCCGTGGCCACGCCCTCCATCAGCACATACATGGCCTCGTTGACGAACGGGATAATCACGCGGGTGGAAATGAACCCGGGATACTCGAACACCGCCACCGGCGTCTTGCCCA
>CAZFBR010000188.1:4243-6940 GCA_964517215.1 uncultured bacterium
CAGCCACATCGGGATGCCCAGGTCGAACACCGACTTGCCCAGCCGCGCGGCCAGGTGCTTGACCGCGGCGAAGGTCGCGTCACTGGTGGCCAGGCCGCGGATCAGCTCGACCACCTTGATCCGCCCGACCGGATGCAGGAAACACATGCCCATGACCTTGTCGGCGCGCTGGGTATGCGAGGCGATCTCGGTGATGGAGAGCAGGGCGGTGTTGGTGATGAAAATGGTATCGGGCCCGGCCACGCGGTCGAGCTTGGCAAAGAGCCGCGCCTTGTCCGCGAGATTCTCCTGAATGGCCTCGATGATAAAGGCGCTGTCACCCAGCACCTCGTCGTCGCTCACCGGATGGATGCGCGACAGGATCGCCTTCTTCTCCCCCTCGGTGAGTCCCCATTTGCCGATTTCCGTGTCGAGATTGGCGGTAATCGCCTGCATTCCCTTGTCGAGCAGTTCGGGATACTTTTCCTTGAGATAGACCTCCATTCCGGCCCGGGCCACCACCTCGGCGATGCCCTGCCCGATGGTGCCCGCCCCGATAATGGTGATGGCGGTCTTCTTGATTTTCATACCTCGGCTTCCCCCCCGGTCACCACCGCAAGCTCGTCCGCCGCAAAGAAGAAAGCAATCTCGCGCGCGGCGTTCTCGTCGCTGTCAGAACCATGCACCACATTTTTCGTCTGGTGACGCGCAAACTCGGCACGGATCGTGCCGGGCAGCGCCTGCTGCCAGTCCGTCGCGCCCATCACCGCCCGGGCCCGGCGCACCGCGTCATCCCCTTCCCAGACCATCGCGACAATCGGCCCGGAGAGCATGAAGGCCGTCAGCCGCCCGAAGAATTCGCGTGCGCGATGCACGGCATAAAATTCGCCGGCGCGTTCCGGCGTAAGCTGCAGCATTTTGATCCCGACCAACCGCAGCCCTTCGCGGGTGAGCATCGCCGCCACGGGGGCGAGCAGATTCCGCCGCACCCCGTCGGGCTTGAGCAGCACCAGAGTCCGGGCCATCACGCCTGCTCCCGCGGCGGCGCCGGCATGGCCGCCCCGGTCGCGCGATAGTGCATGGCATTGGCGATGGCATTGCCCACCAGATCGGCAAACTGCCGGCCGATCAGCTTGTCGCGCTTGCCGAAGGGCTTGCCATTGACCTTCCCCTTGGCGCGCAGCACCCCGACCACCTGGCCGCGGGCGACGAGCGCGGCGACCATGGCGCTGCCCGGGTTCGGCGTGTCAATGATGGTGGTGCCGCCATATTCGGCGGCGGTGCCGATCTCACCCTGGCCGACGCGCACGCGCACATCATTCACTGCCGCCGGCTCGATCATGCCGGAACTGTCATGCCCGATCGTCGCCTGCAGCTCCTCGCCGCCGGGATTGACCAGAAAGACCATCACTTCCTGCACGCCCAGCACGCGCACCACCGCGCCCACGGTCTGGCGCAGGATCTCCTCAAGGTCAAAGGTCCCGCCCACTTTTTTGGCCAAATCGATAATGCCGAAGAATTCGTTGCTGTCAAGCGGCGCATCGTCGGCCTTGCGCGACTCGGCCTGCTGCTGCTTCTTCTGCTCAAGCAGGATATCCGCGCGGGTCTTGGTGCGTGTCTCGATCACCTGCTCGCTCACCATCCGGTCAACCGCCCGGCCGAGCACCGCATTGAACCCCGCGGCAGCCAGCAGCGCCAGCACCAGCAGCCCCCCCGCCGCAGTCAGCAGCCACTGCCGCAGCGTCTCACGATATCCGTACATCTGGTCGGTATAGAACCCCACCCGCAGGCAGGCCTTGCCCGCCGGGGCGATGATATCCAGCACATCGCGTTTGGCCGCGGGGAGCGTGTAGTAGTCGCGCTGCTCGCTGTCCGGGATCTTTTCCATTTCGTTCAGATAATTCTTTAGTTTGGATATATTTTGGTGGTTGTTGCTGATCGCAGCATCGAGGTGGGCGTATTTCTCGTCCAGCTGGCGGTCGTACAGATAAAGATAGGCCAGTCCCAGCGGCTCGCCCAGGTCGGTGAGCAGCCGGCAATAGCGCTCGATGATGCGCACTTCCGTCGCGGTGAACTTCTTGAACTGGTAGTCCAGCCCCTTGACCATGAAATTGAGCGGCAGGGTGGCGCCGCGGGCAAGCATTTCGTCCGCCACCACCAGATCGACGCAGACATAACTGCCAATCACCGCGACCAGCACGCACAGCGCGACCATACCCAGCAGCAGATACTGCAGGCGTTTCAGCGACTTGTTCATGATCCGCGCGTCCCTCCCCGCCGCGAACCGTCCGGCTCAGCGGACTTCCGCGTACTGTGTCAGCGTGGCCACATCCTCCGCCGCGAGCAGCGGCACATTGCGCAGCTGGGCCGCCGACGTGAACTTGCCGTAGGTGAAGCGATAGGCCACAATCATGCGCGCCTTTGACTCGTCAATGCCGGGCAGGCGCACCAGCTGCTCAACACTCGCATTGTTCAGGTCGAGCTTCGGCACCGAGCCGCCGCCCGCCGTCCCGGCCGCCGACAGGTTCGGCATCATCATCAGTCCGTTGTCCTCGTCCGCGGGCACGCTGCTCTGCGGTGCGCCGCTGACCGGGACATTGGGCATGAGCATGATCCCGTTATCCTCGCCCGCCGGGGCAGCCGCCCCGCCCACCGCGACCTTGTCCTTAACCCGGTTGTACAGTTCGACGGGGATCCCCGGCACCTGCTTGAGGTCCT
>CAZFBR010000189.1:0-6924 GCA_964517215.1 uncultured bacterium
CCCCCCGGTCACGTCGGGGGCGAGTCAGTGCTGATCTTCCGGCAGTATCCGTCGCAGATCCTGCGCTTTTTCCTCGACCAGGAATACGGGCTATGGTTCATTGCACCGGTGTTCCTGCTGTTGCCGGCGGCATTGGTGACGGCGTGGCGCTCGCCGCAGCCGCTGGCGCGCGCGGCGTTACTGCTGCTGGCGCTGTTCTGCCTGTTCCACGGCGTTTTCGGGATCTGGGGGGTCGGTTCGGTGAGCGGGCGCTACTTGACGCCGCTGATGCCGGCACTGGCCGTGCTGATGGGGACGCTGTGGGCGGCGGCGGGGCCTGACGGGCGTCGGCTGCTGGCCATGCTGCTCCTGGCCAGTGTGGCGCTGACGGCGTTGTATGCCTGGGCGCCCGTTTTCCGGTTCGAACGGGCCGACGGGCAGAACATGCTGCTGGCGAAACTGGCGGCGGCGCTCCCCACCTGGTGCCCGTCGCTGGTCAGCGTGGGTACGCACTATTCGCTGTCGCTGGACGCAACAGCGTATGCCTGGTTGCTGCTGGTGCTGGCGGCTAATGCCGTCGTACTGTGGCGGGGCGGGACGGGCGGATAGCAGCTCGGCGTGGTCCTACGGGTTGCGCGCATGCGGTACGGGCTGAATGGCCAGCGCCGGCCGCAGCCGGGCGCGCAGCGGCAGGAGCGCGGCGGCGAGGTCGAGCGGGAACAGCAGGTCGAAACGCACCTTGCAATACACCATGAGCGCGCGCAGCGCGAGAACTGCCGGTAGGACGGCCACGGCGGACCTCTCTGACAGGCGGTGAAGGAGCGCACATCAATGAAAAGGGGATGGCGGCTGCACGAGTGGGGATTATCGCCGCTGGTATCTTGAGAATTGATGCTCCCCGCCGGATTGAGTTGGGGCAACAATATGCCATTGCGGGGGAAAGGATGCTGTGCGGAGCGCAGAATACGGCATCAAACGACGGGGCATAGTCAGGTTTGCGACCAGCCCGGCGCTGCAACTACCCGAGATAACATTACCAGTACAGCTTGATGGCAAAGACGAACCCGAACAAGAAGGCCGCGGCCCTTTGCGCAACACCGCTGCCGGTGTCCAGAGCAAGATGCGCTTGCGCCGGTGTGGTTCCGACCAGAAGCGGCGGATTGACCGCAAGCATGCATTTCCGATCCCATTTCCGCCAGCATGTTTTCGCTGAAGGAATGTGCCCGACCATACATTCGTATCACGTGCCCGGAAGCGCATCAATGCCGGCGAGCATGGCGGGTCAGCGACGGACGCCATTGACGCTCGCCGCTGCCAGGTGGTATTCTCCCATGGCCGGACCGGCAGGCGGTGCTGTCAATACGGTCAGCCGGTGGCCGCTGCCGCTCCGGTATGTGTTTGCAAACCAGCGGACGGCAATCCTGCCGTTGGTGGTGCGGCGCAGCGGCCGTTTTGACGGCATTCGGCGGGGCAGGGTATACTGGCCGGTGGTGAACAATGGCAATGACAGAAAGCAGCAGCACCAAAGAACACGAGCGCCGGCTCCGGGCGGAAGTATGGGACCGTTCGACCGAATACTACCGGATTGCGCGTGACGGCACGCTGGCGACGTATCAGGACAACGAGGCGTATCGTATGGCGCTGGCGGCGCTGGCCGGCTGTTCGGCGATGCTGGATGTCGGCTGCGGCGAGGGAACCACGCTTGCCCTGGCCCGGCCGCGGGTGGCTGTCGGCTGTGACCTTTCGCGCACTGCGTTGGGCATGGCGCGCCGGCAGTATCCGCAGCTGGCGCTAACCTGTGGCGATGCTGCGGCGCTTCCTTTCCGCACGGGCACGCTGCCCGCCGTTGGGTCGTTTTTTGCCGTCGAGCATTTTGCCGAACCGGAACGGATGCTCGCGGAGCTGGTTCGGGTGGTGGCGCCCGACGGGAAACTGGTGGTGTGCGGCCCGAATTACGGCAGCCCGATCAACCGCAATCCCTACTGGCGGGAACACCGCCACCGGTATTTTGTGCGCCGGTTGTGGCAGTGCCTGCGCCTGCTGGGGCATGACGGCAGCACGCTGGCGTGGGAGAAGAACACCCCGGAATTTCTGCGCAGCGGCAGCGTGGTCACGGAATGCGATGTGCTGACCAATCCGTACCTGGGTTCGCTGCTCACGTTTCTGACTGCGCGGGACATGCGCATCGAATGCTATACTGCGGGCTGGTCCTGGGACCGCGGGCGCGAACCGCTGCTCCAGAAACTGCTGCGCTTGCTGGCAGCGCTGCGGCTGCCGCCGTTCACCTGGTGCGGTCCGGTGTTTTGCGTGGTGGCGCGCAAACGGCGGGCATGAAAAAACTCTCACGCCGCTTTCTCGATTCGCTGGTCAGTTCCTATCTGGTGCAGGGGCTGAATTCCGGAACGAATTTTTTGATCAAACTCGGCCTGGCCTGGCTGATCGCGCCGGCGGATTTCGGGCTGTTTGCGGTGGTGCTGCTGGTGGTGTCGGTGCTCAACATGGTGCGGGATGGGGGCATCGAACTGCAGGCGGTGCGCGACCGCGAGCCGGCGCTGGGGAGCGTCTTCTGGTTTCATTTCGCGGGCGGCATCCTGCTGGCCGCGGGCCTGTGGCTGGCCGCCCCGCTCTTTACCGGGTTCGGCGACGGCCTGCCGGCGGCGTTGCGGCAGTTCTCACCGGCCGTTCTGTTCACGGCGCTGACCAGCGTGCCGCTGCTGCAGCTGCACCGCACGCTGCAGCTGGCGAAGACGGTGGTGCCGCGGCTGGCGCAGCTGGCGACGTTTGCGGTGCTGGCGACCTGGCTGGCCTATGCCGGGCAGGGGGTGGCGGCGCTGATCATCGCCAAGGTGGCGTCGGAACTGGTGCTGGCGGTGACGTTGTGGCTGCGAGTGCGCGGTCTTGGCCTCCCGGCGTTCGCTTTTTCCTGGCAGGAGACCCGGCGCCTGCTGCGCGGCGGACGGATGCTGTATCTGCTTGCCATTTCCGACGTCCTGATTATCGACATCGACAAGGGCATCCTCAGCCGCTATTGCGCGGAAACCGTGGTGGGGTATTATTTCTTTGCCTGGTCGGTGGTCTTTTTTGTCAGCAAACTGGTCGAACCGGCGTGCAGCAAGGTGCTGTTCCCCGCATTCTCCCGGCTGGCGGATGACGCGGTGCGCACCGCCCGCCTGTACACCTGGATGTCCCTGACGGTGATGCTGATCGAAGTGCCGCTTTATCTGGCGCTGGCCCTGCACAGTTCCGACCTGGTGACGGTGCTGTTTCCGGCGGTCTGGTCGCCCATGGTCGGGCTGATCAGCCTGCTGGCGTTCCTGCCGATTATCGAGCCGTTTTCCATGTTTGGTCTGGAGGTATTGCGGGCGCGCGGGCATGACGCGCCGGTGGTTCTCACGTCGTTGGGAGGACTGTTTCTGATGACGGTGCTGGGCAGTATTCTGACGGTGCGCTATGGTGCGCCGGGAATGATTCTGGCCAATTACGGCGCGCATCTGATCAGTGTGGTCGTCATTCTGCGGGTCAGGAAAGTCGCGTATGCGGGCTACTATCATCTGCTGCGCCGCCTGCCGGCGGTCTACGCGGTGGCGGCGGCGGTACTGGCGGGGGAGCGGCTGCTGCTTACCGGTTCGCCGGCAGCCAACCTGCTGCTGGGCGCGGGCGGGGTGGTGCTGAGCTGGCTGCTGCTGGCCCTGCTCTTTCTGCGCCGCCCGCGGGCACTGCTGCGGCTGGAATACGATTGACGGTGGAGTGCGTGCGGCAGGCGGCGGGCACGATTGGCGCTGATTCACGCTGGCAGCGCGGGGCGGACTGGCTGATCATTGCGCTCTATGCGCTGCTGGTATATCCCTGCACAGCACAGTACCTGAACTGCTGGGATGCGGCAAACTACGCCCTGGCGGCAGAGGAGTACAACGTGTTGTTTGACCGGCCGCAGATGCCGGGCTACGTTGTGTATGTCGGGTTGGGGAAGATCGCCGGCCTGATTGCCGGGGAAATCAATCGCGGGTTCATCCTCCTGAACTGGTGTCTGGGCGCGCTGGCGGTATGGTCGTTTCTGCGCCTCGGTGCCGCACTGGCGGTGCGCCACCGCCAGTGGTGGGCGTTGGTCCTGATCACGCTGCCGCAGGTGTGGTACTTTTCCGCGGTGGCGTGGATGTATGTCGTGCATTTGCTGGTGAGTTTGGGGGCGATTCGCGCGCTGCTGGCGATTAGCCGGAACGAACATCAGTTGCTGGCCGCGACATCGCTGGGCGCGCTTGGCGCACTGCGGCCGGATATGCTGCCGCTGCTGCTGGTGCTGACGGTTGTGGCTTGGTGGCTGGGGCCGCGGCGGTCGCTGATGGGTGCGGCGGCCAGCATCGTTATCATCCTGCTGGTCACCGGCCTGTGGCTGTTGCCGCTGGTTATGGTTTACGGGCGGGCTTATTTCACCTACAGCGCTGTCTACAGCCGGCAGTATCTTGATGATGCCGCCGGCTGGCAGGGGGTAATACTGAATAATCTAACCGCGCTGCACCCAGCGGTAACGGCATCGGCGAGCATGTTCGTGCTGGCGGCGTTGGCTGTGATGGCAGTGCGGCCGGCGGCGGTGCGGAACCGTCCGGCAGTCGTGATTGCCGGCGGCCTGGCGGCAGCGCAGGTACTGTTCCTGCTGGCGGTTCATACCGGCAATGGCGGACACCTGCTGCGGCTGACCGGTCCGTTGCTGCTGCTGACCGCGATGGTACTGAGCAGCGTCAAGACCCGCTGGCAGATCATGGTGCTGCTGGTAGCGGTAGCCGGTAATGGTGCCTTTTTTCTGGGCAGTTCGCGCGCCTATACCTGGCGGGATATTCAGCGGAATGACCGGGTGATGGCCGGTCGTATGGCCTGGCTGGCGCAGCATACCCGGCCCGGGAGCACTTTGCTCATCGCCGATCTGTCGTACAAGCAGTTGCTCTGGTATACCCGCGGCTATCGCCTGATCTGGCCGGTCAACGCGGGGCAGCGCGTACCGCTGCACTTTATCGTACGTGGCGCGGACGGGCGTGAGCAGCATTGCGGACGATATCTTTACGATGATCACGCTGATAACTGTGAGCCGGTGCCGGCGGGAACGATCGTGGTCTTTATGGAAGGGCACCTTGCCGGGCAAGTCCGGGGAATCGAAATGAACCATACGGACGAGATTGCCTGGTTCTGCGCCGCGCGGCCGCTGCTGCTGGTGTTCCAGCCCGGACGGATTATGGTGCAGCCCGCTCCCGGACTGTCGGCCGGTGAGAGCAAATGACCGGTCAGCAGCACACCCGGGTGGTTGCGGCATGATCACCGGCAATGAGCCACAAGGGGTGAACGGTATGGTTGTGGTGCGGGTGCGGCTGGGCGGCCTGCATTGCGCAGCGTGCGCGGCCCGGGCGGAACAGGCGTTGCGCGCGGTGCCCGGGGTGACGCGCGCCGCGGTCAATGTCCTGGACGGCAGCGCGCGCATCGAACATGACGGACGGGCGACGGAGATGCTGTTGGCGGCGGCCGTAGCCGGTGCGGGCTACCAGTGGCGGGGATTGTCTGTGGCGGAAGCACCGTCGGCCGGCCCGCGCAGGGAGCGTAACCGGTTCTTCCGGCTTGCCGCGACGTTCGGCATGGCGCTGCTGCTGATGATAGTGCAGCACGCGGTGGCGCTGGGCGCAGCTCTGGTGGCGCTGGCGTACGGCGCCGCCCCGATCTTCGCGGCGGCCGGCCGCGCGTTGCGGGCACGGCAGCTGACAATGGACGTGATGTATGCGCTCGGCATCGGGATCAGTACCCTGGCCGGGATGCTGGCGGCGGCGGGGGTGCTGGGCGCGGAATTTCAGCTGCTGGACACCGCCCTCATGCTGACCGGATTTCTGACGCTGGGCCGGTTGCTTGAGGCGCGGGCGAAGGGGAAGACGGGCGCGGCGATCCGGGCGCTGCTCGATCTGCGTCCGGCAACGGCGACGGTGCTGCGCGGGGCCGCGGAACTGCGCCTGCCGGTGGCGGAGGTGCAGGTTGGCGATACGCTGGTGGTGCGGCCGGGGGACAGCATGCCGGTGGACGGCCGGATCACTGCCGGAAGTTCGGCGGTGGATGAAAGCATGCTGACCGGCGAACCGCTGCCGGTGCGCAAGCGGGCGGGCGATCCGGTGACCGGTGGCACGCGCAACCTGTCCGGGGCGCTGCGACTCGAGGCGACGGCGGTGGGAGAGGAGACGGTGCTGGCGGCGATCGTGCGCACGGTGGCGGACGCGCAGGCATCGAAACCGCCGGCGCAGGAGCTGGCCGACCGCGTGACGGCATGGTTTATTCCCGTGGTCCTGCTGCTGGCGTTGCTGGCGGCGTCCGGGTGGCTGCTGGCCGGTGCGACCGGCGGCACGGCACTGGGGGTATTCATCGCCACCGTGGCGGTGGCCTGCCCGTGCGCCCTGGGGCTGGCGACGCCCGCCGCGGTGAGCGTGGGTTTGGGCGTCGGCGCGCGGGCGGGGATCCTCGTGCGCGACAGTGCGGCGTTTGAGGCGCTGGCCCGCGCGACGGCGATCATCTTCGACAAGACCGGGACACTGACCCGGGGGACCCCGGTGGTGACGGTGATCTACCCGCTGGCCGGCGGCGAAACGGAATTATTGCGGTGCGCGGCGGCGGTGGAACAGCAGGCCAACCATCCCCTGGCGGCGGCGGTAGTCGCGGCGGCGGTGCAGCGGCAACTGGCGTTGCCGGCGGCATTGGATCTGCAGGTCATTGGCGGCAGCGGGGCGCTGGCGACGGTCGAAGACGCCGCCATCGCCATTGGCAGCATGGCTTGGCTGACGGAACGGTGCGGTCCGCCGCCGGAGATGCTGCGGGGGATGGCGGAGCATCTGGCGGCGCAGGCGATCACCGTGGCGGGGGTGAGCCGCGACGGGCAATGGGCGGGCCTGATCGGGATCAGCGATCCGCTGCGCATCACGGCGG
>CAZFBR010000190.1:0-6865 GCA_964517215.1 uncultured bacterium
CTGTGCCGCGCTGCCGCCGGTATTCGTCCTCCTGTATCTTCGTCGCGTGTGCGGACTCTTCTCCGCCATCTTGCTCGCCCTTGCCGCCGCGGTCAATCTGGTTCTGGTCGAACGTTCATTCGGCGCCACCATCTATCACGAACATGTTGCCCTCATTTTTGTGCTTGCCCAGATCCTGCTGACCATGCGCATCGTCACCGGTCCGGCAAGCGCCCGCCGCTGCGCCGGCCCGGCGGCGATCATGCTCGGGGGGGCGCTGGTCGCCTGGAAAGCCGCCCGCTTCTGCCTGCTGCTGCAGCTCGGCGCCCTGGCGGCATGGCTGTGGCTGGCCGCACCGCTGGCCCGCCTTCCCCGCCTGCGGCCGCTGTTCCGCTGGTCGCTCGCCGGGGCCGTTCTCGCCGGGCTGGCCGTCGGACATCTGCGCAGTGACCATTTCCTCACGTCGCTGCCGGTCCTGCTGCTCACCGCCTTGACCCTGGCCTGTCTCCGGCAGCCGGCATCCCCCGGACGCTTTCGCCTGATCCTGGCGACCGCGCTCGGCGCAGCACTGGCACTCAGTGCCCTGCTCCCCGCGGCGGCGGAATTCGATCATGTCCGGGCGGTCGTCGGTGCGCAGTTCCGCCACTGGTTCGTCAAGCCCGCCGATCCCGCCCTGCTCTCCCCCGCCGCGCGCCTCTACTGGGTGCCGCCGTACTGCTATCCTTCCTCACTGCGGTTCCTCAACGACTTGGCGCCGCTCACCCTTGCCGGACTGCTGTCGCTGCTGGTGCTGCGGCGACGGCGGGCCGCCCGCGCGGGTTATCCGCTGGTGCTGGCCCTGGCGGCAGCCAGCGCCTACTTCCTCTATTTTAAAATGGCCACCCTGTTTGTGCCGCTGGTGATTATTGTCATCGGTCATGGCGCCGGCCTCCTGCGCCGGCAACACTGGCTGGTTCCCGCACTGGTGCTGCTGGTGCTGTTCGAGGGGTATCGCACCGTCATGCGCGGCGACGCCATCACCGTGCGTCTGCTTGCCGCCGCCGGGGCGCGGGCGGAAGCGGCCGCCCCCACCGGCAGCATCGCCGACCGCGACGAACTGATCGACTGGTGCCGCACCCAGGCGCCCCCCGACGCGGTATTCATCGCCCACTACGGCATCGGCCCGGCACTGCTCACCTACGCCGACCGGGCCATTGTCATGCACAGCTATTTTGAAGTGGCCGACGCCCGCACCCGCATCATCGACTTTGCCAACCGGCTGTTCGGCAGCGAGGATGATTTTACCGTCTGGGCCGACCGGTACAGCGCCACCCATCTGGTCTACAGCGCCGATATGGGGTTGGCGGACGACGGCGGCAGCTACCGCTATCTGGCCGACCGCATGACGCTGGCCGGCACCCCCGGCCTGCCGGCTGACGGCACTTTCTGGCGCATCGCCGATTTTGCCGCCTGCTGCCATTTTTTCCCCGAGGCCCTGCGACACTGGCAGCTGGTCTGGCAGAATCACTATTACCGGGTCTTCCGCCGGGCCGCCGCACCGGCCACCACCGCCATGCTGCCCGATCGCCGGCCGGCTCTGTTTGATCCGGACCGCGCCCGCCGTTACGGGATGATTGCCACCCAGCCGCCGGCGGCATTCTTGCGCGACGCGATCGCGTACGACCGCGCGCAGCGCGCCGCAGCATTGCTGGCACTGCAGCCCGCCACCCGGGCGCAGGCGGAGTTTATCCTCCGGCAGGCAGCACAGCGTTTCCCGACGTTGAGCGACTGATTTTCGCCAGCAGCACCGACGCCGGGTTCACTGCCGCAAGACGGGCGAAATAGCGTTCACCCGCAATCCGGTCGCCCGTCTGCCAGGCCGCCACGCCGCAATAAAACAGCAGGTGTTCCGGCCAGGGGAACGGCTCCCCGCCTTCATCGAGCACGCGCAGTTTCGTCCAGGCCGCCGGCCATGCGCCCCGTTCCAGTTCCTGGCGGGCGTCGCGATAGGCCGTGCGCCAGCGCAGGAATGCCGGCAGCTGCGCCGCCAGTTCCCGCACCCGCTGCGCATAGGTATGCCGGGCCCGCACCGCAGCACACCCGCGCCGGGCGATGGCAGCCCCCGCGTCGGGATGGTCAAGAAAGTACCGCACCAGCGCGGGCAGATCGTCCCCGTGATGCACCACCAGCTCACCCCCCGGCCGGAAATGCTCCGCCAGCACCGGCTGATCATCGGTGAGCAGCAGACACCCGGCGGAAAGCGCTTCAAATACCCGCATATTCAGCGAATCGCGGCCGTGGGTCTGGGTGATATTCACCGTCATGTAGGAGCGGTTGTAATACCGGTTGACTTCACTGCGGTCATTCTGCGCGCCGTGATAGCGTCCGCATAATGCCGCGTTCTGCCGCCACAGATCAGATCCCGGCCCATAAATCTCAAGCCCGAGCGGCGCCAGCGGTTCAAGCTGCCGCACCCGGTCGGGGGTGGCAATCCCGACAAACGACAGCGGATGTTCGCGACCCGCCCCGACGGGTGCCGTGCAGTGGAAGACCGCGGGATTCACCGCCAGCGGCAAATACGAAACCGCGTGAAACCCGTCGCCGGGCAGCTGCGCCAGTGCCACCCGGTCCCAGCAGCAATACCAGCAGTCGGGCCCGGTCATGCGTTCGTAGCGCGGATGCGTTCGCAGGCGCGCGGCATCCCAGTCGTAAAAATCAAAGAACAGGCTGACGGTCGGCAAGTCCAACCGGGAAAACAAATCACCCGTTCCGGGAAGCGGCGCGAACGCCTCCATGCCGTAAGCGATCAGCAGTTCCGGGGCAAAGGCCGTGATCTGTGCCTGCGCCGCCGCCAGCAGCGCCGTGCGGGCCGCATCGTCCGGTTCGCGCAGCAGCGGGCAGAAATCAATGGACAGCGTCGGGAAGCCGGCGGCGGCAAACGCGGTGGCAATATCCGCCATGATGAACCGCGCCGCCGAATGCTGCTGGACCACCAGCAGCAGGCGTGGCGGCGGAACCGTCATCAGGGGACGGGCTGTGCGCGGTCCGCCGCCGTTCCGCCATAGCGAAAACCGGCCGCCGCCACCATGCGCACGCCGATCGGATCGTCCGTCGTATCGTATTCCCAGACCATGGTATCGTGGCGGACCCGCGCCACAAAATTCGCCTCAAAAGCCACCGGTTCGCGCCGTCGCCACAGTTCAATACCGCGCGAGTCCTGATACTCGCAGACAAACCCGTTCAGCGGCCGTTGTAGCGCCGCTTGCAGCGCGGTATCACTGCTGAACTCGCGGACCAGCACCGCCATATGCGGGTTGCGCCCGGCAAAACCGGTCGCCCGCCGCAACCACGGCCGGCTGTCCGGTTCGTAATCATATGCCGCCACACGGCTCTCACCCGGCAGCGGATCCGGCACACTCTTTCCCTGCTGCAGTCGGTATAACACCGTCTCGTAGCGCACAAACTCAACCGGCACTGTATCCCTCAGGCCGTAGGCAAGCACCGGATCGGGCGCCGGTGCCAGCAAGGCAGCTGGGAGCTCCTGTTCCTGCGCCCGCTGCTGACGCGCCACATACCAATGACGGACAAACCAGCCCGCCACCGCCAGTGTCAGCAGCAGCAGCAGCGCAAACGCCGCATGATGCCTGCTTGCACCCGATCGGGTCATGATGCTACGGCGCGGTCTTCAGGGTGTTCGCCAGCTCGCGGCAAAGCACCATCGCCAGAAAAGACGGTTCGCGATGCAGACGCTGGACATCGGTCCGGTTGTTCACCAGCGACTCGACTTTCGGATCGTCGGCATTAAACGTATCGCGCGCCTGCCACAACTGCTTGCCGGTCTCCACCGCCACCAGGCGCATGGAAATGCCCACCCGCCCCTTCTCATAGTCAGTGATCGTCCCCAGCAGCACACCCTGCGCGCCCAGCATCTGGCCAATGCGTGCCGCCGTGCTTTCGTCCAGCCGGTTGGGGTCAAAATCCTGTTCATTAAACAGTTCCTGCACGCGCAACCGTTCCACCAGATGGAATCGGCCCGTGCTGCCCAGCTGCAGGTTGGCCTGATCGGTCACCTCGTCACGGCCCGAGCCGCAATCGGCAACATCAACAAACGGCAGCACCGCCACCGTCCGACCCTGCAATTGGGCAAGATCGGGATCGATAAAGAAATTGGTCACCCGGTACGGCGTGCTGCTGCCGGTGGTCGCACAACCCGTCATAACTGCCAGCAGCAGCACAGCCAGAATGTAACGCATGGCACACTCCTTTGCGGGCCGCAGCCCGCGCATAATATAGCTTAGACAGGCACCGGCAGCAACGGGTTGCGGCACAACTGCCATGCCGCCAGCACCGCCAGCGCCAGCGGCAGCAGCACCAATCCCGCCAGCAGCGGCGACAGCCCGGTAAAGGGGAGGTAGCACCAGACGAAATCAGGCACGGGCAGCCAGAACCAGCTGTAGAGCGGGGTCAATCCTGACGGAATTGCGTAAACCACCGGTTCCGCCAGCACGGTGCCCGCCTGATAGCGCAACCAAACCAGTTCTGCGGACGGTGCGACCGGTTCCCGGCCCCGGCCCACCGCTACCGCCCACGGCCAGGCCCGGTCCGCCAGCAACCGCGCATGCCCAAGCACCGGCGACAGTTCCGGGCGAAAATGAACGTCATGCAGATAGCGCGGTCCCATGATCCGCTGCGCGGGCGGCACCTGCTCCCAGATCGCGGCATAATAGGCATTATGGTAAATCGCAACACCCGCCAGCTGCACCAGCAGAGACAGTCCCGCCAGCAATGCGGTTCCCCCCCACCGGCGCGGCCGCCAGGCCACCAGCGGCAGCGCCAACAGCGGCACCAGCGGCACCAGGTAGCGCGGCCCCCACGACTGCTCCCCCGCCCACGTCAGCCACCATCCGTAGAACAGCAAATTGGTCAGGCCGGCGGTGGCCACCAGCCAGAACTCCGCACGATGCTCGCGGGAGAATGCGGGGAGGGCGGCCAGGGCAATGATCGCCAGCGGCCAGTAGACCAGCAAACCGCGTCCCGGACTGACGGTCAATCCAGCCAGGCCCACCCACGGTTCGGCGGCAAAACCGAAATCCGGATTATGATGGTAGCCGCTGGCCAGCGGGGCGCCGAACCGCGCCGTATTCAACGCCAGGCCCACCGCCGCCGCCGCCGCCAGCGGCACCAGCATGCGCCACCATGCCCGCCAGCGCTCGCGCCCGGCCAGCATCCCGGCATACACCAGCAGCGGCGGATAAAAGAGCACCGCCGCGAATTTCACCAGCGGTGCAACCGCCAGCAGGATGCCGCCGGCCAGCCAGCGGCGGGCGGCCAGCTGCCGGGCGGCCGCCAGCACCAGCAGCGCCAGCAGCGGTTCACTGAAAAAGGTCTTGCTGTAGGGGAGCAGCGGCGAGGCCAGTCCGACCGCCAGCGCCAGCAGCAGCGCCCGTCGTGCACCCGCCCCCAGCGCGCAGGCAAACCCGAACACCGTCACTCCGACCAGCGGCGTCAGCAGCTGATTGAACAGCGACACCGCCAGCTGCACGAGATAGAGCCGAAACTGCGGCGCGGCGGCGCATGCCGCCAGCTCGCCCGCCCAGACCAGCGGCACAGCCAGCAGCGGCTGACCGGCGGGATACTGGCCGTACCACCGTCCGTCCGCTCCGGGACACAAACTCAGCGTCAGCCGTTCCTCGGGACTGGCGGCCAGGGCCAGCCCGCGGCCGTGCGCCAGCTGCCAGGCGGTGGCAAACATCGTCACTTCATCGGAAGAGTACAGGTGCCCGCCCGCGATGGTCAGGTAAACGCCCAGCAGCAGCAGGTACAGCCAGCGTGCCGTCAACGGCCGCCCTGCTCCGTGCTCATCGTCACCCGCTGGCCGTCGCTGGTGGCGGTAATCGTGCCGTGCCGGTCGGTGCGGTACACTCTGGCGTTATGCTCGGTCAGCGTGCTCACCGTGGTGGGGTGCGGATGATGAAAGCGGTTGTTGGCCCCGGCGGAGATCAGCGCGTACTTCGGGCTGACCGCGTCAATAAAGGCCGCCGTGCTGGACGAGTGCGAACCGTGATGGCCGACCTTGAGCACATCCGCATTCAGCTGGCGGCGGCTGTTGGCCAGCAGGTCCTGCTCGACCTCCGCCTCCGCATCGCCCATAAGCAGCATGCTGGTCCGCCCGTATTGGACGCGCAGCACCACCGAGGAGTTGTTCAGATTGTCCTTCTCCGGGTTTGCATCGGCATGCAGCACGGTAACCTGCACCTGCGGATCCCAGTTCAGCCGCATGCCGCTGCGGGCCGTGTCCACATCCGTCCGCTTGCGCTTCAGGGCCGCCAGCAGATAGCGGTACGACGAGGTCGCATGGCCCGCGCCCGATTCGAGAAAGCGCCCCACCCGAAACTTTTTCAGCACATTGGCCATGTCGCCGATATGGTCGGCATGCGGATGGGTCAGCACCATATCCGTAATCCGGCTGCACCCCTTGGCGCGCAGCAGCGCCATGACCGCCTCGCCCCCCTCCCGCGCAACATCAACCACCGCAAATTTGCCGTTGGGCATGCGCAACACCAGGCCGTCGCCCTGCCCGACATCAACCACCCACAATATCAGCTTGCCGCCGCTGACCGGCGCTGCCGGTTCGGGCGGCGGCGCCGGCGCCGCCGCCACCGCGGTCTCCGTCGTCACCGCCCGCGCCGCCCGCGCGGTGGTGTCGGTCGCCACCGGCGCCGGCCGCCGCGGCCGGGCCGCGGTCGCGACACGACCCTTGCACAGCTCCACCCAATAGGCGCCGCCCATCAGCACGATCTCCTGCACGCGCGGGATGATGTCGGGGGCGCGCTGGAAGGCCAGGGCGATATTGGTCAGCGGTCCGATCGGCACCAGCGTGACCGAGCCGGCGGGTTCGCGGCGCAGG
>CAZFBR010000191.1:0-6723 GCA_964517215.1 uncultured bacterium
GCTGCTCGACGGTTCCGTCATCACCCGCGAATCGCTCCCCACCCGCCTGCGCGAGCTGGATGCGGAGCAGGCCATCGGCGGCGGACTGCTGGGCGAGCGCGTGGCCCAGGTGGAAGGGGAGACCATTGCCCAGGTGCTGCGCGAAGTGCAGGGGCACCGCCAGAAGGCAGCCGACCGTCTGGGCGTCAGTTTGCGCACCCTGCACTACAAACTCAAACAGCACAACCTCGCCTGATCCGTGCAGTTTTCTGCACCCCACTGCAGTATCCTGCTGCTGGTTATCCCCTGATCCGCCGTTGACTCCTCACCCGCCGCGTGTCTAACTGCTGCTCCGCCAGCAGGCAACGCAAGCATCCGTCGTTCGTGATCGCCATGGCATGTTTCCTGCACTATACGCAGGGAGCGCGTCCACCGGACGGCACGGAGGCGGTTATGACCACGAACGCGGCATTGCAGGATATTCTCGAACGTCAAGCGGAAACCATCGCGCATGCCGGCGAACAACTGGCGGAAGCCATGACCGGCAGCACCTGCGGGGTCACCGTGGTGCGCGGTCTGCGCCGGGATATGGGCCGGATGAAGGAACAGGTGCAGGCGCTGGTCAGTCAGCAATGGGCGGGCGCCGGGCGCCACCCCGGGCGGCCCGGTTGGATGGTACGCAATCTCGTCTGTGATCTGCTCACCCGCCCGGAAAGCGAATCGCCGGCCGCGCGCACCCTGCTCCTCGCCGATACCCTGGCGGAACTCGGCTCCTGCGTCGAGGAACTGGCGCTCACCCTGCGTTTGCGCCAGTGCGGCACGAATTTCTCCTCAGCCGCCGTCTATCTCGCCGACGCCCTGCGCACCCTGGGCATCCTCGTGCGCGCCGCCCGCACGGGTGCACTCCCCGCCCAGGAATGCGCCCTGCTGCAGGAATACCTGCGGCGCCTGCACGAACAGCACTGGCAGCTTCTGGCTGATGCCGGCGGTACGGCAGGCATGTCGGTGTCACTGGAAGCCGGTCGCGCCTTTGCCGCCTGCGCCGGCGTGGTGCAAAGCGCCGCCGAGGCGACCCTGCTGCTGGTCAACGGCACCATCAGCGGTGACAATGAAACCGTGGCCGCCGTCGGCACCGCCTTCGCCCCGGTCCCCGGCCATTCCCACTGATCATTGCCAAAAATTTTCGACGCCCGGCACACCGCCGGACGCCGGATAGGGGATGCCGTTTACGTCATCTTCACCGTGATATCGTGCACAATATCCGCTGCGTCGTCGCAGCGGTCGGCGGCCATGGAGAGATGGCGGTAGATTTCGCGCACCTTGAGGATCTGCACCGCATCCTTCGTCTGGAACAGCTTTTCCAGCGCCTCATGGTACAGATAATCAATGTGGTTCTCCAGGCGTTTGACGTTGGTCGCATGCTGTGACGCAACCCGCAAATCCTTGTCGAGGTTGTCCACCGCGCGCTGCAGTTCGTCCGCGGCCTTGAGCAGGGCCTCGCCCATTTTTCTCATGTCCTCGTTGGGCGGGAGCTTGTAGATCAGCATTTCTTTGACGATCTTCTTGGCGTAATCCGCCAGGTCATCAACCGCCCGCGACAGGCGGAAGATGTCTTCCCGGTCAATGGGCGTGACGAAGGACTCGTTCAGTTCCGCCACCAGGTGCATGCGCACATCGTCCGCCTCTTTTTCGAGCGCAATCACCAGGTCGGAGTTTTCCTTGTTCGGCACGCGGAAATATTCGTCCAGCTGGCGCACCGCCTCCGCCGACTTCACCATGTGGTTGTGCAGCATCTGGTAGAAATCGCGCTTTTTCGGGACAAACCACTCAATAATGCTCATCGTCAATCCTCCTCGAGGATGCACCGTCGCAGGTCGCCGACCGGCGCCATGCTCATCATGCCCGGACTATCAGGATTCTGATCAGGTAATATGCCGCGGCCCCGATGGCCGCGGCGCCGGGGATGGTGATGAACCAGGTCATGAGAATATTGCCGATGACCCCCCAGCGCACCGCCTTGGGCCGCTCCGCCGCGCCGCTCCCCATGATCGACGACGAAACGATCTGCGTGGTCGATACCGGAAAACCGGTGACGGCAGCGATATAAATCACCAGGCCGGAGGCGGCCTGCGAGGCGAACCCGTTGATCGGCTGCACCTTGAACAGCTTGCCGCCCAGCGTCTTGATGATTGTCCAGCCGCCCGAGGAAATGCCCAGCGCGATCGCCAGCGAGCAGGCGATGATCACCCAGTGCGGCACATAGAAATTGCCCGCCAGCTGCGGGCACAGTTTTTCGCCATAGGTCTCTTCGAGCAGCAACCGGTTAAGCCGGGCCGTCTGCTGCCCCGCGGTGAGCATCGCTGCCGTCCCCGCTGTTCCGGGCACCGCCGCTGCCGCTGCGGTCGCGGAATCCGCCGCCCGGGCCTGCACCGTCGCCAGCAGCTGCCGCGTGGCCGTGTCGAGCGTCACCGTCGCCCCCTTGCGCGCCGTCCAGGCGGCCGCAAAGCTGTCGTCAACCACCAGCGCATTCAGCGCCGCCACCGGATCCGCATCCGCCGCCGCCGCGGGAAAATCCGCCGCCACCGCCGTCCGCAACACCTCCGGTTTCCGGTCATTGGTGAACTGACCGGCGGTGAATGCCGAGGCCGTGCCCGCCAGACCCTGATGCAGCGCGCCGTCGTCGGTCATCCATCCGGGCAGAGCAACCGGCACCCCGGACCCGATAATGATCAGCATGGTCAGAGTGATGATGCCCATGGTCTTCTGCGCATCATTGGTGCCGTGCGACAGCGCCAGGCCGAGCGAGGAAAAAATCTGCAGGCGCTTGAACGCCGTGTTCGCCGCCGGCGGGGCGAAGCGGAAGAACCAGCGGCAGAAGCGGGTGATCGCCGCGCCGGCCAGGCCGCCGATCAGTGGTGAGGTGATCAGCACGACGAAGATCATGCCGACATTCAGCCAGTTGATGATCCCCATCCCCCTGGCGACGATGAATGCCCCCACCAGACCGCCGATCAGGGCGTGGCTCGACGACGAGGGAATGCCGAAATACCAGGTCAGCAGATTCCAGCCGATGGCGGCGATCAGCGTGGCGATGATGATGTAGGACGCCTGCAGATCCTGCAGGTACTGCGGATCAACGATCCCCTTGCCCATCATTTTGGCCACAGCCGTGCCCAGGAAGTAGGCACCGATAAATTCCGCCGTCGCCGCCATGAGCAGCGCCTGCAGCGGCGACATGGCCCGCGACGAAATCATCGTCGCGACAATATTGCTGGAGTCGTGAAAACCGTTGGTGAAATCAAAAAACAGCGCCAGCAGGGTGATCACCACCAGCAGCGTCAATACCAGCGTCATCGTTCGTCCTTTCGCAAGGGCGACAACCTGCCGCCCGGCCGAACGTATGACGCACTTATACCATACCCCCGCCACCTATGCAATTTATTGCATTGTTGTCACGGATCGCCCCGGTATCCGGTTCATGCTGCGTCGGTTATCAACTGCAGTTTGTTGCACATGCATCCTGAATGTTCACAAAAAAAGCCGCCGGGCATCCCGGCGGTTTCAGGTAATCGTGCTAATTGGCGGCGGAACCCGTCAACTCCGCCAGCGTCTTTTCCAGCGATGCAATATCCTGCACATGCAGGGTCCGCACCTCGGGGGCAATGCGTTTGACCAGGCCTGACACCACCTGGCCCGGCCCCAGCTCGATCGTCGTGTCGATGCCCGCAGCGACGAGCGCCTGAACCGTATCGACCCACAGCACCGGCTTGGTCAGCTGCCCGACCAAGGCGGCGCGAATCGCATCCGGCTCGGTAACGAACGTGCCGAGCGCATTGGCCACCACCGGAACCAGCGGCTGGGTGATATTGGTTTTGGCCAGCTCCAGCGCCAGCCGTTCCTCGGCCGGTTTCATCAGCTGCGAATGCCAGGCCCCGCTCACCTTGAGCGGCATGATCTTGCGGGCGCCCGCCTCCTTCAACCGGGCCGACGCGTCCGCCACCGCCGCAAGCGTGCCGGAGATCACCACCTGGCCCGGGCTGTTGAGCGTCGCCACCTGCACGTTCCCCACCGCGGCGCAGACCGGCTCGACCTGCCCGCGCTCCATGCCGATCACCGCCGCCATGGTTCCCGGCTGGACCAGCGACGCCTCGTGCATGTAAAGGGCGCGATTGCGCACCACCACCAGCGCGTCGGAAAAATACATCGCCCCGGCGAAGGTCAGGGCGTTGTATTCGCCCAGCGAATGGCCGGCCGCCGCCACCGCGCGCACCTTGGCATGGTGGGTAATCACCCGCGAGCAGGCCCGCGCGACGATGAAGATGCAGGGCTGGGTGGTGTAGGTCTTTTTCAGTTCGTCCTCGGGACCTTCAAAACAGACCTTCCGGTAATCATACTTGAGCAGGTCTGCCGCCTGATCGAACGTTTCGCGCGCCTCGGCGAAGTTATCGTAGAGTTCGCGCCCCATGCCGACATACTGTGCGCCCTGGCCGGGAAAGAGAAAGGCAATTCTGCTCATGATCTCCTCCCGCCTCAGTCCGCGAATTGTTTGACGATCAGCGATGCATTGTGGCCGCCGAAACCAAGCGAATTGTTCATGGCCACCCGCACCGGCTTCTCCACCGGTCTGAGCGGCGCGAAATTCAGGTCACACCCCTTCGCCAGGTCCGGCTGGTCCAGGTTGACCGTCGGCGGGATGATCCCCGTCCCGATCGCCTTGACGCAGGCCACCAGTTCCACCGCCGCCGTCGCGCCCAGCAGGTGCCCAAACGTCGACTTGGTGCTGCTCACCACCAGCTGCCGGGCATGGTCGCCGCACACCGTTTTGATCGCCGCCACTTCCAGCGGGTCGCCGACCGGGGTCGACGTGCCGTGCGCATTGATGTAATCGATGTCCGCCGGCTGCAGGTTGGCATCGGCCAGCGCCAGTTGCATCGCGCGGGCCAAACCCGCCCCGCCCTCGACTGGTGCGGTGATGTGATACGCGTCGTCCGTGGCGCCGTAGCCGACTATTTCCGCGAGGATCGTCGCCCCGCGCTGCCGCGCATGGTCCAGCGCTTCCAGCACCACCGCGCCCGCACCCTCGCCCATGACGAAGCCGTCATGCCGGACGTCGAACGGGCACGAGGCGCGGGTCGGATCCGCGTTCTGCTTCGACAGCGCATGGATCGAGCAGAAGCCGCCGAACCCCATCGGGGTCAGCGCCGCCTCGCTGCCGCCCGCAATCATCAGGTCGGCCTTGCCCCAGCGGATGCAGTCGAACGCGTCGCCGATGGCATGATTGCCCGTGGCGCACGCCGTGCACTGTGACTTGTTGACGCCGCGCAGACCGTGCTCAATGGCAATTTCGCCGGCGGCCAGGTTGCTCAGCATCATGGCGCAGAGAAAGGGGGAAATGCGCCCCGGCCCCTTCTCCAGAAAACGCTTGTGTTGTTCCTCCAAGGTGCCGATCCCGCCGATGCCGGAACCGAAAATCACCCCGCAGCGGTCGCGGTCGATCCCCTCCCCGTTGAGCCTGGCCTGGGTGACCGCCTCGCGTGCCGCCACCTGCGCATATTGCACAAACTTGTCCTTGCTGCGCAGGTCCTTGCGTGAAAAATGCGCTTCGGGGTCGTACCCCTTCACCTCGCACGCGAATGTCGTCGAAAACTGGCTGGCATCGAACGCCGTGATCGGACCTGCCAGCGTGCCGGTGCTCGCCAGCGCCATCCGCCAGAAGGTTGCCACATCATTGGCGCCACCCGGAGCCAGCACCCCCAACCCCGTCACCACCACCCGACGTCCGTCCATGTTCATATCCCCTCTTCCCGTTGCAGGCACTGCGTGCCCGCACGGACGGCGCAATACACGCCGCCCGCAGCGGGCACGGATCAGTGATCTTACTGCTTGCTGGTAATGTAGTTGACGGCGTCCTGCACCGTTTTGATCTTGCCGGCGTCCTCGTCCGGGATTTCGATCCCGAACGCCTCTTCCAGTTCCATCACCAAATCCGCTTGGTCCAGCGAATCCGCGCCGAGATCGACCGCGAACGACGCCGTCGGCGTCACCTTTGCCGCATCAACATCCAGCACCTTGACCACAATTTCCTTGACCTTGTCTTCCGTTGCCATCATGCCCTCCCCTTCAGGTAGTGAACCATCCCGCCGGCCGCATCACGGACGCCAGGCTCAGTAACGAATCACGCTGATGCTGAACAAATATCATACTGCGCTGCCGGCGTCAAATATTACGCATGCCGCGGTCAGCCCAGCAGCGACAGCAGCACCCCCGCCGCCACCGCCGTTCCCACCACGCCGGCCACATTCGGGCCCATGGCGTTCATCAGCAGGAAATTACCCGGGTCCTCCGCCTGGCCGACCTTCTGCACCACGCGCGCCGCCATCGGCACCGCCGACACCCCCGCCGCGCCGATCAGCGGATTGACCTTCCCGCGGGTCACCCAGTACATGACCTTGCCGAGCATGACCCCGGCCGCCGTGCCGAACGCGAACGCCGTGAGCCCGAGCACGATGATCTTGATGGTGGAGAACTGCAGGAAGGTCTCCGCCTTCATGCTCCCCCCCACGGCGAGGCCGACGAACATGGTGCAGACGTTGATGATCTCGTTCTGTGCCGACTTGCTCAGCCGGTCGACCAGCCCCGACTCGCGCATCAGGTTGCCGAACATCAGCATGCCGAGCAGCGGCGTCGCCGGCGGGACCAGCAGCGCGCAGACGATGGTGGCAATAATGGGGAACATGACCTTGG
>CAZFBR010000192.1:0-6702 GCA_964517215.1 uncultured bacterium
TCGCGGCCGATGGGATCAGCCATGCGGTGGAGAAGGGGTTCAACCCGGTCATCTTCGACACGGCGGGCCGCCTGCATGTGGACAGCGGGATGATGGCGGAACTGAAGACCATCCGCGCCGCCCATCATTTTGACGAGATCCTATTTGTCGCCGATTCGATGACCGGGCAGGATGCGGTCAATTCCGCTCGGGCGTTCAACGAACAGCTCGATGTCACCGGCATCGTGCTGACCAAGCTGGACGGCGATACCCGCGGCGGGGCCGCGCTCTCCATCCGCCATGTCACCGGCAAGCCGATCAAGTTCGTCGGCCTTGGGGAGAAGGTCGATGCGCTCGAACCCTTCCATGCCGACCGTCTGGTCGGGCGCCTGCTCGGCATGGGTGATGTGCTGACCCTGATCGAAAAGGCCGAGGCGCAGGTTGATGAGAAGAAGGCGAAGGAGATGGAGAAGCGGCTGCTCAAGGGCAAGCTGAACTTCGATGATTTCCTCGAGCAGATGCAGCAGCTGCGCAAGATGGGGCCGCTCGACCAGCTCATGGGGATGATCCCGGGCATGAAGATCAACCCGGCAATGCGCGGGGTGGCCGAGGGCGAAATGAAGCGGGTCGAGGCGATTGTCAGCTCGATGACCCGGCAGGAACGCCAGCGTCCCGACCTGCTGAGCGGCAGCCGGCGGCAGCGCATCGCCGCGGGGAGCGGGAGCACCATTCAGGACGTGAACCGGCTGCTCAAGCAGTTCAATGAGATGCAGAAGATGATGGGCAAGATGGGAAAAATGAGCAAGCATCTGGCCAAGCTGGGCATCAATCCGGGCAGCCTGCCCTTTCCCGGCGGCGAAGGCACGACCTGAGGCATTGTGGCGCGCGCCCGCCGGGCGCGCGGCGGAAAAATAACCTGGCGGCATGATGCCGCCAAGGAGGTGAGTGACAGTGGCAGTCAAGATTCGGTTGCGCAGGATGGGAGCAAAGAAGAAGCCGTTTTACCGGGTGGTGGTGACGGAAACCCGGGCAGCATGCAGCAGCGACTACCTCGAGGCCATCGGGACCTACAACCCGCTGGACAAGGAGAAGTCGCTGGCGATTGACGCGGACCGGGCGCGGGCATGGATGGCCAAGGGGGCAACTCCGACGCCGTCAGTGCAGACGCTGCTCAAGCGGCTGGGGATTTTCGCCGTGGCGGCCAAGGCGTAAGCCGGAGCGGGTTCGGGTGCGCATCGACCTCCTGACCATTTTCCCGGAGCTGTGCACGCAGGTGCTGGCGCATTCCCTGCTGGCGAAGGCGCTGGCGGAGGCGACGGTGACGGTGCAGGCGCATGACATCCGGGCGCAGGCGACGGATGCGCATCACACCGTGGACGACGCGCCGTTCGGCGGCGGGGCGGGGATGGTGCTGAAGCCGGAACCGCTGGTGGCGGCGCTCGAAGCGCTGCCGGCGCTGCCCGGGCGGCAGGTGGTGCTGCTCTCGCCGCGGGGCGAAACGCTGACCCAGGCGCTGGTGCGCGAACTGGCGCGCCTGCCGCAGCTGGTGCTGGTCTGCGGCCGCTACGAGGGCGTGGACGAGCGGGTGCGCGCGGGCGGCTGGATCGACCGCGAGCTGTCCGTCGGCGATTACGTGCTGATGGGCGGCGAGCTGCCGGCGCTGACCGTGGTCGAAGCGGTCACCCGGTATGTGCAGGGGGTGATCGGCAATCCCGATTCGCTGCGCGAGGAATCGTTCGCGGAGGGTTGGGTGACGCCGGAGGAAGCGGCGGCGCTGCTCGGGATCGACCGGGCGGCGGCGGCGCAGGTGCTGGCGGAGGGGCTGGTCGAGTATCCGCAGTATACCCGGCCGCGGGAGTTTCGCGGCCGCGTGGTGCCCGAGGTGCTGCTCTCGGGCCATCATGAGAGGATCGACCGCTGGCGCAAGTTGCAGGCGCTGCGGCTGACGCTGGAGCGTCAGCAGCGGCGGCTGGCGCGCTGGCGGGACGCAGCGGAGGACCACAGGAGCGGAGCCGCAGGGGCGGACCGCGAAGGAGAACGACAGTGAATCTTTCCGGCATTATGCGGAGCGTCGAAGAGGCGTACCGCAAGAAGGAAGTGCCGACGTTAAAGGTCGGCGATACGGTCAAGGTGCAGGTGCGCATCAAGGAAGGCGACAGCGGCGCGTCCAAAAAGGGCGCCAAGGAGAGCGAGAAGGGCGGCGAAGGCGAGCGGCTGCAGGCGTTCACCGGGACGATCATTGCCATTACCGGCAAGAACATCTCGCGCAGCATCACCGTCCGCCACGTCTCGATGGGCATCGGGGTCGAGCGCATTTTCCCGATGCACGCGCCGGCGGTGGCGAGCATCGAGGTGCTGAGCCATCACCAGACGCGGCGGTCGAAGCTGTATTATCTGCGCGGGCGGTCGAAGCGCATGTCGCGCCTGGTCGAACAGCGCGAGGTCGAAACCAAGCCGCAGGCGTAAGGCATGGCGGGTTGGCGGGAACGGTACGCCTGCCTCGCGGCGTTTGATGCGGGGCAGGCGCAGCCGCTGGCGGGCATCGATGAAGCGGGTCGCGGGCCGCTGGCCGGCCCGGTCGTCTGTGCGGCGGTTGTGCTGCCGCCGGACGGCGACCCCTTTGTTGCCGGCGACAGCAAGCAGCTGAGCGCGCGTGCGCGCGCGGCGGCCCTGGTCGAGATCAAGGCCCGCGCCCTGGCCTGGTCGGTGGCGGTGGTGGGGCGGGAGGAAATCGACCGCGACAACATCCTCGTGGCCACGCTCGCGGGCATGCGCCGGGCGTGGCTGCAGCTGGCGGTCAGCCCGGCGCTGACCCTGATCGACGGCAATCAGCTGCCGGCCGGGGTGGCGCCGGCACAGACCCTGGTGCGCGGGGACGGCACCTCGCTGGCGGTGGCCTGCGCCTCGGTGCTGGCCAAGGAGACCCGCGACGCGCTGATGATCGAGCTCGACGCGCGCTATCCGGAGTATGGGTTTGCACAGCACAAGGGGTATGGCACGGCGGCGCATCTGGCGGCGTTGCGCGCGCGCGGGCCGTGTCCGGAGCACCGGCGCACGTTTGCCCCGGTGAGCGGGATGCTGGCCGGCACGCACGCATGACCCAGCCGACGGTTGTCGTGCGCGGGGTGAGTGTTTCCCTCCCGGCGCGGTTTTCCGGATTGGCGGCCGGGACGGTGCTGCCGGCGACGGTGCTCGCCTTGCCCGGGCGTCAGCAGTACCTGCTGGCGATGGCCGGGCGCCAGGTTCCCTGGCACACGGCTGCGCCGGTGGCTGCGGGTGAACGGGTGGCGGTGCTGGTGACCGGCACTGCGGCCCGGGCGGCGGCCGCGCCGGCGGCTCCGGCGGCAGCGGCAACAGATGGCGCACCGCCTGCTGTTGTTCCGGGCGCGGCGCCGTCCGCGACGTCGTCGTCAGTCACGCCGACGGTGGCGGCGCGGGTATTCACGGCCGATGGCGGGGCTGAACTGCTCCGCCGGCTGCAACTTCCGGTTACGGCGGAGTATCGCACGGCGCTGCAGACCCTGCTGCAGGGTGAACGCCCGTTCGTGGCGGCGCAGGTGCGGCAACTGGCGGCCGGCACCGCGGACCCTGCCGGAGCGGCGCCCGCAAGCATGCCTGGTTCGACGCCACCCCGGCCCGCGGCGGTCAGTGAACTGCTCAACAAACTCAATCTTCCGGACGATCCCGCGCATCGCGCTGCGGTGACGGACATTATTGCCCATGGGCAGTCGTTGACTGTGGAACGGGTGCGGCAGCTGTTGCCGCCGGCGATGCCGGCGGCAACCACGGCGACGGCGGGGGCTGCGGTCCCGGCGCACTGGGGGGTGACGGACACCCCGGCACATCGTTTGTTGGCGGCAATGCTGCTGGCGGCCGGCCGGACGTTTGCGCCGGAAACAGCGCGGGAACTGGCGGCGCGTGCCGACCAGTGGGGGGCAACCGATGGGCCCGGCCTGCGCGCCCTGGTGCGCCAGTGGGAACGCGGGTTCCCGGCTACCAGGAAGATGTGGGAGCAGCTGCGGGCGGTACAGCAGGCGGCGGGGCGCCCGCCCGCGGCTCTGGCTGCTGCTGCCGCGCGGATCGGCTGGTCGGCGCCGCCGGAGGAGTTTAGTCCGGCATACTGGGCGCGCCTGGGTTTGACCAATGAGCAGCAACTGGAACAGGCAACCGCCGTTGCCGGTGGCGACTTGCGGAGCAGTATGCTACAATCAACTGATATAGTGCCTGAAGCTGCCGTGGCAGCCGAATGGCTTGAGGGCATGGTGGCGGATGCCGCCGGTGCGACGGGTGAGACGGCGACGGTGCTGCCGCTGCTCTTTACCGGTGCGGCCGGTCCGATGGCAGGTACCCTGACCGTGCATGATCGCGCGCGGGGCGGGCGCGGCCGGCGGGCGTCCCGCCCGTGCCTGACGCTGGACCTGACGTTGAGCGTGCTGGGCCCGCTGAGCATCGCGGTACAGCCGGGCGCGGTGGGGGTGGCGGCATTCACCGTGGGCAGTGCTGACGCGGCGGTGGCGGCGCGGCTGCAGGCGGCGGGTGAACCGCTGCAGCAGGCCCTGGCGGCGCTGGGCGAATATGTGGTGCGTTTTGCGACGCTGACCGCGCTGCCGGAAGCGGAAGCGGCTGGTGCCCCGGAGACGGGCGTGGATGTGCAGGCGTGACGGATAGCGATCGGCAGAAACAGGCGGCGGCGCTGCGCTACGATCGCGCGAAGGAGCCGGCGCCGCGGGTGCTGGCGCGCGGCCGGGGCGCGGTGGCGGAGGAAATCATCCGCCGGGCGCTGGCGGCCGGCGTGGCTGTGCATGAGGACCCAGATCTGGTGGCGGTCCTGGTCACGCTGGAGGTTGAGTCGCTGATACCGGTGGAGCTGTATCAGCCGCTGGCGGAAATTCTCGCCTTTGTCTATGCGCAGAACCGGGCGGCGGCTGACGACGGGGGGAAAGCGAGGAACGGATGAAGGAACTGAAACGGACGGAACTGCGACCGGGCATGCGTTTTGACCGTCCGCTCTACCTTCCTGACGGCCAGCTGATCGTTCAGGCCGGCGTCCAGCTGTCCAACGACGACCTCGAGCGCATGGAAAAATGGCAGGTCGAAATCCTGCATACCGAGGGCAACCTGCTGGACGGCGCGCCGGTGGTCAGTGCGGCGGCGGTGGCGGCGGCGCTGCAGCCGGCCGCGGCGCCGGTATCTGCCGCTGCCGGCGGCGACAACGCCCGCCTCGAGCAGATCCGCCGCATGACGGAACTGCGGGTGCTGGCGCAGAAAAAGAAGGAAATCATCGCGCTCTATTCGTCGACGCTCGACGCGGCGCGGCAGGTGATCGAGACCCTGAGCACCGGGCTGCCGGTGGACAAGCAGCGCATTGACGACCTGGTCCAGCCGCTGATCGCGGAAGTGCCCAAATACAAGAATATCTTCGTCGGCTGCGCCCTGCAGAAGGGCGGGTCGGGCGATTACCTGTTCTCGCATTCGCTCAATGTCTGCATCTTCTCGCTGGTCATCGGGGCGGGGTTTGATTACAGCCGCCTGCTGATGCAGGACCTGGCGATTGGCGCCCTGCTGCACGATGTGGGCATGCTCAAGGTGCCCAAGCACATTCGCGAAAAGAAGCGCAAGCTTGAGGAGAGCGAGTACAACCTGATCAAGACGCACCCGATCCACGGCTACCGCATCCTCAACAAGTACAAGGTGTTTTCGCTCAATGTGCAGGCGGCGGTGCTGCAGCATCATGAATGCTTTGACGGGAGCGGCTATCCGCAGAAAATGTCGGGCGAGGGGATTGCCGATCTGGCGCGGGTGATCAGCGTGGCCGACGTGTTCGACGCGCTGACCAAGAAGCGGTCGTGGCGCGACGAGAACAAGGGCTACGACGCCATGCGCAACATCCTGCAGGAAAGCGAAAGCCGGTTTGATCCGCGCGCGCTCAAGGTGTTCCTCGCCAATATGGCGATCTATCCGATCGGCTCGCTGGTGCAGCTCAATACCAAGGAATATGCCGTGGTGGTTGATGCCAACGAAAAGACGCCGCTGCGTCCGACGGTGAAGGTGCTGTTCGATCCGGACAAGCGGCGGCTGGTTGAGGCGCGCATTGTTGACCTGCTGCAGGAACCGTCGCTGATGATCGCCCGCGGGATCGACCGCGAAGAACTGGACGTGTCGACGGTCGACGAGTTATGAGCGCCCCGCGCGGGCGCGCGGGTGAGGAGTTTGCGGCACAGTGGCTGGCGCAGCGGGGCGTCATGGTGGTGGCGCGCAACGTGCGCACCGCGGCGGGTGAGCTTGATCTGGTCTGCCGCGACGGCGGTGCGGTGGTGTTCGTCGAGGTGAAGTGGCGCGACGGCGTGGTGCTGGCCAGCCCGCTGGCCGCGGTTGATGCGCGCAAGCGCGCGCGGCTGGTGCGCGCCGGCGCCTGCTGGTGCGCGGACCACGGCCACGACGGTGCGGTCCGCTTTGATGTGGTGGGGATTACCGGGCCGCTCGACGGGCGCGCCCGGGTGGAACATATTCGCAATGCGTTCGGGGCGGGCGACTGACCGGCCGCGGACGACGACAAAGGAGATCGTGATGAAGAAGGCTGACAATATGGTGAAGGACCTCGGGCTGTGGCAGTGGGGCCGCAAGGAAATCGAGATTGCCGAACATGAAATGCCGGGCTTGATGTCGGTGCGCGCCAAGTACGCGAAGCAGCAGCCGCTCAAGGGCGCGCGCATCACCGGTTCG
>CAZFBR010000193.1:0-6684 GCA_964517215.1 uncultured bacterium
ATCATACCCTGCTGCTGACCAAGGCGACCATGGACGGCATCGTCGCGGTGGCGCTCGCGGCAACCTACGGCGTCGGCGTCCTCTGTGCGGTTATTCCCCTGGCGCTGTATCAGGGGACGCTCACCCTGCTCGCCGCCTGGAGCGCTGACTTCTTTGTGGCGTCAGTGCTGAACCAGCTCACGGTTACGGGCGGCATCCTCGTGCTCGGGCTGGGGATCAATCTGCTGGAATTGCGCGCGATTGCGGTCAATAATCTGCTGCCGGCGCTCGTGCTGGTCCTGCTCATCGCGCCATGGTGGTAGCGTCGCGCGTCGTTCTCGCCTACACCTGCGAGGCGGCTGATCGCCGCGACTGTTTCATCACCCTGCTGCCGGCGGGACTGCCGGTGCTCGCGGCGGTGCTGGCAGAGCAGGGGCAGCAGGTGGTGCTGGCCAATTATTGCCAGCATACCATTGCCGCCGCGGCAAAAGACATTGCCGCCCGCCAGCCGGTTTTGGTCGGCATGTCGCTGCTCACGCATAACCGGCATGCCACGCTGGCCCTCGCCCGCGCGCTCAAGCGCCTGCGGCCGGAAACCATCATTGCCGCCGGCGGCCCGCATGCCGCCGCACTCGCCGGGCAATTGCTGGCGCGCTGCCCGGAACTTGATTATATCGTGCGCGGCGAAGGGGAAGCGGCGCTGCCCGCGCTGCTCGCGGCTGTTGCGGGCGGTCAGCGGCCGGCACGCGGCATCATTGATGCGACCCGATTGTGCGACCTCGATCGGCTTCCCTTGGCGGCATCGTTTGCCGGCACCATGATCGGCATCGATGCTCCCCGCCAGTTTGGCGTGCTGATCGGCTCGCGCGGCTGCCCCGAACAGTGCAGCTATTGCTGCTCGCCCGGGTTCTGGCACCGGCAGGTGCGCTACCGGTCACCGGAGAGCCTGATCGCCGAGCTGAGGGTTATCCACACCCGGTTCGGCCTGCGTGCATTCTCGCTGCGCGATGACAATTTTCTGCTTGAGCGCAAACGGGCGACGCATTTTGCCGAACTGCTCAGGCGCATAAAACCGCGCTGGCGCTGGAGCTGTCAGGCGCGAGTCGATTGCGTGGATACCGCCTTGCTGCGTGAGCTGCGCGCCGCCGGGCTGGAGCATATCCAATTCGGCCTGGAGACCGCCGCGCCGCGCCTGCTCGCCGCCTATCGCAAACGCCTGACGCCCGATGCGGTGCGGGCGGCCGCGGCGGCGGCGCATGCGGCCCGACTGCCGTTCACGCTCTACCTCATGACCGGCGCACCGGGCGAGGAAACCGCGGATATTGACGCTACCGCCGCGCTGCTGCGCGAACTGCGCCCCGACGGGATTGTGGTGTCGCCCGTTGCCTACTATCCCGGCACTGCCCTGTATGACGCAGCGCGCCGGGCAGGGCGCATCTCCGACGATGACTGGTTTACCCGGCGGGGCAGCGGCATAGTGGTGCGCAACGACCGCATCGCCCGCTCCTGGCCGGCGCGCTTGGCCGCCGCCATCCAACGCTAACCGGCAGGTACGTGCCGCTATTAGCGCTGCTCCGCTGGCGCGATGCAAACAGCACCTGCCGGACGCCAGATCCGGTTTTATTGTTTCCAGATCCCGGAGGCGCTCTGCGGTGTGGGATCATGCTCGTCCGCCTGATACAGGACGGCATTGGTGCATGGCGTCACGGCATCGAACAGCGGCAGGAAGGTGCCCACTGCGAGGGTTCTGGCTTCGGGTTCGAACTTCGCCGCCCGCAGCCACGACGCCCAGCATTCGCGTTGCGGGCGCATGCCCTCGGGGAGAAAGCCGTGATGGCGCAGGAAGCCGGCAACGTTCTTGTGGAAGATTCCCCAGCGTGACAGCACCGTCAGTTCCACCCCGGCCGGCATGAACGCGACTGCGCGCAGGGCGCAGGCAATCGCCAGATCCTTGTCGCCCGTCATCACCGGCACATCGGCATTCGGGTTGACGGGCGAATAGAGCCGCTGGGCCAGCAGGCCGAAGAGCAGCGACCGCTCGAGCGGGCGCAGGCCGTCCGCCGACCGCGGGGTGCTGCCGGCGGCGGCGTCCAGCCAGGCGAAAAAGGTTTTGATCACCTGCGGCAGGCGCAGCGCCGCTTCAGTTTCGCCGGCGGCAGCGTCACCGCCGATCGTCGCCAGTCGCGCGTCGGCACTGGCCGCCGCCGCCGCGATGCCGCTGCGCCCGGCCTCGTCGATGCTGTCCGGCCAGAGCAGCAGCGGAAACGGCTGCGGATCGGCATCCAGCAGATTGACCACCGCGGCATTGGCTTCGCGCGGCAGGGCACGCGCCCGGCGTTCGGTATCGCCGGCGTCACGCAGCGGCTGATACCCATGCCCCTTGCGCTGTTCGCTAATAATGGCAAACCGCCGGGCCAGGTCGAGGGCGACTTCGAGTTCCGCCGCGGTCAGGAGGGCCAGCAGCCCGTGCGCTGTGCGTCGGCAGACCGGGGCCAGTTCCATGCCCGCCACTGCAATCAGGTCGGCCACGGCATCGCTGATTTTGCCGGCGGCAAGCCCGGTCAATGACCGGGCAAGGCGGGCAAGCGCACCCTGTTCACCCTCGCCGAGCGCGCGGGCATATCGCGGGCGCAGGTGCTGCGCCACTGCGTCGGTGAGGGCACCGTCGCGGGCGAACAGCGCCAGCGCCTTGGGCCACTGCCCGCCGGTGATGAACAGTTCCGCCACGCGTTCCGGCGCGTGGCGTGCCAGGGTGTCGAGCAGGGCATTGGCCCGGCGCATGAGCGCGGGGGCAGGCGGATGCTGCTCAAGGTAGGCAATGACGCTCTTGGTGTACCCGTCACATTCGGCGATGCGTTCGAGGACGGTGAGCAGTTCCGCCGTCGGTTCGCCGCAGGCGGTTAACTGGGCCGCATAGCGGTCGCGTTCGTCGAGACAGACCAGCAGATGCAGCGATTCGACCGAACCCAGCTGCTTCCGCGCTGCAGCCAGCAGCTCCGCCCAGGCTTCTGGCGGAAACAGCGCGGTGTCCCGGCGGGCCTCCGCGAGGAACCAGGCGCACTCCTCCGTGGTCATGAAACGGGCGGTGGCGAGCCAGTCAGTGATGCGGCCGGCGTCGGCCGGTTCCGCCAGCGCCAGGATCAGCGTGCACAACGCGCGCGATTTCAGCCCGCGCACCCCGAGTGCCAGCGCGAGTGCGTCGGCACGCCGGCCGGCCGCGCCCAGTTCGCGCAGCAGCGCCAGCCCATCGTCATTGGGGGTCAGTTCATGTCGGGCAAGCAGCGCGGCGGCCGATTCAGCATTGCCGTCATGCAGCATGGCACGAACATAACGCAATTCGCCGCTGCCCTGAAAACGCGCTGTTTGCGCCGCCAGCCGCAGCGGTGGGGCGGAGAGGAAGGCGGGTGCTTCCGGGTATTTTCCGTCGACAACCAGTTCCGCCAACGCGAGGAGCAGCGGCTCGCGTTCAGGCGACAATTCCGCCAGCCGGGCTGCCGGCGCGAGCAGCTCGGGCTGGTCCTTCAGTGCATCGTACCAGTGTGCCGACTCGGTGCATGCCGCCAACGGTTTTGCCAGCGTCTTTTCGAGACCGTCGATTTCACGGCATACCGGGCAGAGGAATCCCTTCAAGGTCATGAATCCGCTGAAAAAGGATGATTCCTTGTGGCAACGCACGCAGGTGCTCATGGTTACCTCCCGACTGATACTGGCAGGGTAGGTTATTGCCGGCGTCGCGTCAAACCTGGCGTTGACAAGCAGAACGGCGTTTGGCATAGTGCTGCGGGGAGGGAAAAGATCATGCCGTCTGATCCGACGCAACCAACCGTTGCGGCGCGCAGTTGGCGCGATTGGCGCTGGCAGCTGCGCCATCGGGTCACCACCCCCGAACAATTGTCGGCGTTTCTCCCCGGACTAACTGCAGCGGAACAGCGTGATTGCACGGCGTATGCCGACCGCTTTCATTTCGCCATTACCCCGTACACCCTCGCGCTGGTCGAACGCACCGCCCGCGGCGGCCCGCGGCCGGACGATCCCGTCTGGCGGCAGTATCGCTTCCTGCGCCCCGCCGAGTGGGCCGGCGATTTCCACTACGACCGCCGCCATGAAAACTGGGAATGCGCACCGGAATTCCCGACCCGCATCCTGCAGCACAAGTATCCCGGCCGCGCCATCATTCGCCTGACCGCGTCCTGCTTTGCCCAGTGCAATTACTGCTATCTGACCGCGCGGGTCATTGATCGCAGCGCACCCGCCGACCGACGCGGCAGCCGCGCCGACTGGCCGGCCACCCTGCGGTATCTGCGCGCGCACCGCGAGGTCAGCGATGTGCTCCTTTCCGGCGGGGAGCCGCTGCTGCTCGACAACGACCGACTGGCGCGGATCCTGCACGAGCTGCGCGCCATCCCGTCGGTGCGCACGATCCGGCTCAATACCCGCGTCCTGACCGCCAATCCGTTCCGGCTGGACGCCGGCCTGGCCCGCCTGCTGGCGCGCTATCGCGTGACCGCGCTCGAGATCCATCTCGCCCATCCGCGAGAACTGACCCCGGACGCTGACGCCGCCCTCGACCGTCTCGATGCCGCCGGTCACCGCCCGCTGATCCTCTGGCGGTCGCCGCTGCTGCGCGGGATCAACGACCGTGTCCCCATCCTCGAAAAACTGCTGCTGGCGCTCTATGCCCGCCGCATTACCCCCTATTACCTGTTCCATTACGCGCCCTATACCCTGGGCCGCGAGGTACTGGGTGTCGGCATCCGCCGGGGCGCGGCCATCCTGCGGGAGTTGCGGCGCCGCGTGCCGGGGCCCGCCTTCCCCCGCTACACGCTCTTTCATCCCGGCGGGAAGCATGATATCCCGCTGGCAGCGTCCGGCACGGATGAATTCCAGTATTACTGCGATCGACACGGCCGGCCAATGGTTCGTTTCCGCAACTGGCGCGGCCGCTGGGTGAGGTATCCTGATGTCACCGAATAAGCCGACGATCAAGCTGAAACGCGCCCGCTTCCTGCTCGATGAGATGCACAGCGCCGCCCGCGGCTGGCTGAAGCGATTTGTGCCGCCCGACCGCCGCGCCCCCGACACCGCGGGCTGGTCAGTCATTGCCGATTATCCCACCCCCATCCGCCAGCGTCCGGAGCTGGGCGACGTCAATCAGCAGCGGATCGCCAATATGCGCCTGTGCTGCACCATGCTCGACGGGCTGCTGCTGCGCCCGGGCGACATTCTTTCCATGCAGCATATTGTGGGCGAGGCGACCGCAGCGCGCGGGTTCAAGATGGGCCCGATCATTGTCGGCGGGCATTTGCAGTCCGCCGTGGGGGGCGGGCTCTGCCAGATCTCGACCGCGCTGTTCAATGTGGCGCTGCTGGCCAATTTCACCATCCTGCAGAAGTATCCGCACAGCACCGACATCTGGGGCGAGCAGCGGCTCGTGCCGCTGGGGCGCGACGCCGCCTACGTCTATGCCCGCCGCGACATCAAATTCGCCAGCAACCATACTGCCGACGCGGCCCTGCACCTGCGGGTGAATGACGCCGGCACGGAACTTGCAGCCCAGCTCCGCTCGCCGGTCCCGCTGCCGGTAACCGTGCATATCGCCAGCACGATAATGGCGGAGCTGCCGTCGGCGGTGAAGAATGGCCGGCCGGGGTGGAAGGTGCAGACCGTGCGCACCGCCACCACCCCGTCGGGCGAGGGGACCATCACCTGGTCGCGCGTGGAGACCTACCAGCCGGAGCATGCGAAATGAAGATGGTGCGCACCCTTGGCCTGGTGCTGGAGACCCGCGCCGATGCGGAGGCGTATGCCGCCGGGCATGCGCTTGATCTGGAGCGGCTCTACCATTACCGCGAGCCGGAGGAGCTTGCCGCGATCACGCAGGCGCTGACCGCGCTGGGGTATGCGGTTGAACTGCTGGGGACCCCGGCGCAGGCGCTGGCCACGCACGACCAGTGGCGCGCGCGCATCGATTTCATCGTCAATCTGTCGGTTGGTTTTGTCTCGCGCTTCCGCCTTGCCCTGGGGCCCGCGCTCTTTGAACTGACGGGGATCCCGTACTGGGGCGCCGACCCCTGCGGGAAGATGGTCAGCCAGCACAAACCGCTGCAGAAGGCGCTCATGGACAAGCTGGGGATCCCGACCCCCGCATGGGCGTATGTCGATACCCCCGCCGCCCTCGATGCCATGCCCGACCTGCGCTGGCCGCGCATCGTCAAGCCCGCCTACGAGGGTTCGTCCATTGCCGTGCCGGCAGGCGCGAAGGTGAAAAACGAGCATGAACTGCGCGCGCGCGCCATGCTGCTGCTGGAGCAGTATCGGCTGCCGCTGATCGTCGAGGAATTCATCGCCGGGCGTGAGTTCAAGGCGGGCATGATTGGCGACCGCGGCCAGCGCTGGCAGGGGCTGATCGAAGACGTGCGCGCCGATGGCAGCCCGCTGGGCGACGCCTTTCTCGCGTACGGCGTGAAGAAGGAGGGCGTGCTTGGCAAGGCAGCCCGTGACGCCAGCGCCCCGGAATATGCCGCGCTCATGGCGGATTGCCGCCGCCTGTATGAACTGCTCATGCCGCTCGATTACGCGACGTTCGATCTGCGCGTTGATGACGCGGGCCGGCACTACATTCTCGAAGGCAATGCCGATGCGACCCTGCACCCCGCGCGCACGCTGGCCCAGTGCTGCGCGCGCAACGGGCTCGACTATCGGGGC
>CAZFBR010000194.1:0-6674 GCA_964517215.1 uncultured bacterium
TCCTGATGGGGAATAACATGATGGGCAACGGCCTGACCGCGCATGCGACTGCGGATTATAACTTCTGTATGGCGTTTGATTGCCCGATGTCGGATGAGATCAAGGCCTATGCCCGCTTTACCTCGAACAGTGCCAATCTGAATCTGGCCGCGCGTCATATCTGGCTTGCCTATATGCCGATGACGGAACTGAATTTCCGCATTGGCCGTTTTCCGATTCCGTTCGGCCATGAGGGCACGGTGCGCCCGACGGAAAAGGTGCGTGAAATCTTCATCAGCGAATACACCCAGAATGTGGGTGGCGCGTTGAATGCGAATTACGATATTGGCGCCATGGCCTACGGTTCGCTGTTCGACAATGCGCTGGAGTATAAGCTGTACACCGGCAACGGGGTGGTGCGCACAGTGGCCGACAGCGCCGGCATGGTGGCGGCGAGCGCCACCACGGCGCAACCCGACAACAATGATGCCAAGCAGGGTATTCTCAACCTCAAGTTCAAGCCGTTCACGGGGGTGTTTGTCGGTGGCGCGTATGCGTTAGGCGATTTTACCAACACCAACATGATCAACGGGGTCAGCGTCCAGCGGTCGCGCGCCACGGCGTATGATCTCAATGCGGGCTACGAGATGAACAATGTCTTCCGGGTCTCCGGCGAATACGCCACCACCCGCCACGACCAAATGGCGCTGGAAGGCGATGCGGGCCTGCTCGGCAATGCGCCGCGCACCCAGCTCACGGCCAACCGGGTCAACGAATACATCCTCAAGGCCACCTATCTCGGCGTGGCGGACTGGGAATTCGGCGTGCGCTACAGCGTGATCGACCCGAAGAACTTCGAGGCGGAACTGGCGGCCGGTCTGTCGCGCGAGAGCAAGATCAGCTTTGCGCTCGGGTACAAGTTCGCCGGCTCGGCACAGCTCAATGCCGAATACAGCCGGGTTAATACCGACCTCAATTACCTGAACAATTACGATCCCGCCCTGGTGGCTGCGGCAGTCAACACCTACCGGATCAATCCGTGTGAAGACCCGTTCGACGACATTTACGCGCTGCAGTTGGGTCTGCAGTTCTAAGCTAACCTTCAGCACGCCCCGCCGGGATCTCCCCGGCGGGGCTTTTTGCTTGGGTTCGCCGGCAGGTCGCAAGCGAATTCTGTGTGAGCGACGCCATCAACCGTGTTGGTATTATTGCAAGCGCACAGCTCGTGCCGGCAAGGCAGTGAATTTTTCCAGTACGACCCATCGTAGTTTTCAGAATCCGCAGAATCCACAGTCAGCTCTAATTGCAAACGATTCTTCGCAGTTTAGCGCAGGATTCGAACGCATCGCTGTCGCGGGCAATTCTCTACCAGTGCAGTAGTACTGCGGGCCTATTGACAAAGTGATACACTTGTGATACACTTATGGTAGGAGGCGTACGATGCCAACCACGTTACCGAGAGTTTTAGTGCCGGTGTCAAAGACTGTTCATGCTGTTCTGACCAAGCGGGCAAAACAGGAAGGTGTGAGTGTGGCGTCAGTTGCACGGTCGCTCATGGATCGGGCGATCGAACTGGACGAGGATATCGAATGGGCACGGTTGGCAGATGAAGCGGAAAGAGACCCGCGCCCGCCGATAGCGCTGGCTGATTTGGACAAGGAAATAGCGCGACGCCGGCAATGCAGATAATCATGCTTGCTCCGGCAATGGATGCGCTGGCGGTATTGCCGGCAAATATTCGGGAGCGCATCAGGCGGGCAATGGAACACCGCCTGTCGGACCACCCTGAAATGTGCGGGGAGGCACTCGCCGGCACGTTGCGGGGATATTGGCGGATTCGTGTGGGCGACTACCGGGTGATCTACCGGATTTCTGGCCAACAGGTGATCGTTCACGTTATCGGCAACCGCAAGGATGTCTATGGTCGCTGATTGTTGTTGATTATTGCGCGGCCATCTGGTGGTCAGGTCAGACAACTGCCTGATGTCAGACGATTTTCTTGACGCTGCCGCTTTATTGTGCTGCAATGGATAACAGCGCCTGCCAAAAGAGAAGCAAGCGATACTCCGAATACGATATGCAGCGGATTGCCAACGATTACCGCCTCTCTGGTGCGGTTGAAATTGTGCAGCCAATAATTGTCCCGGTTGGTGATTGTGCTGACGAAAAAGATTTGCCGGTTCTCGGTACCGCTGTCGCTGCACAGACACAATATCTCATCACCGGCGACGGACATCTGCTCGACCTTGCCGAATATCGCGGGGTTTTCATTGTCACGCCACGCGCATTCTACGAAGCGATGGTAAAACACACCGGCGGTTAGTCTGCAACCCGGCTGCACCGGGTTGAGCAGCTGTGAGGCCCAACGGTGGATGATGATGCCGCGCCCCGTGCCATTGCCGTGGCTGCAAGCGGCGGCATCGGCGGCGACAAAAAGCCCCGCGACGGAAGACCGCCGCGGGGCTGCAAGAATGCGAGCTTAGTAGCCGCTGCCGGTGGCCGGCTTGCCCTGCACGATGGCAATCGAGGCGCTGGCGCCGATGCGCGTGGCGCCGGCGCGGATCATGTCTTCCGCGCCCTCGCGGTCGCGCACGCCGCCCGAGGCCTTGACCCCCATCTCCGGGCCGACAGTCTGGCGCATGAGCGCGATATCGGCGATGGTCGCCCCGCCCGTGCTGAAGCCCGTGGAGGTTTTGACGAAATGCGCGCCCGCCTCCTTGGAGAGCTGGCAGGCGATGACCTTTTCCTTGTCGGTGAGCAGCGAGGTTTCCAAAATGACCTTGGTGACGCGCCCCTGCGCCGCCTGTACCACTGCGGCGATATCCTGCTTGACCGTGGCGAGGTCGCCCGACTTGAGTGCACCGATATTGAGCACCATGTCGATTTCACCGGCACCGTCGGCAATCGCGGCCATGGTCTCCGCCGCCTTGCCGGCGATGGACATGGCGCCGAGCGGGAACCCGACCACGGTGCAGACCTTGACCGGCGTGCCGGCGAGCTGCTCCGCGCAGAGCTTCACCCAGTGGGTATTGACGCAGACGGAGGCGAAGGTGTACTGTTTCGCTTCCGCGCACAGTTTCAGCACTTCCTCGCGCGTGGCCGTGGCCTTGAGCAGGGTATGGTCGATGTAACGGGCCATGTTCTGGGTGACGCCGCTGCCGGTGCCCAGACCGGCGCCGATGCGGCTGGCACCCGCGCTGATGGCGGAATCGACGCGCTGCGGCAGGTTGACGACGCACTTGCCGCAGGCGGAACAGGAGGCCGCATCGCCGGAGCAGACGGTGATCGTGGTGCCGCCGGCTGCCGGCGCCGCAACTGACGCGCTCCCCGCTGCCGGGCGGCCGCCCGCCGCATACGTCGCGGCCAGCTGCGCCGCCGGGACAATGGCAATACCGAGCTGCGCGGCCTCGCGGTACAGGGCGTCGAGCTTGGCGCGGACGCCGGCCGGCGGATTGGTCGCCTCGCAGCAGATGATCGAATCGCTGGCCATGACCACGGGCTTGCCGCGCAGCAGCGCCTGAATAATGACATTCGCCACCAGGTTGTCACCCTCAAGGGTGACGACCTTGGCGAGGGTGTTGAGGGTAATGACCGGCGCGACGATGCCGTTCACCTCGCGCAGCAGGGCGCGCATGTCGCCCAGCTCGCGCCAGCTGGCGATCACCTTGCTCGCGCCCGTTTCGCGGCGAATGCGGTCGGCGCCGATGATCTTGTCCGCCGCGGGCGAGAGAATGAGAATGATCTCCGCCCCGCCGTCCTTGAGCGCCCGCACCTGGGCGAAGGCGGCGTCGAGGTTCTGGTCGCCTCCGGTGAAGACCGCAACGATCCGGCCGCCGGCGGAGACCGGTGCGGCTTTCGCACTGCCGCCGCCGCTGCCCAGCCGCTTGACCACCTCGCGCGTGATTTCCTGTATGAGTTTGTCGTCCATCGCTATCCTCCATGTCGCAGGCGCGCCTGCGTGCTGTTCGTCTATTTCGTGCGGCCGGTCATTCGGATATCCGCCCGGCTATCTGCTCTTTTTGCCCCGCCCGGCCTTGCCCGATTGCGGCAGCGGTGCCGGTGTCGTTTCGTCGCCGTAGTAGATCTGGTCAATATGCCCGACGACGATGGCATTGGCCGGCACATTGTCGTTGAGGATGACCTTGACCGCCGACCCGTGGCGGGCGACCAGAACCAGATCGCCGACCCCCGCCTGCACCGCGTCGATGCCGAGGAACGGCGAACCCTGTGCCTTCCCTCCCCGGCCCACCGGTTGCAGGATGAGCAGCTTGTGCCCGACGAGCTTCTCGCTCTTGCGCGTACAGACGATATTCCCTTTGACTTTCGCCACCAGCATCAGTAGAGCTCCCCGTCCAGCGGCGGCAGCGGAATATCCGTTGCCGCCTGCCCTGCGGTATCGGTTGTTGTCACCGGCACCATTACCGGTGGCGGCGGCGTCGTCTCGCCGGCGCCATGCAGCCGCCAGAAGAGCGCGGCCACGGCCACGATCAGGACAACCGCAGCACCGGCCAGCAGCCCGCGCCGGCGGTTAATCATGACCGGTCAAATCCGTTGTTCGCCGTTGCGCGCGTGCGGGCGCACCTACTGCGCCGCGCGCACAAACCGGTTGTCGTTCGCCGGCGTCACCGCCGGCACCGCCCGCACCGCGCTGCGGCTTACTTCCAGCAGCTGGTACGTGCCCGGCCCTCGGCGACTGCCGGCCCGGAACATGTCAAACCCGTCGCCGCCATCGGCGAGAAAATCGTTGGTCACCACCGTATAGACCTGACGGTCCTGCAGCGCCCGGCCGCTGACCGTCATCCCGCGCACCGTGAACGCATCGGGCGCCTCGCCTGGCGCCACGGTGACGGTCAGGCCGGAAACATCAAGGAAGAGGCGCGGATTGCTGAGCGCATGGGTTACGACCGCGCGAACCTGCTCGCCGGTGAGGCGCAGCACCGCCAGCTTGTTGCCGAACGGCGAGACCTCATACAGGTGGCGCTCGGTGATCGGCCCGGCGGGAATGTCGGCGCGGATCCCGGCGCGGTTATGGAAGGCGATCTGGGCGCCGGTTTTCGCGCGCATGATGTCGCAGAGCCAGTTGCCGAGCAGCGACGACGCGGGTGCCGCGGCCAGATTGCTGCGGGTGAGCGCGACGGTGGTGCGCCCGTAAATCTGCGCCATCTGGTTGGCGACCGGCTCGGTCCAGCGGTTGACCCGGGCAACCAGGAACGGATCGGCCGCGGGGAGCCCGGGCAGGTCGGCGACCAGCGGCACCAGCTCGCCGGCGATGCCGACGATGCGGCGGCTGGTCCGGTCGAACTGCAGGTCGAGCTTGCCGAGCATGGCGCCCTTGCCGCCCGCCTGCGCCACCGTGACGCCGCTGGCCGGCTCGACATACGGCGTATCGAGCATGGTGTGGCTGTGCCCGCCGATGACCAGGTCGAGCTCGGGGAACTGGCGGGCCAGTTCCTTGTCGATATCGACGCCGGCATGGGACAGACAGATGAGGATATCGCACTTGCCGCGCAGCGCGGCGACGGCGAGCCGCGTGGCGGCCACCTCGTCGGTCACGCGGTAGCTGCGGCGCAGGTCGCCCGAGGTGGTGGTGGCCGCTTCATGGGTGAGCAGACCGAAGGCGATGAGGCGCACGCCGTCAATGTCTTTCTGCCAGTAATCGACCGGCAAAAACTCCGGGCGCTGGCCGGTGCGGGCGCTTTCCAGATTGCTTGCCAGCACCGGGAAGCAGGCCTGCCGTGCCAGCCGGGCGAAATTATCGGCGCCGAAATCGAATTCGTGGTTGCCGGGCGCGGCGGCGTCGAGGCGCAGGGTGTTGAACAGGTCGACCATCGACTCGCCCCTGCTTTCGTTCCCTTCCGGGGTGCCCTGAAACCAGTCGCCGGCGTTAAAGAAGAGCGTGCGCCCGGGATTGGCGGCGCGATACATGGTCAGGTAGCGCGACAGGGTCACCATGCCCCCCTGCTGGCGCGTGGTGCCGTCGGGGAGCGCGACGGTCGCGGGGAGGATGGCACCGTGCACATCGTTCTGGTGCAGGATGGTGAAGGTGACGACCGACTCGCTGCGCACCGCGGGCTGGCAGCCGGCCAGCAGCGCACCCAGGAGCAGCAGACAGCCGCAGATGCGGAACAGGTTATTCACCATCATCCTCCTCGTCGTCAAAAAAGACGTCATCACCCTCGCCGTCATCAGCGGCGCCGGCCGCGAACAACGGGAGCAGCGCTGCGGCGAACAGCAGCAGCGCCAGCGCGGCAGCGGTCATCTACGCCTCCGGCCGGTAATCAATGTCGTCAACAATCCCCACCACGCCGCGATCGATCGAGGCGGCATCCTTGCCCCAGGGAAACGTTGCCTCGCGGCCGCGGGCGAGCAGGACGATATCGCCCGGACCTGCGCCCATATTGTCGGCGGCGATCATCGGCTTGCCGGTCTCTTTGCGGTCGAAGGTCAGCGGCTGCACGGTGAGCAGCTTGACCCCGCGATAGCGCGCTTCCTTGTGGGTGCTGGTGACCGTGCCGATAACCCGCGCGATGATCATGTGCTATCCCCTCACCTGCCGCTGCGCGGCGTCCTCTCCCGGCGGGAGAGGGAAACACGTCCTCTTCCGGCGGAAGAGCGCAACCCTTCCGCTGACTGCGGGAGAGGGGTACTGATCCGCTCCCTGGAGGGGTGGGCGGGAACGGCGCCACCGGCGTCGC
>CAZFBR010000195.1:0-6649 GCA_964517215.1 uncultured bacterium
AGGATTCGAAGCACAGAGACCGCTACTGCTTTTCAACATCGACAGGGACAACGCCTAAAATGGCATCAGGATATATTATCGTTAAACGGTTCGATGTTCTTTACGATGCCGCTTTGCGGGGCGGCAGGTACAACGATAATCCTAAAAACACCAGTCCGATTTATAGAATACCTCACAGAAATCGACCTGTACCACCTCAAGGCATGCCTAAATATCGTGGCATAGACCGTGAACCTTTACGAGCACTTTTGTTTGAAGAAGCTCGTATTTTCACCGAAGCTGGAACTCCTTCTGAAGCTAATGCGGCGACGAACTTGCTGAACAAGATTGAATTAACGAACAATCGGGAAGATGGATGGGTTACAACTTCAGAGGAAATACTGGCCGTTTGGGATGCGTTAGAAGATATGCAGGCTGATTATGAAATTGTATTCGCCAAAGAATTCAAGGACGGAACGGAGTCGCCCTCAATTGCGCAGTTTCTTGGCTGCGATGCTGCATATTTTGTGTCCGACCATTTTAGCTGCATATGTGATGCCTTATTTATTCCTCGATGGCACGGTACAGACCCCGAAGGCATCTTGTTCAAGGATTACTTTTGCAGACTAAACAGAAATGGCTTGTTTAATTCTAACGAAGAAACATTGGAATATTTGCGATACTACCTGAGTTTTGACTGGACTGAAAAAGCTGATAATTTCACGAGCATCGAAGTATATTCAGTCGAGGCGGCAAATATCTGATATGCGAAACCGCCTATCTTCGCGCGGCAGCGGGCGCAAAAACAACAGCGCCCGCTGCGCGCTAATCGTTGACCAGTATAAATGAGCATGAATGAATATGCATCAGGAGATAAGAATTTGAATTCTGTGAGGTCAAAATATCCCGTAGTCGTGACGTGGTTGCTCCTGACAACTGTTCAGGCTTTGCTGGCAGGTCCGGCAGTCGGCGAACCCGGGATCCGTGGCTTGGCTGATGAGCGCGCTGCATATACGACTGTAGTACTTTCACAAGAGACTGATGGTGAAACCTATGCGATGTCGGCTATGTGTGAATATTTGCGACTGCGTGGCTATCAGTTGGAGGATATCGGGATATTGCCATACGACAGCGGCGTGACAATGACCACATTCAATCTAACCCGCGGCCATCATGAAGCACTGTCAACCGTCGAAATGTACGAATTTCCCAGCGCAGAAACAGCCCGGTCCTTTGACGTTGTGAACTCCAATTTCGCGAAGGAAATGGTTGACTGCCCGACCCGCGAAGAGTGGAACGCCTATATTCGCGAATACTGTACTGCCTACCGGCGAAACAATCTGGCGATGTTGATGTTCCGGCATATGCACTATCATGGTCGTGCGCCGGCCCATGTGCGTGACGCCACGCAAGATGAAGATGAATTTGTGCGTGACTTCACACACCGGTTCACCATGCGGCGGCTGGCCGACCTGCAGCGGCAGGCAGCAGAATACAACCAGGCGATGAATCTTGTCACCGATGGCGATATGAGCCAAATTGAGGAAGGGGTCGGTCGACTGGCAATGATAGACCCGCAGGAATTGCATACCGAGGGCGTATTTGCCGCCCTGCAGAATGCCACCGACCGCATTGACGGTCATGTCCGCCATCTCGAAGCCGACGTAAAGCGCGATGTGCACGACCGAATGGTCGAGTTCGCCGGCTTGGAACAAGTGCCGTGGTTGTTGGCGCAAGGACAGTATCAGCGGGTTGCGGAAGTTGGCGACAGCACGGCCCTGATGACATTGCTGGCGATAACGGACAGTGCCGTGGCGCACGGTGACACGCCGATACCGGTCCTGCGCGCGACCATCGACCTGCTGTATCGGCTTCAACCGCAGCCCTCGCCAACTGCCGCTGCTGACGCTGCTGATATCACGCGCTGTCTCGACGATGAATTACGCGACGGACAGCTGGCCGCGCTCTGGCAACGTCACTATGCAGGCATCGACCGTTACGAAATTCACGGCCTGCACACCATCGGGAATTATGCGGGAGCACGAGTGATCTTTCCCGGGAGCGGGCTGTCCGGTGGTTCCGTAGTTGTCTATCTGCAGCGAATCGAAGGATGCTGGCGCATGGTTGCCATCGGCAGCTGCATCATATCGTAGCAAGCAGAATGTGGATAAGGGCAGGCAGCTTCACGCCGCTGCGGGCGCCGGCAAAGCAGCGCCCGCCGAACGCTCATCGCTCGCAGAGAATACCAGATCAGATATGAACCGTTGCGGATTGACGAATGACGGCATACGTTGCTCTATGTCGGGCGTTGTGGTAGTATGCGGTTGCCGCGATATTTGATCGTACCTCGACAGGGGAGGATATTCATGGGAACAACGGCAAAAAAGATCATGGCGGAAGCAATGGGACTACCGCCGGAATTGCGCGCGTTCGTGGCGCAAAAACTGATCGAAAGCCTTGATGCGTCTGCCGCTCCCCCTTTGTCGGCACAATGGAAAAAGGAAGTCCAGCGGCGTTGTGCCGAAATGGATCGCGGCGCGGCAAAGCTCCGCTCCGCAGATGCCGTATTTGTCAAGGCGTATGCATCCCTCACATGAGCGCGGTCAGGTTTCATCCGGCTGCCGCAGCTGAATTGACGGCAGCCGCCCGATATTACGAAGGGCAGCAAACCGGCCTCGGCAAACGTTTTCTGATGTCAGTGCAAGACGCAGTCAATCGCATTGTAGCGAATCCCGGCTTATATCAAATCGTCGAACCCAATGTCCGTCGTTGCCTCACCAGGACCTTTCCTTTTGGTGTTCTCTTTCGCAGACGACCGGGCAAGATTGTCATCATAGCAGTCATGCATCTGCATCGCGATCCAGGTTATTGGAAAAACAGATAACCTGTTTTTTTCGTCGCAGCGGGCGCAAGTGGCAGCGCCCGCTGTGCACTAATTGTCAGGCCAAAAGATAAGGATGGAATATTGATATGGAACATAGCATTCTGAATGGCGGTCGCGTTATCGTTATTTGCGCGATGACACTGTGGCTGCTTTTTCGGGTCAGAAAACTGCACTCACAATTCGGAATTATCAATGCAGTTTATTGCCTGGGAATTATACTGGTGATTCTTTGCGCCGCAGCTATCCTTATCGGACCGATGAACCTTGAAAACATATACCACGATATTAAGCATCCGCCAGAACCCGAACAGATCGAATCCAGTCCAATGCGGGAGCTGCTGGCCGGAGAAACGACACTGTTACTTGATAATCGAGGTTGTGGTTATATTCCCGGGGATATCGTGATTATCAATGGCGATACCAGCCAAATTCGTCCGGGGGATTGTATATTATTCGACTGGAATGAGGCATTGAGTTCCGGCCGACTTGGTGCGTGTCTCGGAGGGTATGGCCCTCGCTACACTATAGTTAAAATTGTCAATATTCCGGGAGATACTCTTGCCATATCCTTGCCTGCTTATGATGGAGTGGGCGCTCGAGTATTCAGGTTAGGCGGCCCGGGGTGGACCGGAACAAACAATTCGGAATGCTATACATTGGCTGCAAATGAGTTTGTTATTGAGGACAGCTACTATTCGGTTACTCCCGGGGTGATCCTAATCACAGATGCGCTGATTCATGCAAAAATCGTGATGAAAATTGGCCACGATGCAGCAGCAGCAAGAGAATTCAGCGATCTCACCTATTAGGGCGAGATTTCCGTGAAGCACAGAAATCATCGCCCAGCTTCGCGCCGCTGCGGGCGCACAAAGTAATGCCAGCCGGGCGCTACTCGTTCAACGGCAGTAAGCTGCCCAAAGCGACGAGCTGACCGGCCGGGCATTTTCGCTCGGTTTTTGCGGGCGGCGGTCTCAGCAGAATAATAATCCATTGACTTTAGCCAAAGTTGGGGTATAATTGTATTGACCCCGCCGGCTGGTCTCGCCAGTTGGCTGGTATATGCATGGTGGAGGTGTCACGATGAGAACCACACTTATCGTCACCGTCCTTGCTGGTGCTCTGCTCTCCGTTACCGCTGATCTTATCGGGTTGGGTGATGGCATGGCGTTTGGCCGCCTGCAGCTTGCCGGCACCGCCGGCGGTTTGCTGCTCGCCGCGGCCATGCCCTGGCTGCGCCTGCACCGTCGGCGGGTCACTCCGTCACTGGCCGAAGGCAGCAAACTGGACCGGCGCCATCAGCTTGACCGCCGGCATCATGCGTGGAATCAATGAGCCGGCAGCGGCCGGCCACCATCCGGCATCACACGAAAGGGAGGTGTTTCGTATGATGGACATGCTGAAGAAGGCGGTGCTGGCCAGTATCGGCGCGGTATCACTCACGCACAAGAAGGTTGAGGAAGTGGTGGGCGAACTCGTTAAGCGGGGTGAATTGACCGAAGATCAGGGGCGGAAGATCGTGCAGAACCTGGTCGACGAGGGCGAGAAGCAGAAAGACGACATTGCCCGCCGGGTCAGCGAGGCGGTGGCGGAAGCGCTCAGCAAGATGGATGTCGCGCGAAAAAGCGAACTGGCCGCGCTCGAACGAAGGGTGGAAAAACTCGAGCAAAGCAAATGATCCCGCATCCGTTTCAGGCCCTCGCCCGTTCGCGGGAGATCCTCGCGCTGCTGTTGCGCCACGGGTTCGGCGAACTGGTCGAACGCACCGGCATCCCCGTCCCGGCCGTCCTGAAACGGGAGTCAGCGCCCAGCGGTGAGCCGTGTCCAACCCCGCTGCGACTGCGCCGGGTGCTGGAGCAGCTCGGTCCCACCTTCATCAAGTTCGGGCAGGTCCTTTCGACCCGGCCCGATCTCGTCGCCCCGGAGTACCTTGAGGAATTCGCCAAGTTGCAGGACCGGGTGCCGCCCCTCCCCTTCGCCGCAGTCGCCGCAGTGGTGCAAGCCGAGTTAGGCCGCGAACCTGCGGCTTTGTTCCGCGAATTCGCCGTTGAGCCGGTCGCCGCCGCCTCGCTCGCCCAGGTGCATCGCGCCGTGCTGGCGGACGGCACACCGGTGGCGGTCAAAATCCAACGGCCGCATATCCGCGACCAGATCCGGGCCGACCTCGATCTCCTCACCTTCCTCGCCCGGCTGCTCGAAGAGCATATCCCCGAAGTCCATCACTACCAACCCACCCGCATCATCGATGAATTCCGTTACACCCTGCAGCGCGAGCTGGACTTCACCATCGAATTGCGCGCCATCAAGCGCTTTCATGCGCAGTTCCGCAGCGATCCCGATCTCGTCATTCCCCAGCCCTACCCGGAATTTTCCTCCCCGCGCGTGCTGACCATGGCCTACCTGCCGGGGCATTCGCTCGCCGAATGCTTCACCGCGCCCCCGGAAGAGCGCCGGCGCCTCGCCGCCATCGGCCTGACCGCCTTCCTCAAGCAGCTCTTCGTGCACGGCTATTTCCATGCCGACCCGCATCCCGGCAATATGCGCGTGCTGCCCGACGGCCGGCTGGCACTCGTCGATTTCGGCATGGTCGGGCGCGTGTTGCCTGAACTCAAGTTCAAGCTCGCCGCCCTGGTCGAGGCCGTCCTCGGCCGCGATTACGAGGAGATCGCCACCCTGGTGCTGGAGTTGAGCGAAACCCGGACGGATATCGACCGCACCCGGCTGGTCCGCGACATTGCCGATACGGTCGACGATTACTATTCCGAGCAGCTCAGCGACCTGCGCACGGGCGCGGCGCTGCAGCAGCTGATTGCCCTGGCGCTCACCTATCGCCTGCGCCTTCCCGCCACGCTCGCCCTGATGGTCAAGTGCCTGCTCACCATTGAGGCGGTCGGTCGCGCGCTCGATCCCGAGCTGAATGTGGTCGCGGCGGTGCGCCCCCACCTGCGCGACCTGCTGCTGGAACGCTACAGCACCGCGCGGGCGGTCGATCTGCTCTTCCGCACCCTGCGCGAATTCACCCGCCTGACCGCCGCGCTGCCGCACGACCTGCGCCAGATCCTCACCAAACTGCAGCACGGCCGGCTCTCGCTCGATTTCCGCCATCGCAACCTGGAGCAGCTCACCGCGTCGCTCGACCACGCCAGCAACCGCGTGGCCTTCGCCCTGATCATCGCCGCGCTCATCGTCGGCTCGTCGCTCCTCGTCGCTGCCGGCGGCGCCGCCTACCCGTGGTTCGGTCTGGTCGGCTACCTGATTGCGATGCTGTTCGGCATCTGGCTGCTCATCCTCATCATCCGGTCGGGTAACCTGTGACCACCGCGCCGGCAGTCAGCGGCGGCGGAACAGTCACCGCCGTGCGCAGCAGCGTGGTCGATATCGCCTTTGCCGGCCAGCCACCCGCCATCCACACCATCCTCACCGCGGGCGACGGCAACGGCATCGTCATCGAAGTGAGCTGCCAGCTCGACGCGCATACCGTGCGCGGCATCGCACTCACCCCGACCCACGGTCTGGCGCGCGGCAGTCCGGTCATCGCCACCGGCCGCCCGGCCATGGTCCCGGTCGGCCGCCAGCTGCTCGGGCGCATGTTCAATGTCTTCGGCGACACGATCGACCGCGGCGAGCCGCTGGCCGCCGGCGAATGCCGTTCCATCCATCGCATCCCGCTCCTCCTGGCGGAGCAGATAACCATCGCGGAGATCTTCACCATCGGCATCAAGGCCATCGACGTGCTCGTCCCGCTGGTCCGCGGCGGCAAAGTGGGTTTGTTCGGCGGCGCCGGCGTCG
>CAZFBR010000196.1:0-6621 GCA_964517215.1 uncultured bacterium
TCTGCCAGGCCGCCGCCGCCGCCGGCTGGCGCCAGGTAAAACTGTATTTCATGTGCGGACTGCCGACCGAAACGCCCGACGACCTCGCCGCGATCGCCCGGCTCGTGCGCGCGCTGCCGCGCCAGCTCGAATACCATCTCACCGTCAGCCCGTTTGTCCCCAAGGCGCATACCCCATTCCAGTGGTGCGGGTTCGCCGATCCTGCGCCGCTGGCCGACGGGCTGCGCGCCCTGCGCGCCGCGCTCCCGCGCCGCGTGCGGCTGAGCAAGCCCGATCTCAACCGTTCGCTGCTCGAGGCGGTGCTCGCGCGCGGCGCCGGCGACGCGGCGCAGCTGGCGCTCGCCGCCTGGCGGCAGGGCGCGCGGCTCGACAGCTGGGACGAGCATTTCGTGTTCAGCCGCTGGCAGGCGGCGGCAACGGCATGCGGGCTCGACCTGACCGCGCTCGCCTGCCGGCCGCTCGATCCGCAGGCGCCCCCCCCCTGGGCGGTGCTCGATTACGGCGCCGACCCGGCGCTGCTGCGCCGCGATTATGACCGCGCCCTGGCGGAGGTGGCCTCATGACCTGGTACCGCATCGTCTTCGCCAAACGGCCGCCCCTGCACTGGCTGTCGCATCTCGACCTGCAGACGGTCTGGCTCTACGCGCTGCGCCGCAGCCGCCTGCCGCTCGCCTTCAGCGAGGGGTTCAATCCGCAGCCGCGCCTTTCCATTCTCATGCCGCTCGAACTCGGCATCACCAGCGAAGTTGAGATCCTGCACCTCCGGCTCACGGCGCCGCTGGCCGCGGCCACGGTGCAGGATACCCTCGCCCCGCAGCTGCCGGCCGGGCTGGCCATCCACACCGTGACCGCCCTGCCCGAACCGCGCAAACCCGCCATTCCCGCCGACCTGGCCGCCCTCACCTACCGGGTGGTCGCCGCCGCGATCACCCCGGCGCAGGCGGCGGCCGCGCTCGCCGCGCATCCCGCCGTTTCCCGGGTGCGCGAGGGGAAGACCCGCGTCTTCGCCCTGGCCGACGACGTCCTCGCCTCCCGCGCGGAAAGCGACGCCGCCGGCCGGCTCATCCTCACCTTTACCCTGCGCACCCGGGTCACCGGGGCGCTCCGCGCCGGCGAGTTCGTCGCTGCGGCTGGCGTCACCCCGGGAAATATTGTAGAATTCACCCGCACAGAAATGCAGTTCACCGACGAGAGGCAGGGATGAAGAAAAGCATCATCATCAGCTCGGCTGACGGGCTTATCGTTGTCGGGTTGCTGGAAAATGATCAGGTCTGCGAACTGTACGTCGAACGCGGGCGGGACAGCCGGCTGCTGGGCAACATCTACCTCGGCACCGTCATGGACCTCATCCCGTCCATGCAGGCCGCCTTCGTCGATATCGGCTTCGAGAAGAACGCCTTCCTCTACCTCAAGGACGTCCGCCCGAACACCGCCGACATCGACGAGGTGGTCAGCGAAGACGCCAAGGAGGCGTGGAAGGAGCGGGACATCACCAAGCTGCTCACCGCCGGCCAGCAGATCATCGTGCAGGTGGCCAAGGAACCGTACCAGAACAAGGGCGCGCGCCTGACCACCTACCTCACCGTGCCCGGCCGCCACCTCGTCCTGCTCCCGCACCTCGACCACATCGGCATTTCCCACCGGCTGCAGGAATCGCGCAGCCGCGACCGGCTGACCGACGTCATCGCCCGGCTGCGCCCCGACCGCCGCGGCTATATCATCCGCACCAAGGCGATCAACGCCGACGAGCAGAGCCTGCGCGCCGAGCTCGAGTTCCTGCAGCGCATGTGGCAGGGCCTGCGCAACCAGCTCACCGGCGCCCAGCCGCGCCAGCTGGTCCATCGCGACTCGTCGCTGCTGCTGCGCATCTGCCGCGACTATTACGACGAGGAGGTCGACGAGGTCATCGTCGACGACGCCGGCATCCTCGAGGAGGTGCGCGCGATCAGCCGCGACCTGCAGCTGTCGCTGCAGAACCGCCTGCACTTCCAGGGCGGCGATTTTTCGCTGGCCCAGCAGTACGGCCTCGACCGCGAGCTGGAACTGGCCCTGCGCGAAAAGGTGTGGCTCAAGGGCGGGTCCTACCTCCTCTTCGAGGCGACTGAGGCGCTGACCACCATTGACGTCAACTCGGGCAAGTGCGTGGGCGCCGGCGAGGTCGAGGAAATGGTGTTCAACATCAACGTCAGCGCGGTGCCCGAGATCGTGCGCCAGATCCGCCTGCGCAATATCAGCGGGGTCATCATCGCCGATTTCATCGACATGGAGCTTCCCTCGCACCGCGAGCAGCTGCTCAACGTGCTCGAGGCGGAGCTCAAGCGCGACCGCATCCGTTCCGTGCTGGTGGACATGACCCCGCTCGGCCTGGTCGAGATCACCCGCAAGCGCGAAAGCCAGTCGCTGCACGAGATCGTTGCCGTCCCCTGCCCGCACTGCAACGGGCGCGGCCATTTCCACATTGCGGAAGTCGACAACTTCATCAAGGGGCTGTGAGGATGCGCCGGTCACCGGGTTGCTTTTTTGCCGGCAGTGTTGTATCGTCGCTGACGGTGGAAGGAGGTTGCCGCATGTGCCGATTGCTCATCCTGCTGGGTTGTGCCCTGCTGCTGCTCACGGGCTGCGAGACCACATCCTCATCGCTGGGCGGCGGGGCCGATTTGGAAATCCTTGCCGGCGACCTTCTGGTCCATCCTGCGCCGTTCACCGTCAGCCAGGGAGTCACCCTCGAAGCCAAGGTGCGCAACAGCGGCACGGCCGCCGCGGGTGAGTTCCGCATCGGCTTCTACGCCGACGGGCACCTGATCGGCGACCCGCTGACCGCGGTCAATCTTGATCCCAACGAGTTCATTCTCGCGCAGACCGCGTGGCTGCCCGACGCCGCGCGGCAGGTGCGGCTGGAAGTGCGCGCCGACATTCTCGACCAGGTGAACGAGCGGCGCGAGTACAACAACCTGCGCCTGCTCTATGTGACGGTGCGCCCCGCCCCGGTTCCCGAGCCGGTTGCTGATGACAGCGCCGCGGCGGACGTGCCGGCTGAAAACCAGGTAGCGCCCGTGGCGGATACCCCAGCGAATGACACGGCGGCGGTGGTCCCGCAGCCGCTGCCGGTGGAACCGGTTGCCGCGGTCGAGTATGTTACTGCGAACGAAACCGCAGCCACCGCGCCGGCGGGCCAGCCCGACCTGGCCATCACCCTGCCCGACCTGAGCTATTCCCGGGCGCCGCAGGTCAATCAGGAACTGACCTTCTCGCTGCAGGTGCACAATCTGGGGAACGGCAACCTGCCGCGCCCTGCGCCCCTGCTCATCCTCATCAACGGCACCGCGCTGCCGACCCGCGCCAACGTGCGTACCGTGGCGCCGGGCGACCTGGTTATGGTCCACCTGCCGTGGACCCCGGCCGCCGAAGGGTGGGCGGAAATCACCGTGGTGATCGATCCCGACGGCGAGATCGCGGAAATCAGCAAGGAAAACAATATCGTCAAGCGCAGCCTGTACGTCCGCCCGTAATCCGGATCATCATCGGTCATCGTTGAGCTTGACCCGGTCGAACAGTGCATGATAGTCGAACGAGAAATCGCCCGCACTCTGGTCGGCACTATCGCTTTCTGCTTGGGTTGTGCCCTGCTGTTAACCGCGGGCATCTCCCAGTTCGCCGCTTGGCGACGGCAGTAACTGCCAGATTCAGAGCACTACCCGGAAATAGAGTATGCTGTCCCTGTTATTTCGTAAGGCTAACAAATAGCGCTCTGCGTTGAGCCGCGCCAGCGCAAAGCGCAGCAGCGCGAAGCTCGGCTTATGACGCCCATTTCAGTTCAAGTTTCTTATGATTAAGGGCACACTCCCGGAGATACAGGTTGATGAGGTTTTGATAGGGCATACCCAGCTCTGTCGCCAAGGCCTTGAAATAGCTGACCGTGTGCTTGTCTAATCGGATAGTGATTGGTTGTTTCAGTCTAACCGCATATGGGTTCTTGACCTCTTTCATTTCCGCAAAATCATAGTGTTTTCTCATGGTTCTCACCTCCAGTAGTTTTCAGCTTCTTGCTTGTCGGCTTTTCTGGCCGAGATAAGTCGAATAACCGAGTCATTTTCACGATAGCAATGGCAAACAACCAACACGCGCAATTTGAAACTCAATCCAAGCATGATGAATCTTGCCTCATCCTCCGAATGATCCGGGTCGAAATAGCGGATAGCTTTTTCATCAAGAAACACGGCTTGCGCCTCTTCAAAGGACACCCCATGCTTCTTTCGGTTAGATGTATTCTTGTTTTCGTCCCAGGCGAAAGTAATCTTGTTCATGTGCATATTGTACACCATTATATGTACATTGTCAATATATACCTAACAGCCGAACTTTGTTATTTTACGGATTACCTTGATATTACATTATACCAGATATCAGGAGGGGAAACAATGGCATGCGCGAACTTTTTACTGTTTATACAACCTGCTGCCAAATATTGTATTGGACAAATGCATCGAATGGCGGGACAATTATTATTACGCATACAGCGCAATAGCAGGGGAGACTTTTTTTCCGGAACCTGTAATCACCCGGCCCGGCAAACATCGTTTGGAGTTAGTTTGACCGCGTTTTAGCCCGGCAGTTGAGTGCGAACACGTCCGCACAGGTACGTTCACGTTTCTGCTTGCAACCAACTACGGCCCGCCGGTCAGCCCGAGGCGCCGCCAGCTGCGGCCGCATGGCCCGCACCCTCATGGGAGACGCCGCCACCGGTCACGGTCGGCGATGCGGACGGGGCCGGCGCGGGCACCACTTCCACATCGATGCGCGACGGCGCGGCGGGGGCCGGGGTATTGTCCTGTTCGACGGTCGGGGCGCTGGACGGCGCCGCCTGCGGCCGGCCCTGCTGCACCACCGTCGGGGTGCGCACCGGCGACGCAGCCGCCGACGCGCGGCTGCTCAGCCCGATAAACGGCGCCGGATCGAGCGCCGCGCCGCCGGACCGGACTTCGAAGTGCAGGTGCGCGCCGGTGGCAATCCCCGTCGCCCCGACCCGGGCAATCATCTGCCCCTGATTGACATACGCGCCATTCCCCACCGTCAGCGAACTGCAATGCGCATAGTACGTCGACATCCCGTTTTCATGCTCGATCACCACCGTCTTGCCGTACCCGGAGATCCAGCCCGCGTACTGCACCCGCCCCTCGCGCGCGGCAATGATCGCCGTGCCCTGCGGCGCGGTCAGATCGACCCCGTTGTGGAACTTGCGCGTCCGGATCACCGGGTGGATGCGCCAGCCGAATCCGGACGAGAACCGGCCCGACGGCAGCGGATTGATGAAGCCGCCGGTGCCGCGCATGGGCACAGTTGCCGTCACCTGCGGCCCCTCGCCGGTCCGCCCGGTCCCGGTTGCCGGTCCCGCCACCGCCTGCAGGTTGCTGCCCGGCACATACAGGCGCTGTCCCGCGCGCACGCTGGCGCCGCGCAGCTGGTTGAACGCCATCAGGCGGGCGGTGGAAACATGGAACCGCTGCGCCAGCGTGCCCAGCGATTCGCCCGGGCGCACGGTAATCATCATCCCGTCCGCATTCGGCACCTTGACCACCTGGCCGACCGTCAGGGCCTGGGTGGCGCTCGACAGGTTGTTGGTGGTGCTGATCGCGCGGGCGCTCACCCCGTACGTGCGGGCAATGGTCCAGATGCTCTGCCCTTCCCGCACCTGATGCGCCGTCAGGCGCAGGGTTTCCGCCCGTGCCGGTTCCGCCGCCGCCGGGGCGGGAGCGGCGCTGCTCAGCTTGCGCCGCACCGCCTCTTCGAGGTTTTCCGATTCGTAGTCAAGCAGTTCCAGGTCGCGCCCCAGCTCGGAATCCTTAAGCTGCTGGTAAGTGCTGATCAGCAGCAGATCGCGATCGACCGCCGCCGGACCGCCCAGCAGCGAGGAATCCCGCACCTGCGCGTAGGAATGGCGCAGATAGAGCACGCCCATGAAGAACAGCAGCAGGAGTATCATCGCCGCGTAGGCCGTTTTGTCGATCCCGGTCCGCTTCATGCCCGCCCCGTCCGCGGCAGCCCGTCAGGCCGCCAGTCTGTCCCGCAATCTACCGCCTCATGCCGCGCGGTTCATTACTTGGTATTCATCGCCTTGAGGAATTCCGCATTGTCCTTGCGCCCGCGCATGTTGTCGAGAATGAACTCCATCCCCTCCACCGCGCCCATGGGCGTCAGCACCTTGCGCAGCAGCCACAGCTTCTGCAGTTCCTCCGGCTTGAGCAGCAGCTCTTCCTTGCGCGTGCCCGACTTCTGCAGGTCGATGGCGGGGAACACGCGCCGGTCAACCAGCCGCCGGTCAAGGATGATTTCATTGTTGCCCGTCCCCTTGAACTCCTCGAAAATGACCTCATCCATGCGCGAGCCGGTGTCGACCAGCGCGGTGGCGATGATGGTCAGCGAACCGCCCTCCTCGATGTTGCGCGCCGCGCCGAAGAACCGCTTGGGCTTGTGCAGCGCATTGGAATCGACGCCGCCGGAGAGCACCTTGCCGCTGGTCGGCACCACCTGGTTGTAGGCGCGCGCGAGGCGGGTGATGCTGTCGAGGAGGATGACCACGTCCTTGCGGTATTCGACCAGGCGCTTGGCCTTCTCGATCACCAT
>CAZFBR010000197.1:0-6621 GCA_964517215.1 uncultured bacterium
GGGCTGGTGCAGGCGGCCGCCAGCGGCACGCTGCTGCTCGACGAGATCGGCGATGCGCCCCCCGCATTTCAGGTTGCACTGCTGCGTTTCATCGAGACCCGGCGGTTTCGACCGGTCGGTGGCGATGAGGAACTGACTGCCAGCGCGCGGCTGGTCGTCGCCACCCACCGCGACCTCCGCCGGCTGGTAACCGAGGCCCGCTTCCGCGAGGACCTTTTCTACCGCATCAACGCCCTGACCATTCCGCTGCCGCCGCTGCGCTACCGGCAGGACGACATCCCGCTCCTCGCGACGCACTTTTTGTCCACCTTCGCCGCCGCCTACCACCGGCCGGTGCGCGGCTTCGCGCCCGCGGCCATGCAGGCGCTGCTGGCTCACCCGTGGCCGGGCAATGTCCGCGAGCTGGAACGTGCGATCGAACGCGCGGTTGCTGTCGCCACCGGCGAGCTCGTCGCTGCCGCTGACCTTGCCCTCGCCGATGCGCCGGCATCAGCGTCCGCCGCACCGGCGGCCGCTGCCGATTATGCCCGGGCCCGGGCGCAGTTCGAAGCCGATTATTTCCATGAACTGCTGCGCCGCCACGACGGCAACATTGCCGCGGTCGCCCGCACCAGCGAACTCGACTATTCGACCGTGCAGCGCAAGCTCAAGAAGTATCTGCCGGACGCCTGACCGCCTCCGCACCGCACCTGCTGTCGTCTCCCCCGGCAATCGGGTCATGGGGGGGCAGTTGCCTCCCGCAATGACCCCCTATATCAGCACGAGATGGTCGCAGTGGATGACTTCGCGGTCGGTGCGGGTGCGGGGTTTGGTTAGGGCGGTGCGCAGTTCGCCGGCGCTGTAGGCGCAGACACCGCGCGCGACTTCCTCGCCGGCGAGATCGATCACGCTGACGACTTCGCCGCGGCGGAACGAACCGGTCACCCCCTTCACCCCGGCGATGAGCAGGGAACGCCCGCCGCGGCGGAGCGCGGCCGCGGCCCCGCCGTCGACCGTCAGCTCCCCCGCGCGCTTCGACCCGTAGGCGATGAAGCGCTCGCGCGCCTTGAGCCGGCGGCGCGGCAGAAAAAGGGTGCCGAGATTGTCCCCCGCCAGCAGCCGGGAGAGCACGTTCGGACAGGAGCCGTTGGCGATAATCAGCGGCACGCCCGACCCGGTGGCGATCTGCGCCGCCTGCAGCTTGGTCACCATGCCGCCCGTGGTCACGGTCCCGCGGGTGCACCCGGCCACCGCGAGGATGCGCTCGTCGATCCGGTCGACCACCGGGATGACCTCGTTCTGCCGCCCCGGCACCGGCGCGCAGGCGTAAAGCCCGTCCACGTCGGTGAGCACCACCAGCAGGTCGGCGTCATCGAGCAGCGCGACATACGCGGCCAGCCGGTCGTTGTCGCCGATCTTGAGCTCATCGACGGCGACGGTGTCATTTTCATTGACCACCGGCACGATCCCGAGCCGGTGCATGGCGGCGAGCGCATTCATCGCGTGCAGGTACTGGCTGCGGTTGCCGATGGTGACGTAGGTGAGCAGCACCTGCGCCGCCTGCAGCCCGTAGCGGTGGAACAGGCGGTAGTAGAGCCCCATGAGATGGATCTGCCCGAGCGCGGCGATGGCCTGCTTCGTCGGCAGATCGGCCGGCTTGCGCGCGAGCTTGAACGCGTGCATGCCAAGGCCGACCGCGCCCGAGGTGACGAGCGTGAACTGATAGCGCCCGGCGAGCTTCGCGATGTCCGCGACCAGGCGCTTGGCCCGCTCCCGGCTGATCCCGTGCTCGCGGTCGGCGAGGAGCGAGGTGCCGACCTTGACCACGATCTTCTTCACCGGGCCAAGCGCGATGCGGCGCGCCCCGGCAAGGTTCTGTCCGCCCATGATTTTTCCTGTCTTTCCCCCGCAGCCGCACCCGTCAGCCGCACCGGCGCGCGGCACTCACGGCACGGTCATGCGGTTCCGGCCGTGCCCACCGCCCGGGTGCCAGCCATCCCGGCGCAACCCGGCTCCGGCCGCCACCCGCCGGCATGCGCCCCGGCCTGTCGTCCGCCGGTTGGCGTGCGGGCGGATCAGTCGCAGAACACGAATTCGCGGTCGCCAATGACCACGGTGTCGCCCGCCTTGCAGCCCTTGGCGCGCAGCGCGTCGGAGACCCCGCGCTTTTCCATGATCCGCTGGAAGGCGGCGAGCGCCTCCTCATTGGCAAAATCGGTGACGGCCAGCCGCTGCTCAAGCCAGGGCGCCACCAGCAGAAAATCACCGTCCGGCGTGCGCGAGACCCGCACCGCATGCTGGTCCGGCGGCAGGGTAATCCGCACCGGCTCCGGCGCCTGCTCCACCGCCGGGCGCGGATGCTCCTGCGCCAGCGCAAAGAGCCGCGCGCGCAGTTCCGCCATCCCCGTCCCATCCTGGGCGGAGATGACCAGCGGCGTCACCTTGCGGCGCCGCAGCGTCGCGACCGCCTTTTTGCGTTCGGTCGCGTCGAGCAGGTCGGCCTTGGTCACCACCACGACCTGCGGCTTGTGCATCAGCCCGTGCCCGTAGCAGTCCAGTTCATCGCGAATGACCTTGTAGCGCTCGCCCAGCGTATCCAGCGGCTGGCCCTCGACGAGGTGCAGAACGAGGCGCGTGCGCTCGATATGCTTGAGAAACTGGATCCCCATCCCGCGCCCCTGATGCGCGCCGGCAATCAACCCGGGCAGATCGGCCACAACCAGCGCGGCCTCACTGAGCTCATCACGCACAATGCCGAGGATCGGATGCTTGGTGGTGAACGGATAGGCCGCCACCGCGGGGGTGGCCTTGCTGATCGCGCGCAGCAGCGTCGACTTGCCCGCATTGGGGAGCCCGACCAGCCCGAGGTCGGCGAGGATCTTGAGTTCGAGCCGCAGCTCGCGTTCCTCGCCGGGCGCCCCCAGCTCGCGCCGGCGCGGGGCGGGATTGCGCGCCGAGGCAAACGACACATTCCCCCGCCCGCCCCGCCCGCCGGCGGCGGCGACGAATTCCTGCCCCGGCGCCATCAGGTCGGTGAGCAGCTTGCCCGACGCCGCGTCGTAGACCTGCGTCCCCACCGGTACGCGGCAGACCACATCCGCCCCGGTCGCCCCGGTCTTGTTCTTCCCCTTCGCATGCTGGCCCGGTTTCGCCTTGACCTGGGGCGCGAACTGGTAATCGATCAGGGTGGTGGCGGACGGGTCGGCGCGCAGGATGACATCCCCGCCCGGCCCGCCGCAGCCGCCGTCGGGCCCGCCGCGCGGGACATACGGCTCCCGGCGAAAACTGACGCACCCGTCCCCGCCCCGCCCGCCCGTGGCGGTCAGGGTGACCCGGTCAATGAACATGACGGACGCAGCGGGGCATGGTAACCGGTCGCGCCGTCAGGCGGCGACGACCGCGACGCGACGGTTCTGCTTGCTGGTGCAGGCGAACTTGACCACGCCGTCGATCAGCGCGAACAGCGTGTCGTCGCTGCCGATGCCGACGTTGAGACCCGGCTTGAACTTCGTGCCCCGCTGCCGCACGAGCACCGTGCCCGCCGTCACCTTCTGCCCGTCATGCCGCTTGACGCCCAGCCGCTGCGAATTCGAATCGCGGCCGTTCCGGGAACTGCCTACGCCCTTCTTATGTGCCATTGCTACTCCTCCTCAACGGTTATCGATATGTGTTCCGGCTGCTGTTGCGCCAGCAGCAGCAGCCCGTTGCGCAAATTGCCGAGCAGCACCTGCGCCGCCGCCGCCTGCGCCGGCGTCAGCCGCGCCGGCAGCGCCAGCTCCAGCACCCCCGGCGCGCGAACCAGCAGCGGCTCAATGCCGTGGTCCGCACTCAAACTGTACAGCGTCGCGTCGGCGAGCATGCTGACCGCCGCGCAGACCAGATCGTGACCCGGCGCACCCGCGCCCGCATGGCCGCGGATCGCCGCCGCCGCCAGCCCGCCCGTCCGGGCGCGCCGCAGCGTGGCGACGATCATGACGTCGGACTACGCCGAAATGGCGAGGACCTTGAGCTCGGTGTACGGCTGCCGCGAGCCGCGGGTCCGCCGCGAGTCCTTGCGCCGGCGATACTTGAACGAGATGATCTTGTCGCCCTTGGTCTGCGCCATGATCTGGCCCTGGACCTTGGCGCCCTTGACCACCGGCGTGCCGATCGTGATCTTCTCGCCGTCCGCCACCAGCAACACCTGGTCGAGCATCACCTGGTCACCGGCCTTGCCGTCGAGCTTGGCCACGCTGATCACATCGCCCTTGGCCACCTTGAACTGCTGACTGCCACTCTGTACGATCGCGTACATCCCCTGCCTCCTTCACGCACCTCAATGATGCATATGGTCGCTGTAAATGGCCCGCTCCATGAGCGGCTCCGCTTCCTTGTTGTACGGCGACGCGGGATCGATCAGGTACCAGCTCATCCCCCAGCCGATCAGCATCGCCAGCAGCAGGCAGCACCCCAAAGCCAGCACCGTCGGGCGTGCCGCCAGATAATCAAAGCACCGGTCCAGCATCGCGTTCCATCCCGTTCACTGCGTTGGTTCCTCCGCCAGCACCGTCGGATCGGCCGCCATCGCCACCGACAGCAACGGTGTTCCGCGGAAAAACCGCTCCAAATTCGCCGCCGCCACGCTCTGCGGCCAGCCGCGTTCCGCCGCAATCTCCCGCGCCGCCAGATACTGGCGCGCGGCGGTCCGCGTATCGCCCGCCAGCTCGGCGATCACCCCGAGATTGTTCTGCACCCGCCCCTGCACCGCCTCCAGGGCGATGCAGCGCTGATACAGCGCCGCCGCCGAATCGCCGCGATCGGTCAGCAGGTAGGCCGTGGCCAGATTATATGCCACCTGCAGCGACCGCGGCAGCAGGCGCGCCGCCTTTTCCCAGCGCACCGCCGCCTCGGCATGCTGGCCGGCGCGGAACAGGGCGAGCGCATAATTGCCCCAGAACGCGCCATCCGCAGCCCCCGCCTCCTCGGCCTGGCGGTACTGCACCAGCGCCGCCGGCACATCCCGCAGATGCAGCAGCGCAATGTCGCCCAGCCGCGCCAGCGCCGGCGCATAGCGCGGATCGACCCGCGTCGCCTCCTGCAGCCGTCCGAGCGCCGCACCCAGATCGCCGCGCACATAGGCCACTTCACCCAGGAAGTAGTAGCCGGCCGGGTCGGCGGGCAGTTTGGCCAGCAGCTCCTGCGCCCCGGCCTGCGCCCGGTCAAGCCGCTGCCCGCGAATGGCGACCGCCACCTCGCATTTGAGCAGCCGCTCCGAGTCCGGATACCGCTCCCGCCCGTTGCGCGTATACTCCGCCGCCAGGTAGGTATTGTCCAGGGCCAGCTGCAGCCCGATCAGGTCGAGATAATCCTCCTCGGTCTCCGCCGCCGCGCGCTGCCGCACCAGCTCCTCGTTGGCGGCGCGCGCCCGTTCGATGTCACCCGCCCGCAGCCACGCCCGCCGCAGCAGGCGGTAGACCGCGGGATCCTTTTCACTGAACCATTCCGCCTGGCGCAGCACCGCAATCGCTTCGTCGTTCCGCTTGCGCGCCAGCTCAATCTCCGCCTGCAGCAGGTAGCCGTCCAGCTCCTGATGGTAGGCGCGGATCAGCTCCTGCGCGCCTTCCTCCGCCAGCGCCAGATCGTTGCGGGCGAGCCCGATCCGGCCCAGCAGCGTCAGCAGCTCGCGCTGCGAACCGCTGATCCGCAGCCCGTCACGCGCCACGGCGACGGCCTGATCGGCGTCACCGCGCTCCCAGTACGCCTGCGCATACGCCACATGCAGGCGGGCATCCAGGGTGTCCTCCGCCTGGCATTCGGCAAACAGCTTCAGCGCCGCCGCATCCTGCCGGTCGCGGATCAGCTGCGCGCCATGCGCATAGCGCTTTTCCAGCGACGGCTGCTTCAGCACCAGCCACAGCGCCAGCGCCAGCATCAGGCCGATCAGCAGCGCCACCCCGCCGATTTTGGCGGCGTGGAGGATCCGCTCGCGCCGCGGATCAGACACCGCCTCCGGCAGCGCGATGATCGGCTCGTCGGGCAGCCCCTCGCCCGGCAGCGCGGTGAATGTGTCAACTTCGGTCAGCGTCGTCGGCAGCGCATACAGCATCGGCTCCGGCGACAGGTCCGCCGGCGACGACCCCGGCGCTGTCCCCGCCGGCGGGCCGCCCCGCCGGCTGTCCTCGGCGGTCTTTTTGAGCAGCGAGGCAATGCTGCCAAAGTCGGATTTCTTGTCCTCGGGGCTCACGCCCGCCTCCCCCCGCGCCCGACCGCCGCCGCGGCTACTGGTCCAGCCGCTTGCTCACGCGCAGCGTCACCCCGCCCGCCTCGCCAATCGCAAAGGCGAAGTCGTCAACCTCCAGCAGCGCCTTGGCCAGGTTGTACTTCTCCGTGTCCTTCAGCGCATTGTCCACCAGGTCACGCACCTGCGAGCTGGTCATGGTCGGATTGCTCACTTCGACGATGATCGTCTCGCCCTCCACCCGGACTTTGGCCGAGCCCGCCGGGCGCGTCAGCGCCACTGCGGCAACGATCTTGTCCATCGCCTGCATGAAATAGACCAGGCGATAGCGGCAGTATTTGGTGTTCTTCAACAGCACCTCGATCTCCTGCAGCGCCCGCCGCACCTGGCGATGCTGCAGCCGGTTCTTGCGCTCCTGTTCGCGA
>CAZFBR010000198.1:0-6612 GCA_964517215.1 uncultured bacterium
TTTGCAAATCGGTGAATGACGGTGTTAGCTGGACGACGTATACGACGGCGGCGGGTCTCGGTTCTGATACGGTGTATGGTTTGGCGGTTATTGGTGATACGATTTGGGCGGCAACGGAAAACGGTTTGTCCCGCTCGAATAATTGAAAGGCGACATGGACGAACTACACCACGGTGCAGGGTTTGCCGGGTAATACGGTCTATGATGTGGCGGCAACGTTGGACACCGTCTGGGTGGCAACGGATGTAATCGGTGGCGGAGTGGCGTGCGCGACCCCGCCCTATACCACATGGCGGCGATCCGGCGCGGCGAATGGAATGGCCGTGGATGGCAATTTCTGCCTGCGCATTGATGGTGAAACGGTGTGGGCGGGGAGCGCTGCCAGTGATTACGGCGGCATCAATTACAGCATCAACCAAGGAATATCGTGGATCAGTGATTCGTCGGCGAAGAACAATGGCATTATTGATAATTTTTTCTTTGGCATGGATGTCGATGGCAATTACATGTATTTGGCGGCGAAGAATGGCGTCTGCCGCTATAACAAGCGGGCGCCGCAAGTCGTGCTCACTTCGCCACAACACGGAGCGTCACTGAACGCCGCCAATGTGGCGATCATGGGCACCGTGGCTGATTACGAAGGATCGCTGACGTGGACGCTGGCATATGCGCCCGGTCGCTACCCGTATCAGGGAACCTTCACCCCAATCGGGGAGCAGGGGACCAGTAACGTTTTTGACAGCCTGCTGCGCTCGTGGGACGTTTCGTCGCTGGATGGCGACACCTTCTATACCATCCGCTTGCGCGCCATTGACAACAATAACATCGACAACGAGTGCTATGCGGTGGTGTACAAGGCGGCGAGCGGCGCGGTGGTATTTACCAGTCCGGGCGCGGGCGAGGAAGTTGGCGGCGTGGTCAGTGTTAGCGTTGTCGCAACTGACAGTGATGGGGTGGCGGCGGTGCAATGGCAGTATTCGTTGGACTCCAATGAGGGCGATAGTGGTTCTTGGACGAATTGCGTGGCGGATTCGGGGAGCAACCCCGATTCGTTTGCGCCCTATGCGTTTCGCTGGCAGACCCTGCCGGCATCGGGCAAGGACAATATGGTCTGGCTGCGTGCGCGGTTGCTCGACAATCTCGGCTTTTATTCGGAATGGACACAGCGGGTGATCGCGGTCAACAACCAGGCGGTGGACCCGGCGGTGCAGAACACGGTAACCAGCACGGACCGGAACGGCTCGCTCTACCTGCCGCCCAACGCGCTGGGGTCGGCGACGGTCGTGACGGTGACCCGGATGAGCGCGGTGAGCGATCCGCCGGCGGCGACCGTCACCGCCATCGGGATTGGCTATGAGCTGTATCCCGACGGTACCACGCTGGCCAAGCCCGGGACGCTGACGCTCAAGTGGACCGACGCGGAGGCGGTGGGTTTTGACGAGAACAGTTTCGCGCTCTACGGCTGGAACAACGCCACGTCGGCGTGGGAGAAGATCGGCGGCACGGTCAATGCCGCCAGCAACACCATCACGGCGGCGGTGACCGGCTTCAAGCAGTATGCGATCATGGAGGACAAGTCGGGCGCCCAGCTCGCGCCCGGCCTCAGCCAGGTCAACGCCCAGCCGCGGGTCTTCACCCCGTCGGGGAGCGGGTACAGCGACCATTGCGATATCTCGTTCACGCTCGGCTCGCCCGAGTCGGTGACGATCAAGGCCTACGGCCTGAACGGGCGGCTGGTGCGCGAAATTGCCGAGAACCGCGGGTATCCGGCGGGGAGCAACGTGGTGGCGTGGGACGGACGCAACGACGACGGCGACTATGCGGCCAACGGGCTGTATATCATCACCATCGAGGCGGGGAGCAGCACGGAGAAGAAGACCGTGGTGCTGATGAACAAGTGAGCGCGCGCATCCCTGCGGCAGCGGTCGCGCTGGCGGTCCTGCTTGCCGCCGTCGTTCCCGCTGCGGCGTTCGACGGCAATCCGGTCGGGGCGCGGCCCTTGGGCATGGGCGAGGCGTTCAGCGCGGTGCCGGGCGATGCCAACTGCCTGCAGTGGAATCCCGCCGGACTGGCGTTCCTGACCCACAAGGAATTCAATTCGATGTACGCCGACCTGTACGGCCTCGACCTGAAGAATTCCTACATCACCTACGCCTCGCCCTGGGGCGAAAACGGCGGGGTGGGCGTCGACTGGGCGCGGGTCGGGTTTGACGACAGCGAACTCTATTACAACGATGACCGCGTCACCTTTGCCGGCGGCTATCGGTTCTTGCGCGACCTGAGTGCGGGGATGGCGGCGCGCTATTACGGGCAGGATATCAAGCTGGACAACCGCAGCGTGGGGAGCGGCAGCGGCTGGGGTTTCGACTTCGGCCTGCTGTATGCCTTCGGCGACCGTGAAGCGAACGACGATGCCTATACGTTCGGTTTTCTGCAGAACGCCTACCGCAGCGGCTGGTACCGCTGGCTGGGCAAGTACAAATTCCGCACCGCGCTGACGGTGCACGACCTCAACGATCCCGAAATCACCTACGACGCGGGGGGGCAGGCGACGGTTGCCACGGCCCAGTGGACCTGGGGTTTGGCGGCGGAGCCGGTCAAGGGGCTGACGGTGGCGTTCGACCTGAACGACCGCTACAACCTCGGTTGCGAATACTGGTGGCAGGGTCTGGTGGCGGTGCGGGCCGGGTTGCAGCGCGATTTCGACGGAGACAAGAGCATGGTCTGGTCGCTGGGCGCGGGCGCCGCCTACCGCAATTTCCAGTGCGACTATGCCTACACCGATTATCCGACGCTTGATGCGACGCACCGGTTTTCCATCGCCTGGATGTACGATTTCTACGATGCGCAGGTGATGATCGAGCGGGCAGCGGTCTATGACCTCTACGCCTCGAATTACAAATCGTATGTCGGGTCCCCGGCGGGCGAGGTGGTGCTGCGCAATAATGCCGATGAACCGTTCACGGTCAAGGTCGGCGCCTTCGTCGAGGGATATACCGATGCCTTTACCGAGCAGGAAGTGACCCTGGCGCCGCGCTCGACCAAGAATGTGCCGCTCAATCTCGTCTTCAATGACAAGGTCCGCCATGTGACCAAGGACGTGGCGGTGCAGGCGCGGGTGCGCATCCGCTACGACAGCGACCGGCGCGCCAACGAGCGCGAGGTGGCGCAGAAGCTCACCATCTACGGGGTGAACTCGCTCACCTGGTCGGAGCCGCTGCGCTACGGTGCGTTCATCCAGGCCAAGGACGAGGTGGTGCAGGAGTTCGTCCGCGGGCTGGTCAGCCGCGGCGAGAAGGTGCCGACCTGGCTGACCCCGAACATTTTCCGCGCCATGCAGATCTATGACGCGCTGGGGGCGGCGGGGATCCGCTACGTGCGGGACCCGAACATTTCGCTGGCGGCGGCGCTGGGCGGGGAAATTGCCGTTGATTATGTGCAGCATCCGCGCGAACTGCTGCTGCGCCGCACCGGCGATTGCGACGACATGGTGGCGCTGTACGCCTCCTGCCTGGAGAATATCCAGATTGCGACCATGCTGGTGCTGACGCCCGACCATATCTTCCTCATGTTCGACAGCGGCCTGCCCAAAGGGGTGGTCAGCGAGGCGGACATCGCGCGCGGACTGTATATTGTCCGCGAAGACCGCGTCTGGATGCCGGTCGAGTGCACGCTGATGGGAACGGACTTTTCCGCCGCCTGGCGCGAGGGCGCGGTGCAGTACACGCGCGTCTTCGATCGCGACAACGTGACCCTGATCAACACCGCGCAGGCCTGGAACACCTACGAGCCGCCGACGCTCGATCCCATCGCGCAGCGGGCCACGTACGAGGACAGCGCGTATCAGGCGCTGCTGGCGACGGACGACGCCAAGTATCGCGCCTACAAGGAAGAGGAAATCCAGAAACTCATCCTCACCTGGGGGAGCAAGCTGCCGGACGACAATGCGCGCAAATTCTACGCCGGCCTGCTCTACAGCCAGGCCGCGTTTTATGACGAGGGGCTGCGCTATTTCAGCGAGGTGGCGCAGGCCAACCCGCGCTATCCCGGCGTGCATGTCAATCTCGGCAATCTGCACCTGATCCGCGAAAACTACGCGCAGGCCGCCAGCGAGTACACGCAGGCGCTGGCGCAGGATCCCTATGTGGCCAGCGCGCACCTCAATCTGGCCCTGCTGCTCTTCCGCGAGGGCAAACCCGACGACGCGCGGACGCATTATCTCGAAGCGCAGGATCTCGATCCGAAATACCGCGGCTACTTCCCCGAACTGGAATAGCCGGATGAAAAAACCGCCCGCTGTTATCGCCCGGGCGGCGGCACCGCTGACCGCGCGCACGTTCCTGCGCGGCGTGTTCCGCGCACCCGGTCCGCACAGCGATGCCGTGCTCGCCCTGCCGCTCTGCCGGCTGCTGCTGCTGGCGGCCGCCTGCCTGCTGGTGCCGTCGCTGGCGCGGATGCTGATCTACCAGATCGGCCCGCAGTACACCTATCCGGTCAATCTGGGCCATCTGTTGCTCTTTGCCGCGCTGCTCGCGGGCGGCGGCCGCTGGTGCGGGACGGGCGTGCCCTATTCGCTGGCGGTGCGCATCGTTGCGGCGAGCACCCCCTGCGTGATTATCGGCAGCATTCCCGGGCTGCACTGGCCGGCGATGGGCTGGCAGCTGTGGCTGATCGTCCAGCGCCTGCACCATTATTGCGCCGCGCCCTGGCGCCGCGCGGCGTACCTGGCGGTGCTGGCGCTTCTCGCCGCCACGACCGTCGCCACGGCGGTGCTGTGCGTGGCGCTGCCGGAGATTCCCCGGGAACTGCGGGGGCCGTTCTACCCGCTGATCGAGTCCGTGCGCACGTTCTTCCGCTGACCCGATGAAGTACTGCCTGCCGGTGCTGGGACTGCTGCTGGCGCTGGCCGCGGCCGCGCCGGCCGCGCCGCCCTACCGGCCGCGCACGCCGCATGACGGCGCGGCGGCGGGGCGGGCGGTGACCCGGGTCGATCGTGCCGAAGCGCCGGCGGCGGCGCCCGCGCCAACCGGCACCGCGCGGGTGGCGGTGCTGCTGATCGATTTTTCCGACGACGCGGGCGACGTCGTCCATACCGTTGCCTACTACACCGACGTTCTCTTTACGAATGCCGCGGGAAAGCTCAATCACTATTGGCGGCAGGCCTCGCGGCAGCAGCTGGCGCTGACGGGAACGGTTGATCCCGGCGGCTGGCGGCGTTCGGCGCACACTATGGCCTACTGGGGCCAGAATTCGCTGGCCGGGGTCGATGATGCCAACGACGCCATCAGCAACCTGGCGCGCGAAGCGGTGCAGCTGGCCGACGCGGCGGTCGATTTTTCTTCGTTTGATACCGATGGCGACAGCATCGTTGATTATCTGGTCATTGTCCATGCCGGCAGCGGCGAGGAGTACACCGGCACGGCCGGGCAGATCTATGCGCATTCCGACACCATTCCCGGCGGGGTGGCGGTTGACGGAGTGACCGTGAGCCGGTACATCCTTGTCCCGGAAGACGCATCGCTCGGGCTGCTGGCCCATGAGTTCGGGCATGCGCTCGGGCTGCCCGACTTGTACAATACCGCAACCGGCGACCCGGTGGTGGGCGAATGGGACCTGATGGACCAGGGGATGTGGAACGGCATCACGCCGGGGAGCACCCCCGCGCTCCCCACGGCCTGGCAGCAGATCCTGCTCGGCTGGGTTGCCCCGGAAACGCTCAACCGGCGGAACCATGCGGGTGATGTGCTGGGGCCGTGGTCGGACACGCCGGCGGCGGTCAAGCTGGTCGTGAGTGACAGTGAATACTTCCTCATCGAGAACCGGCAGTGGTCGGGCTACGATGCGCAGCTGCCCAATGAGGGGCTGCTGGTCTGGCATTGCGACGACCGGGTCGGCAGCATTGCGGACAACACCATCAACAACGGCGCGACACGGCGGGTGGAACTGCTCGAAGCCGACGGCACGGAAAGCATCAACAATGACGGCGGCGACCCGTTTCCCGGCACGACGGGCAAGCGCATGCTGTCGGATACCACGACGCCGTCACTGCGCGCCAATGGCGGCGCCGCCACGGGCCTGCGCATCCACAATATCGGATTCACCGCAGACACGGCGACGGCGGATTTGTACGGGTACGACACTTCGCCGCCGGTGATTACCCTGCTGGCGCCGGTCCCGGGCGGGTGCACGCTGGCGATGGTGCAGCTGGCGGGCCGGCTTACCGATGCGGCGGAAACGCCGGCGTTGGTGATGCTGCGGCATAACGGCGCTGATTCGACGCTGGCGGTTACGGCGTGCGGCGGGTTCGGCGGGCCGCTGACACTGGCGCGCGGACTGAATATCCTGCGCCTGAGCGCGGCCGATACCTCGGGCAACAGCGGCGTCAGCACGTTCGGGCTGTGGCTGGCGGACACGCTGGCGGCGGCGCCGGCGGACGATTCGGCGGCGTACACTGCGGTGCTGACCGGGACGGCGGCGCTGGTTTTCCCGCAGGGTGCGGCCGGCATATTCGCGGCGGAACACGCCGCGCTTCTGCAATTCGGGCACCACCATGCGGCCGAAATCCTCATAGGTCAGCGGAAACACGGCGGGCGGCAGCACGAAGCCGTCGCA
>CAZFBR010000199.1:0-6606 GCA_964517215.1 uncultured bacterium
CGTCCTTGCGGTATTCGACCAGGCGCTTGGCCTTCTCGATCACCATCTCCGCGACCTGGATGTGGCGCGTCGCCGGCTCGTCAAAGGTCGAGCTGATAACCTCGGCCTTGACGTTGCGCTGCATGTCGGTCACTTCCTCGGGGCGCTCGTCGACCAGGAGGATGAGCAGGACCACCTCGGGGTGGTTCTTGACGATGGCGTTGGCGATGCGCTGCATGAGGATGGTCTTGCCGGTGCGCGGCGGCGCGACGATAAGGCCGCGCTGCCCCTTGCCCAGCGGGGTGAAGAGGTTGATGATCCGCGTGCAGTAGTCCTTGCTCTCATGCTCGAGGTCGAGCTTGTTCTCGGGGTAGAGCGGGGTGAGGTTCTCGAACAGGGTGCGGTCGAGCGCCTTTTCCGGCGCCTCGTAGTTCACCTTGTCCACCTTGAGCAGGGCGAAGAAGCGCTCACCCTCCTTCGGGCAGCGGACCTGGCCCTGGACCACATCGCCCTTGCGCAGGCCGAAGCGCTTGATCTGCGACGGGGAGATGTAGATGTCCGCCTTGCTCGGCAGGTAATTGTAGCGCGACGAACGCAGGAACCCGTACCCGTCAGGCAGCGTCTCGAGCACCCCCTCCGAGGCCATGACCCCGGTCTGCACCGACTGCGCCTCGAGGATCTTGTAGATCAGCTCCTGCTTGCGCAGGCCGCTGAAGTCGGGGATTTTCATTTCCCGGGCGACCGCCAGGATATCCTCGGTCTTCTTCGCCTCGAGCGAGGCGATATCGAACAGCTGCTGCGGGCGCGCCGGGCCCTCGGGCCGGACCGGCGCGGCCGGTGCGACCGGCGCGGCCGGCGCGACCGGTTCGGCGGCCGGCGCGACTGCGGCCGGTTCCGCCGTCGGGGCGGGCGGCTGTTCCGCGCGCGACCGGCCAGCAGCCGGTTCAGTGGTGGGGGTAGCTTTGCGTCGTGGCATGTTCATTCACTCCTGGTCATGATGACCGCGTTCCGATTCCTTCAGCAACCCGGCACCCGGGTCGATTATCGCAATAAACTCCTCCGGCGTCGCCGCATCGTCGGGAAAACCCGCGACCCGCAGCGCCGGATCATCCGCCGCAAGCTCAAACCGCCGGCGCAGCGCCTGCGCCAGCCGCCGGGCGGACTGGCCGCCCGTCTGGTAGCAGAAGACAAACATGCGCCCGCCCTCAAGAATCCCGAACACGTCGCCCAGCGCCGTGTCGCGCGCCACCTCGCGCAGCACCCGGTCGAACCGGTCGGCCAGCGCCGGCGCACAGATGCCGAGGGCAAATTCCTGATGATACCGCCGGCAGCGGCGGATCTCATAGTCAAGGTACGCGTGCAGTTCGCGCGTCCCGACGGCGGCGTCATGCCGGCGCAGCCGCGGCTGCCGCTGTGCTGCCGCCACCGCATGGGCGGCAAACCCGCGCAGCGCCTGCGCCGCCTGCGCCAGCGTTCCCGCCGCCCATGCCGGATCGCCGGCCTGCATCGCCTGCGCCGCCGCATCCGCCAGCGGCGCCGCGTCATACGGCGGGAAGGTGAGCACCGCCGCCTCCTGCGCCGCCAGCAGCGCGCAGACGCGCCCGGCCACCACCTGCGCTCCCGCCGCCGGCGTTTCCGGCAGCAGCGCGGCCAGCAGCAGCGGCGACGGCGCCATGACCATGTCCACGCTGCGCAGCGTGCCGCGCAGCGCCGCCTGGGCCAGCGCGGTCGCCGGCGCGGCCAGCAGCACAAGGGAAAACACCTCCCCGCCGTGCACCTGCCGTTCCAGTTCCGCACGCACCCGGGTAAAGAAGTCAGCCGCCAGCAGCGTCACAGGCCGTAGCGCTCCATTTTTGCCGTCAGGGTCTGGCGCGGAATGCCGAGCAGATTCGCCGCCTGCTGCCGGCCGGCGCCGCTCGCCAGCACTTCGCGCAGCAACTCGCCTTCACAGGCCGCCATGATATCGGGCAGCCCCTTGTTCCCCTCCTGCAGATATTCCAGCCACTCTTCGACAGGAAAGAGCGGATTGATCCGGCACAGGCCGCCGCGGTCGCCGGGGTCAAGCACAAACCGGTACTGCCGGCCCGCCCGGCGGAAATAGCCGTGGGTAATCCCGTCGCGCCGCGCTGTTTCCAGCCGCCAGGCGATGTCCGCCAGCCGCGGCCGGCCGGCATGCAAGCGCCAGCCGCCCGGCAGCCGCGAATGGCAGCGGATGCCGCCGCGCGCATCGTACTGCGCGGCGAAGGGCCACAATCCGGACGGCGCCAGCACCAGCGGTTCGCCCGCCGGCGTGCCGCCCGCCCACGGCGGCGCCCCGCCGCGCCAGAAATCGATCACCGTTCCGGTCAGGTCCAGCAGCGGGACTGCGCGGCCGTCGCGATCCATCCGCGCCCGCAAATCGTCCTCTTCCGCGCCGGTCAGGAACTCGCCCCGGCAGCGTTCCAGAAAAACCGTCAGCGGCTCCGCCGCACTGCGGCCGGCATATGCTTCCGCCGCCGCCCGCCGCACCGCCCCCAGCAGGGCGCGCTGCTCATCCACCAACGGCAGGACCGGAAAGGGATATTCAAAAAACAGACGCAGCAGGGCATGCCGTGCCGCCGTCGACGGCGTTGCTTCAGTCAATGGCTGATTGTGCCAGGCCGCAGCTTATGAAATGTTGCCGGACGTGACCCCCAGCAGCTCCATCACCTTGCCGGGAAACAGATTGGCCTGGGAAATCATCGCCGCGCTCGTCTGCACCAGCAGCTGCGAACGGGTATAATTCACCATTTCCACGGCCATATCCGCATCCTGCACCGCCGACAGCGCCGCCGAGTTCGTGGTTTCGCTCACCGCCAGATAATTCAGCGAGTGCTGCAACCGGTTCTCACTGGCGCCGACATTCGCCAGTTGCGTCAGCACCTCCTGCAGCGCGCTGCCGACCTGACTGATTGCCGATTCCGCCGCCAGCCGGCTGCTCACATCCAGGCCATTGACCCCCAGCGTGGTGGTGGTCATGCTGGCGATGCTGAGCGAGATCGTGTCGTTCGCGTCGGCCCCGGCATGGATCATGCCCGGATTGATCTCTCCGCGCAGCAGGCGGTAATTATTGAAGGTGGCGGCGCCACTCAGCCGGTCGATTTCCGTCAGCAGCTCGTCAACCTCGGTCTGAATCAGCGCCCGGTCCGTAACGGTCAGGGTGTCATTGGCCGCGGTCGTCGCCTGGCTGGAGAGCGTTTCGAGGATATTGACGATTTCCTGCATGGCGCCATCCGCCGTCTGCAGGAGCGAAATGCCCGTCTCGACATTCGTCTGGGCCTGGGTTATCCCTCCTAATTGATTGCGAAACTTCGCTGCCACGGCGAGGCCGGAAGCATCATCGGCAGCACTGTTGATGCGATATCCTGAAGAAAGACGCTCAAGCGCCGCCGCCAGATTCTGCTGATGCCGCTCATAACTGTGGATTGCGGTGTTGGCCGCCAGATTCATGGCAATGCGCATGGTTCATCGCCTCCATCCTTGAGAAACGAACCCCGTGACTTCCATGTATGCCGCTGCTCAATTTTCTTCCTTACTGCAATTATACCGTTTTTGTATCCTTTTGTCAAGGGTAGGGATGCCATCCCCGGCATGGTGACCCTACCCCTGTCGTTCTTCCAGGCCAGGCAGCGGCGGCTGCAAATCATTCTGCGCTGCAACATCAGCCGTGGTTGTTATCCGATTACGACCAAACCGCTTTGAGCGATAGAGCAGGCCATCGGCCAATTCCACCAGTTCCAGCGCATCCGTTTCATCATCAGGGAATACCGCAACCCCGCCGCTGATGGTAATCTGGCCGTTCGGCAGCTTTTCGCGGTTGGGAAATGGCCATTCCGCGATGGCATGCCTGATCTTTTCCGACCAATGCAGCCCATTCTGGCGGTCCATCCCCGGCATCACCACCAGGAATTCCTCACCGCCATAACGGCCAAGCGCCGCGCCCGGCGGCATCGTCCGTTTCGTTACCCCAACCAATTCAATAAGTAACACATCACCCGCCAGATGGCCGTTGATATCGTTGAATTTCTTAAAGAAATCGATATCAAAGAAAAAGACCGCCAGCGGCTGCTGCTTTTTCGCCACCAGCGCCATTTCATTCGCCAGCAGATCCAGAATGAACGGCTTGTTGTAGGTATCGGTGAAGGTGTCTTTTACCGCCGCCAGCGCGGTCTCCTGCATCTGCTCGGTCCCGATGATGCGCGTATGTTTCAACTCATGCGCCACATTCTGCAGATAATCGAGCGCCGCCACCCGCACCCCGACGTTTCTTCCCAACACTGTGCTGAGCGAATACTTATGTTTGAGGATTTCGTCCCAATGCCGGCGTGCGGCCGGTTCATCAAAACGCAATCCGGTCAGGGCAAATATCAGATTGGCATAAAGCAATTCACCGCTCTGCGCCACCAATTCATCAATACGGACGATCTCATGCGGCGCCGGCTTGCGGTCCTGCGCAAAAATATCGATGATCCGATCATCGATCGCCGCCAGTTTCTTCAGATCCTCGCTGTCCAACGTCCTGCTGCCTTCTGCCATGCACTATGTCCCCTTTTGCCATCCTCCATACGCCTGTTCATTTGCCAGAGCTGTCGGGCCGGCCGGTTGGCCGGTGTGATGGAACGAATACATAATACCACAGATTGCAGTGAAAGTCAAAATCGCACCGGTCATTGCGCGCACAATTGCGAATCTGCTATACTGCACTCCGGCGGGCGATCGCCTTTTCCCGTCCGGGAGGCTGCGTGAAAGACTTTGCCCTGTTTGCCTGGTTGGCCGGTTACAGCTCGCCATTTGCCATCTACGCGCTGATCTTCGGCATTCTCATCCTCTGCGGGTTCGGTCTGCCGGTCCCCGAAGACATCACCCTCGTCACCGGCGGGTATCTCGCCTATCTCGGCGGGATCGATCCCCGGTTCAGCGAACTCAATGTCCACGTGATCCTGCTGGTCTCCTTCCTGGGCGTCATGCTCGGCGACAGCACCATGTTCCTGCTTGGCCACCGCTACGGGTCCGCCATTCTGCGCCACCGCTTCTTCGCCCGGTTCATCACCGAGAAGAAAATCGCCAAATCCCGCGAACGGATGGAGCGCTACGGCAACAAAATCTTTTTTATCGCCCGCTTCCTCCCCGGCCTGCGCACCCCGATCTTTTTCACCGGCGGCTCGCTGCATACGCGCTTCCGCACCTTCTTCATCTATGATTTCGCCGCCGCCCTTATCAGCGTCCCGGTCTGGATCTACGCCGCCTATTGGGGCGGTCAGCACATCCATACCGTCATCGCATACGGGAAAAACGCCCAGCTCGCGGTCATTGTCCTGCTGGTGGTGGTTATCGGCGGCAAGATCTGGTGGTCGATCCGCAAGGAACAGCGGGAAGCAGCAGCGGAATAACGGGGCTGTCACCCCGAACACGCACGCCTGACATCAATTTCTGTTCGCTGACGCGCGGTTTCGCGCCACACTTCATCCGGAATAACCTCGCCATTGTCCTCTTGGTTTTCCTTGGGGTTCTGTGGCCTGTTTGCCGGGAAGCTTGCACCGCCAAGCCGTCGGGTATGCCGGGCGTACAAAAGTTGGGCCGGTTCCGAGTGGAACCGGCCCGCTGAAAGGGAAGTTTACTGCCAACCGGCTTTATGAGTTATGCGCCGGTTATTATCGTGTCGTGCTACCCGTTGAGCAGACCCCGGGCGATCTTCTCGGCGATCTTTTCGGCGACTGAATCCGTCATGTACTCATTGCTGGCGAGCTTCTCAATCGCCGCCTGGACCCGGTCGACGCGAACCTCAGGAACGGCTTTCACCGTTTCCGTGACCCGTGCGACATCCGCAGCCCGCTGTGCCGCCGGTGATATCTCAACCGTATCGCCGCTGCGCGTTGCTTCCGTCTCATCGGTCTTCTTGCTCTTCTCAACCTTCTGAGTCGGCTGAATCTTGCCTATCCCGCTGATATTCGAGATATCCATCGACCTCACCTCCTTTTCACCCCTTCTATGTACCTCTTCGACTGTATCGCTAATAAACTTGAGACCAATCCACTAATATCTGCACATTATGTTCTATTTGTAATACTTAGAGCGCCATTGCCAGGCCACCATCCCGATCACCATCGAACTGAGCACACTCATCACGAAATGGACCATGGCAAATGAAACTGCCGCCGCTTCCGACAAGCCAATCTTATTAAATATCAGGATATAAAGCAAATCCCTGGTACCAACTCCGGCAATTGAAATGGGGACCAGCGTAACAATCGTCACAATCGAAACAAAGGCACATATCTGCCAATAAGACAGTCCCATGCCCATATGGCGGGAAATATCGAATAATTGGAAAAAGATGATGGTATATGCCAGTATGGTATAAACCATCGCCACAACGTAACTGCCCGGTTTCACCTTTTTGAAGTAATTGGTGAATTGCTCGCCCCCCCCCGCCAGCATACCGGCAAAGCGTTGCGGCATTGAACGGGCGATGCGATTAAATAACCGGGCCACGACATCGGTGCGCGTACAGAGCCAGGCAATGGCCAGGAGCAGGATCGCCACCAGCACAAAGAGCACGGTAAGACGCGGTCCCAGCGCCAGCATGGTCAGCCCCCAGCCGCCCACAAC
>CAZFBR010000200.1:0-6581 GCA_964517215.1 uncultured bacterium
GCACCCCGCCCGCGCGCAAATCCTCGATCAGCCAGACGATCACCGGTTTGCCGCACACAGGGAGGAGCGGTTTGAGCACGCGGGCGGTCAGTTCGCCCAGGCGCACCCCCTTCCCCGCAGCGAAGATCAGTGCGCGCGGCGCATCAGAGGACATAACCCGCCCGCTGCGCGTCGTTGTAGAACATCTGCACCGTATCGAGCGAGAACCGGGTCAGGTCCTTGCCGAGGTTCGGCAGTTTCTTGAGAATATCGTTGGCGATGGTGATGATGTGACATCCCGCCTGCGCCGCCTGCACCAGGTTGAACACCTCGCGCGGGCTGGCCCAGAGGATCTCCGCCCGCGGATGGCTCCGCGCCAAACGCACCGCCTCCGCCATGAGCGGGCAGGGATCGATCCCCGCGTCGGCAATGCGCCCGCCGAAGATCGAGATGATCGCCGGGGCGTCGGCCGGCAGCGCCGCGAGCACCGCCGCCACCTGCTCGAGGGTGAACAGGGCGGTGATGTTCAGCTTGACCCCGGCCCGCGCCAGGTCGCCGATCAGCGGGCAGGCGCTTTCGCCGCGCGTGTTGGTGATCGGGATTTTCACCCAGGCGTTGTCCGCCCAGCCGGCGATCAGCGTCGCCTGCCGCCGCATCTCGGCGAACTCATCGGAAAAGACCTCGAAGGAGACGGGCTTGGCCGTGATCGCGCGCAGCACTTCGCGCGCAAAGAGCTGGTAGTCGGTCACCCCGTCCGCGCGCATCAGCGTCGGGTTGGTGGTGAAGCCCGCGATGTACGGCTGCCGGTTGAAGGTCAGCATGTCGGGCAGGCGCGCGCCGTCCGCGAAGATCTTGATCGGATAGGCCGCAAGCCGCCGTGCCAGTTCGTTGTCCGCGTTCATCATATGCCCTCCGCCAGAATTATCGCCGCAGCGGCGGGGAAGTCCGCCGCCGTCCGGTCGGGCCGGCACTGCCCCGTCCGCTTGTGCGCCGAGCGCGGATAGGCGAGCAGAATCGTCCGGCAGCCCGCCGCCGCCCCGCACTGCACATCCGCATCCGTATCGCCCACCAGCCAGCTGTGCGCCGGGTCGAGCCCGAGCGCCGCCGCCGCCCGCGTCACCATCCCCGGCGCCGGCTTGCGACAGCTGCACGGACCGGTCAGCTCCGGCACCACCCCCGCGGGATGGTGATGGCAGTACTCGCTGGCGGCGAGCCGCACCCCCGCGTCCGCCAGCAGGGCCGTGAACCGCGCATGCACCGCGTCGAGCCCCGCCCGCGTCACCTTCCCCTTCGCCGCGCTCGGCTGGTTGGAGACCGTGACCAGCGTCCATCCCGCCGCCGCCAGCTGCCGCAGCGCGTCCGCCGCACCGGGAAGCAGGTGCAGGTCCTCCGGCCGGTGCGGCGATTCGTGCTCGCCCGTCGCCGGGTTGTAGATCAGCGCGTCGAGCACACCGTCACGGTCGCAGAAGACCGCGCGCGCGCCCGCCATCAGTCCTTGACCAGATTCACCAGCAGGTGCAGCAGCACCCCCTGCCAGCTCTCCGCATGCGGGGTGATCGCCTGGTCGTCCACCACCGGCACCAGCACGCAGACGTCGGCCAGTTCCCTCGTCTTGCCGCCGGTGCGGCTGACGATGCCGAGGATCGACGCCCCGCGCTCCTTCGCCAGCTCCATCGCCCGCACCAGGTTGCGCGAGACCGTGTCGCTGCCGCCACCCACCGAGAGGATGAGCAGCAGGTCGCCTGCGCGCAGCTGCGAGACCGCCAGCCAGGTGCAGAAGACCGCGTCCCAGCTCTCGTCGTTGACCCGCGCCGTCAGTTCGGAGACGTTGTCCGTGGGCGCGTAGGTCTCCATCCCCGCGATCTTGCGGAAGTCGTTGACCGCATGCGAGGCGTTCCCCGCGCTGCCGCCCACCCCGAGGATGAACAGCCGCCCGCGCCGCTGCTTCGTCGCGCGCAGCAGCCCGACCGCCCGGGCGATCGCCCCGCGGTCGATGGTCTGCGCGATCTCGATGGTCTTCGCCAGGTAGTGATCGATTGCCGGTTGCGTCTCCATGTCCGTATCCTCCCGCAGTCAGGCCTTGCGCGCCAGCACCGCGTAATTGAGCGTGGTCTTCTGCTCCCGGTCCAGCCGGTCGAACAGGATGCCGAGCGGCGGCAGGATGAACGAGCAGAGCGGGAGCAACGCCAGCGCCAACAGCATGGCCGGCAGTTTCGCCGCGCCCGTCCGCCCCGCCATGATGACGAACGGCACCTGCTGCAGCCGCTGGCCGAGATAGACGAAATACCCGCCCAGCGGGCGGATTTCGATGTCGGTGTACCCCGCCTCGCGCAGCAGCCGGTCGAGCGCAAAGCGGGTGTAGCGGTAGAAATCGACGGGTTCCATGTGCTCGCCCCACCCCTGCGGCACGGTCAGGAAGAGCTGCCCGCCGGGGCGCAGCACGCGCGCCGTCTCGCGCAGCAGCGCGCGCGGCTCCCAGACATGCTCGAGTACCTCCATGCACAGCACCGCGTCGAGCGCGCCCGCCGCCAGCGGCAGCGCGCGGCTGTCGCCGGCGATGTCCACCCGGTTGGCCACGGTCATCCCCAGCCCGGAATGGTTGTCGATGCCGAGGTAGCGCTGCGCGGAAAAATAGCGCCGGTAGCGGCCGGTGCCGCAGCCGACGTCGGCGATCCGCGCGCCGGGCTGCAGCCGCGCGGTCACCCGGCGCATGAAGTGATAGAAGCCCCATTCCTGCGGAAAGAGCAGGCGCAAATATTTCAAATCGACTGTCGTCAGGGCGCGATAGATGCGGTCCTTCATCGTCGGACGGCTCCGCCGCCGCAACCGGCCATCGTCAGTCGCCCGCCCGCAGGATGTCGCGCACGAAGCTCCAGCCGTAGCGCAGGTCGCAGCGCAGTTCCGCCCAGCTGCGGATCGCCAGCAGGTGGCGGAGGGCAAAGCCCGGGCGCAGATAGAAGCGCCGGTAAAACTGCTTCTGCAGCGCCAGCAGCTCATCGCCGCTCGCCGCCGCCGTCCGCCAGCGCACGCCGCGATCGTGGAAATACGACATATCGTCATAGCGCAGGTCGGGGTCGAGCATGCCCGCCTGCTGCATCTCGTCGTAAATCGCCGTGCCCGGGAAGGGCGTCAGGATATTGATCTGCAGGTAGGTGGGATTCAGTTCCAGCGCCAGGCGCATGGTCTGTTCCAGTTCCTCCCGCGTCTCCGTCGGGTGGCAGCCGAGCATGACGCTCGCCGTGATGTTGCGCACCCCGGCGGCGTGCGCCGCGGCGAACGCCGCCCGGTTCTGCGCGACGGTCTGCCCCTTGCGCAGCAGGGCGAGGATGCGGTCGCTCCCCGACTCCACCCCGAAGTAAATGCCGCGGCAGCCGTGCGCCACCATCGCGCGCAGCAGTTCCTCGGTCACCGCGTTGGCGCGCGTCGCGCAGTTCCAGGTTATTCCCCGTTCGCGCAGGCCTGCCATGACGGCATCCAGCCGCGGCCGGTTGAGCGTAAACGTGTCGTCGAAGAAACCGACGTGATTGATGGCGAACCGCCGCCGGTATTCATCGATCTCCGCCAGCACATGCCCCGCACTGCGGAACCGCGTCTTGCGCCCGGAAACCACGTGGCTGCAGCAGAAGGTGCACTGCGCCGGGCAGGCGCGCGCGCTCATCACCTCCGCCATGCGGTAGACGCTGCGGTCGAACCCGATGAACGGCTGGCCGTGGTATGCGTGCAGATCGATGAGATCGATGGCCGGCAGCGGCGCCTCGTCGAGGTTCTCCACCCGTTCCGCCGGCACGACCCGTTCCGCCGGGGTCTGCCGCCCGATCACCCCCGGGATGGTCAGCGGGTCCGTGCCCGCCAGCAGCGCGGTCAGGGCGCGTTCCCCCTCGCCCGCCACGACATAATCGATCGCCGGCATGAGTGCCAGCGTCGGCAGCGGCTCCGCCGACGGCTGCGGGCCACCCGCCACGGTGATGATCCCGGGCCGGAACCGCTTTGCCGCCGCCGCGATGGCGTCGATATTGTACACGTCGGGCGTGCAGCAGGAAAAACCGATCATATCGGGCTGGAACGCGGCGCAGCACTCGCGCAGTCCGTCCTCGCCGTACGGTTCGAGATAGTAGTCCTTCAGCGCCACCGCATGCCCCGCGCGGCGCGCGTAGCCCGCCAGGGTCAGCAGGTTGATCGGGACCGTGGTTCCCGCATACGCCTTCTTCAGGTTACGATAGGGCCTGACCAGCAGAATCCGCATATCCGTCCGGGCGCACCGCCACCAGCAGCGGCACCCCGCCTCCATTCATAACTGACCGCATAGTGTAGCATACGCAACAGGCGGTCACCAACCGCCCGAACTGCGAACGGGGTATTAGCCGGCTGCCGCTAATCGATGCGGACCGGCCAGGCGATGAGGGCGAACCCGAGCGACAGGTTGCCCCAGATGGCAGCGGACGCCGTATCGATATCCGGGCGGGCAAACAGCGTGGCATTCACCGCAAGCAGGAGCGCGGTCCCCAGGAACCACCAGCGCGGGCGACCGTGGCGCGCCAGGCGCCAGCCCGACGCGGCATTCGCGGCAAAGAGGACGCCCGTCACGGCAAAGGCCGCGGTCTCACCCGGGCGCAGCCCGGGCCAGGGATTGAGCGCCTGGGTCAGGCAGACCACGCCCAGCACCAGCAGCGCCATCACCGCCGCCCACGCGGCGCCCACCCCGGCGCCCCAGCGCACGCGTGTGGCCGGCATCACTCCCGCAGCAGCCGGCGTCCGCGCCCCCCACAGAAGCAGCGCCAGTGCCGCCAGCACGGCCAACACCAGCAGCACAGGCATGGCCAGCCCGGTGCGCGCCCGCCAATCGGCAAGAATCCGGGCGGTGCTGGCGGCGTCATCCGCCAGCTCATTGTCAATGGCATCGAGGCGCAAGGCCATGGGTTCCGCGCGCGCCAGCAGGGCGCGGCGGGCGGCCAGCGTGTCGTCCGGCCGCTGTCGCATCGCCGCCAGTTCACGCCGCAGCGTGTCGCGTTCCGCCAGCAGGGTCGCCCGCTGGTCGGCGGCGTACTTGCCCGAGCGCAGGATATCCGCTTCGCTCATCGCCGCGCGCTCGATCGTCCGTGCGAGCAGCATCCCGGCAGGGAGCAGCGCCAGCAGGGTCAGCGCCGCCGCGTACCAGCGCCACCAGCGGGACGCGGGCGGCATCACCGTCATGATCTACTCGCCCCGATCCCGCTCGCGGCGGGCGCGTTCCATCGCCATCTTGTCCTCGCGCTGCTTGATCGAGGCGCGCTTGTCGTACTTGAGCTTGCCGCGCACCAGGGCCATGAGCACCTTGGCCTTGCCGCGCTTGAAGTACATCTTGAGCGGCACCAGCGTCTGCCCCTGCGTGGTTACCCGGTCCCACAGCTTGCGCAGCTCCGCCTTGTGCACCAGCAGCGTGCGCGGGCGCAGCGGCGTGTGGTTGAAATAACTGCCGTGCGTGTATTCGTTGATATGGCATTGCATCAGGAACAGTTCGTTGTTCTTGATCATGCCGTAGGCGTCCGCCAGCGACACGCGGTGGGCGCGCAGCGACTTGACCTCCGTCCCCTGCAGCACAATCCCCGCCTCGAAGGTGTCCAGCACCTCGTATTCATGCCAGGCCTGCCGGTTCTGCGCAATGTCCTGCTGCGCCTTGAGCCGCTCGCTGTTTTCCTGCTTCCCCATATGGTTCACCGGCCGTCCCGAAAAAATCAGTTGACAGATTGGCTGCATTGTAGTATTATATCTTCAACAATTCAAGCAGTGGGGTGTGCCGAGGTGGCGGAACTGGCAGACGCGCTAGCTTCAGGAGCTAGTGGTCGCAAGGCCGTGCAGGTTCAATTCCTGTCCTCGGCACCATTTTTTTCCAGGAAGGGGACGCGACGCACCGTCAACCTGCGATGAATCCACCGGCCAATGCTGCCAGCGATATTCTCATCGACGTCATCGGCGATTCAGGTCCCTTCTCTCTCATCGGCAAGAGCATCGGCTACCGCATCACGGTCGGCAACGACCATTACCTTCTCGATTGCGGCGCCCCCGTGTTCCAGCTGCTGGGCACCGAGGGCATCCAGGCGCTGCGCGGCATTTTCGCCACCCATTCGCATGAAGACCACCGCCGCTGGTTCACCGACCTCACCCTGTTCAAGCGCTATACCCCCAACTGTTCCAACAAGCTGCGGCTGATCACCACCAACACCATCCACGACGAATTCCACAAGAATTCCAAGGGCGCGCTCGAGCGTTCGCTGTCGCCCGATTCCCGGCAGATCGTCGACATGCCCTACCGGGAATTCGTCGAGAAGGTCAATATCGGGCCGCGCGCCAGATACCGCATTGCCTGGCTGACCGAGGGCAACGCCAATTTCTGGCGGGTGGTTGACGAGCAGGACCGGCCCGTCCCTCCTGAACGCGCCAAGATCTTCATCAACCCCGAGGCCAACCGCCCGCGCATGCTCTTCTGCGATCCCGTCAGCGGCTTGTGGGTCGAGCCGGAATCCTATTATGCCTTCTGCGACACGTCATTCTATTCCGCCGACCGGCAGGTGTACGAGAACCCCGCCACCGAACTGCGGGTGGAAGCGATTAAGGAAGCGACATGG
>CAZFBR010000201.1:0-6488 GCA_964517215.1 uncultured bacterium
CAGGTAGGCCGGCGCGGAATCCGTCGACGTCGGTATTGTAACCGGTCTAGCAGCTATCCTCGTCAACTACGGTATTGACCGCGCCCACCGCCTGCGCCGCCGGGTCGATCCGGTCGAGGAACGGGAGGACCGTCTCCTTGTAGGGGATGGTCACATTGAAGCCGCGCACGCCCAGTGCGCGCAGGCCGCGCACCGCGTCCGCGAACCGCTCCGGCGGCACGGGGAACGGCAGGTACGCCAAATCCAGGCCGGCCGCCGCCAGGCCGGCGTTCTGGAACACCGGCGACAGCGTATAGGTCAGCGGCCAGCCGACGATGCCCAGCAGCCGGGTGGTGCCGCGAATGATCATTTCGCCACCGGCTGCTGAAACGCATCGACCGCCTGATCGTCGCTTTCGTACACGGCAAACACCTTGAGCACGCCGATCGGCTGCAGGATGCGCTGCACATAACCCGACAGGCCGACCAGCTTGATGTCGCCCCCCGCGTCGCGGCATTGCTTCATCTTGCTGACAATCAGCCCGACGCAGGTGGTGTTAATGTTCTCCGTATCGCGCAGGTCAAGCACCACCTTCTGCTGACCCTCGTTGATCGCCTCAATCAGCCGGTCGCGGAACAGCGAATAGACAAACGCGTCAATTCGCCCGCGCAGCCGCAGCACGACAATGCCGCCGTGCAGCTCCTTGTCCGCCTTGAACTCGATTTTCACTGGTTCCTCCCCGTGATTGTCCATGTCAGTCACCGCCTGTGCCGGTTATGCCGTTGGCTGTCCGCCGCACCGCATCATTGCGGCGCAGCCGCGTCAGTTCAGCCTGCCGGTCCGCCACGCCGCGGGCCAGCCATTCATCACACTCGGTGATCCGCAACGCCACCCCCGCCGCGCCGGCCGTCAGGCGGTCATTCACGGCCAGGCCATGCGCCCGGCCGAGATTGACCAGCACCGCCCGCTCGTCCACCCGCAGCACCACGCCCGCCAGCGGCAGGCGGCGCGCCAGCAGCATGCGCACCTGGCGGCACAACTGCTCGCTCCAGCGCGCGCCGCTGCCGTCAGCATGCAGCGGCAGGACGGGCCGCGCCCCCTCCGGCAGTACCAGCACGCCATCCAGAGTTCCGGTGGTTGGCGTTTCGCGCAGGCGCAGATAGAGCAGCGCCCCGGCCTGCAGCGCCGTCGCCGCCGCTTCCGCGTCGGCCAGCGCCAGTTCCCGCTCGTCGCCGCGCGCCGCCACCACCTGCACCTGCGGCTGCTGCGCCAGCACCTCCGCCAGCAGTTCCGCCAGCAGTTGCGGCGCCCCGGGATGGCAATAATCCTCAAGCGAGTCGGCGTAGACGAAGATGGCCAGGCGCACCGGGGCGGCCGGCGGCGGGGTGCCGGTGTTCTCCCGCGCCGCCAGCGCGCGCGCGCGCCGGTCAGCCGCCTCCCGGGCGCAATCGCGATACAATCCGCTGCGCGCGTCAAGATCGACCGCCGCGGCAAACTGCCGGCCCGCACTTGCCGTCAGCCCGCGCCGCTCAAGAAAGCGCGCGCAGGCAAACCGCGCGGGCGCGGACTGCGGATCGAGCCGGATTGACCGCGCGAACTGATGACGCGCCACCGGTTCGTCCCCGGCATCAACCGCACGACGCGCCTGGCGCAAGCGCCATTCGCCCAGCGCCCGGCGGGTCGGATGATCGGTACGCAACGCCGTCAGGGCGCAGCGTTCATACAGTTCCCGGGCAAACGGATCATCGTCGTCATCCGCCAATGCCAGCGCCAGCGCGGTCAGCGCCGCGACCGTATCGCCGCGGCGCACGGCGTCATACCCGAGCAGATACTGTTCCGTCACCCCCGTGCGGGCGGCCAGCAGCGCCGCCGTCGCCGGCGGCAGCGCCTGCCCGCGTTCCGCCGCACTGCGGGCCAGCGCCTGCTGCGCGGTCAGGTTGTCGGGCGCCACCGCCAGCACCTGCTGCGCCACCCGGTCGGCGACGGTGAACTGGCCGCGGGCGAGCAGCACCTCGATATACGCCAGACCGGTCGCCAGCGCACTCGTGTCGAGCGACCAGGCCTGCGCATACGCCGTCAGCGCTTCCTGCGGGCGCTGCTGCGCCCGGTAGATTGCCGCCCGCTCCGCATACAGCGGCGCGTAGCCGGGATAGCGGCGCGCCAGGTCGGCCAGCTGGGCCAGGGCCGCGGCGTGCCGTCCGTTGCGGTGTTCGAGTTTGGCCAGATACAGTCGGGCCTCGGCCGCAGCCGGGTCAAAGGCCAGCGCCGCCCGGAACTCGCGGGTGGCAGCGGTATCGTCCGACAGGGCAAAATAGGCGCGCCCCAGCCAGTAGCGCATCCCCGCTTCGTCGGGTGCAATGGCCACCGCAGTGCTGCACGACTGCACCGCGGCGGTGCAGCGCCCCTGGTCGAGGCACAGCCGTCCCAGCGCCGCATGCGCTGCGGCATAATACGGGTTGAGCGTGATTGTCTGGCGGAATGCCGCTTCCGCGGTCGCCTGCCGTCCCGCCGCATAATGCTCCATGCCGTCATGATAATAGTCGCGCGCGTTTTCCTGCGCGGAAAGCGGCAGGGCGCTCGCCAGCAGCAGCAGCATCGTCAGCAGATATTTCATCGCGACCACTGCCGCATAATGTCCGCCAGCAGCGCCGCCGACGCGACCAGTTCGTTCAGCACCACATATTCCTCGACGGTATGCACCTTTTCGAACGCCGCCGCCAGGACCACCACCGCCAGCCCGGCCGCATTAAAAATATTGGCATCGCTGCCGCCGTTGCCGGATTTGATCACCAGCGGCCGGTCCGCCGGCAGCGCCTGCCGCACCGCCGCCAGCAGCGCATGGTCGTCCGGCACGCGAAAGGCGTCATATTGCCGTTTCGTGGTCACCTGGAACATGGTTCCCGTCGCCGCGGCGGTTGCCGCCGCCAGCGCGCGCAGGTCGCTGATCCGGCCGGCCAGTTCATCCGGGCGGTGCGACCGGAACTCGCCCTCCGCCCACGCCTCCGGCGCCACGATATTGTGCGCCCGGCCGCCCCCCACAAACCCGATATTGGCCGTGGTGTCGTCCGCCAGCTGGCCCTGCGGGAATGCGGCGAGCAGCTGCGCCAGCGCCCGGATGGCGTTGCGCCCCTGCTCCGGGGCAATCCCCGCATGCGCCGCCGTTCCCTGCACGTCGATGCGGAAATGCTCATGCGCGGGGGCCGCAACCGTAACGGTGCCGACCAGGCCCTCAGCATCAAGCGCATAGCCCGCCCGGGCGCGGAGCGCCGACAAATCGGCCACCCGGGCGCCCATCAGCCCGGATTCCTCCGATACCGTCAGCAGGACATCGACCGGCGGCCGCTCCGTCGCGGGGACCGCGCGCAACGCCGCCATGATCGCGGCAATGCCGGTTTTGTCGTCCGCGCCCAGGATCGTATCGCCGCCGCTGCGAATGACCCCGCCGGCCAGGACTGGCCGGATGCCGCAGCCCGGTTTCACCGTGTCCATATGCGCCGACAGCAGCAGCGCGGGCCGGTCATCGCCCGGGAACTGCGCCAGCAGGTTGCCGCAATCGCCGCCGGTCTGTTGCGCCGCATGGTCCATGCTCACCGCGCCCCCGAGCTGGACCAGCCGCGGACGCAGCCAGTCGGCCACCGCGCGCTCATGCCCGCTCTCGCTGTCGATGCGCACCAGGTTCAGGAAATCATCGACCAGTTGCGCGCGATCGATCATTGCGGTCATGGCCACTGCACCCCGCAGGCCGCCAGTTTCGCCGCCAACGCGGTCCGGTCAAGTCCCTCGATCTTCACCCGCTTGCGCCGGCCGGTATCGCCCGCCGCCACGGTCACCGCCGCCGCCGGCAGGCCGAACGTCTCGGCCAGGAACCGGCAGAGCGCGCGATTGGCGGCACCCTTCTCCGGCGCCACCGCGACCTGCACCTTGATCCCCTCGCCGTAGGCGCCCACGACCCGCGTCGTGCGCGCGCCCGGCTGCACCTGCACCGCCAGCATGGTCTGCATCACCACGCCACGCCCGCCAGCAGCCGGTTCGCCGCCATCTGGAACGAACTCGTCAGGAACAAGTCGGCGGTGTAGAGCGCCAGAATAACCACCATCGGGGAAAAGTCCACGCCGCTCTGCCAGAGGAACGGCAGCCGCTGGCGCAGCCGGAACAGCAGCGGCTCCGTCACCCTGCGCAAAAAGCGGATAATGGGATTGTACGGGTTCGGCTGCACCCAGGAGAGCAGGGCGCTGATGATGAACATCCACATATACACCGTCAGCAGCGTATGCACCAGCTGGCCGACCGCCCAGACCAGGTTGCTGGCCAGCATGCCTGGCATCAGCGCGCTTCCTCCGCCAGTTCCTGCGCCCGTCGGGCCGCCGCCGCCACCGCGTTCAGCATGGCCGCCGACCACCCCTGCTCCGCCAGCGTATTGAGCGCCGCTTCCGTGGTCCCGCGCTTGCTCTTGACCTGGGCGATGAGCGCGTCGGGGGCCAGCCCCGACTCCTGCCACAGCTTTGCCGCACCCAACAGCGTCTGCTGCGCCAGCGTGCGGGCCGTCGCCTCGTCCAGTCCCTGCGCCATGCCGCCAGCGACCAGATCGCGGGCGAGCGCGAAGAGATAGGCAGGTCCGCTGCCCGAAAGCGCAGTCACCGCGTTCATCAGCCGTTCCTCCGGCAGCACCACGGTCACACCCACCGCTTCGAACATCCGCTGCACCGTCCGCAGATGCTCCGCACCCGCAAACCGGCCGGCGCACAGCGCCGTGGCGCCGCAGCCGATCAGCGCGGGCGTGTTGGGCATGACCCGGACCACGGGCAGCTGCCCGCCGGCGCGCGATTCGAGGTATTCGGTGGTCAGGCCGGCGCAGATGGAGACCAGCAGCCGCGGCGGATGCGCCGCCACATCGGTCAACGCCACCGCCGCGTCCTGCGGTTTGACGGCCAGCACCAGGGTCGCCTGCGCCACCCCGGTGAGCTCACCCAGGCCGCCGACCGTGCGCAGCAGGTACTTTTCTTCGATCTGCGCGCAGCGGTCCGCGCGCCGCTCGACCACGACAATCTGCTCGGGATCATACTCCTGCGCCAGCAGGCCGCGCCAGATCGCCTCCGCCATCACCCCGCCGCCGAAAAAGATCAGCATCATCTCACCTCGCCCAGCGCCTGCCGCCGCTGTCTCCTATCGCCTGCCGGACCTGCCGCGACGCCGCGGCCGCCGTCATGCCGTTCATTGTCGCGCCCCGAAAATCGCCCGCCCGATGCGCACCACGGTCGCGCCCTCGGCGATCGCCCAGGCATAATCGCCGGTCATGCCCATCGACAGTTCGGTGAGCGGCAGCGCCGCATACGCGCGGGCGGTCCGCTCCCGCAGTTCGCGCAGGGCGGCGAACGCCGCCCGCACCTGCCGTTCATCGTCCGTCAGCGGGCCGATAGTCATCAGTCCGCGCCAGCGCAGGTTGGGCAGCCCCGCCGCCTGCGCCAAAAACGCGTCGACGGCGCCGGGCGCCATGCCCGACTTGCTCGCCTCGCCCGATGTGTTGACCTGGGCGAACACCTCGATGGTCCTGCCGAATTCGCCCGCCAGCCGCGACAGTTTGCGGGCCAAATCAATGGAGTCAACCGACTGGATGACGTCAAACAGCTGGACCGCCAGCCGTGCCTTGTTCCCCTGCAGGTGCCCGATCAGGTGCCAGCGCCCGCCGGACACTGCGGGGATCTTCGCCTGCGCCTCCTGGACCCGGTTCTCGCCGAATTGCGCCAGCCCGAGCGCCAGCGCCGCGCGCACCTGCTCAACCGCGACGGTCTTCGTCACGCCGAGCAGGGTAATCTCCTCCGGCCGGCGGCCGGCCGCACGGGCGGCGGACGCCAGCTGCTCGCGCACCTGCGCCAATGGCCCGGCAATCCCGAGGTCGTGTCCATGCGTACTGTTGAACATAGTCGGCTATTTTATCATAATATTGATTGTTGGTGCAACGTCCGCGCCGGTCATGCCGGCTCAATTATTTGACAAAGCGGCAATTGTGTACTATAAACGTCGTCTACCACATACTCTGGTCAAGGAGCATGATGATGCCGGCAATGATCGAAGTTAGCGGCCTTACCAAGCATTATGGCGAGCATCCCGCACTGCGCGGGGTCTCGTTCAGCGTGGCGCGCGGCAGCGTGGTCGGATTCCTCGGGCCGAACGGCGCCGGGAAGACCACCACCCTGCGCATTATCACCGGCTTCCTGCAGGCGACCGCGGGGTCGGTCACCATCGACGGCAGCGATATCGGCGCCGCGGGCAGGGATATCCGGGCCAAGCTCGGCTACCTCCCGGAAAATGCGCCGCTCTATCCGGAGATGCGGGTCAGCGAGTACCTTGCGTTCCGCGCGGCAATCAAGAAAGTGCCGTCATCCCGGCGCGGCGAACGCATCGATTACGTCGTCGGGCGCTGCGGGCTGGACAAGGTCCGCCGCCAGATCATCGGCACGCTCTCCAAGGGGTATCGCCAGCGCACCGGGCTGGCCGACGCGCTGCTGGCC
>CAZFBR010000202.1:0-6430 GCA_964517215.1 uncultured bacterium
GCCAGCGCATTGGGCTGGCCGACGCGCTGCTGGCCGATCCGCCGCCGATCATTTTCGACGAACCCACCACCGGCCTCGATCCCAACCAGACGCGCGAGGTGCGCACGCTGATCCGCGAGCTCGCCGGCAGCCATACCGTGCTCCTCTCCACCCATATCCTGCCCGAAGTCGAGGCGGTCTGCGACCGGGTGGTGATCATCAATCGCGGCGCCATCGTCGCCGAGGGAACCCCGGCCGAACTAGACCGCGAACTGCGCGGCGGCGGCCAGGTCCTGCTCACCCTGCGTCAGGCCCCGGCCGACGCCGCGGCCGCACTGGCGCGAGTGGCGGGCATCACCGGCGTCAGCGCGAAAGCGGACGGGCCGCTCACGACCTTCATGCTCGCCGCCGCCGACAGTGCCGCCGCGGTCGAGGCGGTGTTCCGCCACGCGGCTCAGGCGGGCTGGGCGGTGCGCGAATTGCGCGCGCGCCATGCCTCGCTGGAGGATATCTTTGCCGAACTGACCGTCAGCCAGCCGGAAACCGTTGCTGAATCCGCGCCGGCGCAGGAGGTGGCGTAACCATGAAGAATATCGTCGCGATCGCCGCACGCGAACTGCTGGCCATCTTCACCTCGGCCATCGCCTGGGTCTTTCTCACCTCGTTCCTGCTCTTCAACGGGCTGTTCTTCTGCGCCCTGATCACGCTTGCGTCGCAGCCGGGGCAGGGCGCCTCGGTCACCGAGGCGCTGAGCAGCTTCCTCGGCGGCAACCTCTTCTACTGGCTCTTCATTCTCGCCATGATCCCGCTCATCACCATGCGGCTCATCGCCGAGGAAAAGCGCACGGGCACCATCGAGACCCTGCTCACCGCCCCGGTCAGCGACCATGAACTGGTGCTCGGCAAGTTCGCCGCCGCGCTGGTGTTCTACGCCGCGCTGTGGCTGCCCAGCATCCTCTACGTCGGCATCATGTCCGCCTACGGCACGGTGGACTGGGGGCCGATCGCCAGCGCCTACCTCAGCATTCTGCTCACCGGCGCCGCCCTGCTCGGCCTGGGTTTGTTCACGTCCAGCATGACCCACAACCAGATCGTCGCCGCCTTCCTCTGTTTCGTGCTGCTGCTCTTCGTCTTCTCGCTGGGCGCCATCCTCGAGGCGGTCTTTCCGGGAAGCGGCGCGGAGCAGTCGGTCTTCCGCTACATCAATATCTGGACCCACGCCGAGGACTTCGGCAAGGGCATTGTCGACACGCGGCCGCTGATCTACAATCTCTCGCTCATGCTCGCGGGCATCTTCGGCGCCGCCGCGGTGCTGGGCTGGCGGCATCGCAACGCCGCCAACCGGCTCAGCCGCTATGTGCTGAATCTGGCGGTGCTCGTGGTCGCGGTGCTGGCCCTGATCGTCATGGCCAACTACTTTTCCGCGCGCCATTACCGGCGCTTTGACTGGACGGTCGACCGCTACTTCTCGCTGTCGGCCCAGACCGAGGCGGTGGTCAAAGGACTGACCCGCCCGGTCTCGGTTACGGTCTTCCTCGACCAGCAGAAGAACCGGCTCTATCCCGAGGTGCGCGAGCTGCTCGAACGCTATGCCGCCCTCTCCCCGCAGCTGACGGTGGAATACGTCGACGCGCGCGATCCGGTGCGCGCCCAGCAGCTGGCCCAGAAGTACCAGGTCAGCAGCTACGGCGTGGTCATCTTCGCCTGCGGCGACAAGACCAAGTACGTCGGTGAAAGCGATCTGGCCGACCTGGATTACAGCGGCATGGGCATGGGTCAGGGCGCGGACGTCACGAACTTCCGCGGCGAGGAAAAGATCACCAGCGCCATCGTCGAGGTGACGCTGACCGACCGGCCGCTGCTCTGCTTCGTCACCGGGCACGGCGAGCCGGAACTCACCCAGCTGCGCGGGCTGCTGACGCAGGAGAATTTTGCCGTCGAAGACCTGAACCTGCTCGCTGCCGGCCGCGTGCCGGACTCCTGCGCGGCGGTCGTCGTGGTTGCCCCGCGCCATCCGCTGGCCGCCGCCGAACTTGACGCCATCCGCGCCTATCTCGACCGGGGCGGGCATGCGCTGCTGGCGCTCGATCCCGTGCTGCAGCAGGGCAATACCGTCGCCTCGTCCGGGCTGGAGGCGCTGGTCGCCCGCTACGGCATCACCGTCAACAACGACATCGTCATTGAGGATGACCCCGAGTTCCGCGTGGCCCAGCTGGGCGCGGGCGCGTTCTGGGTCACCCAGTACGGCGATCACGCGATCGGCCGGCCGCTCAACGGGCTGCCGACGATCTTCCTCTACGCGCGGTCACTGGCGGCGGCTGAGACCCTCCCCGCCGGCGTCACGGTCAGCACCCTGGCGCAGTCGTCCTATACCTCCTGGGGCGAGCGTGATTTTGCCGCCATGGAACAGGGCGCGAAAAAAGACGCCACCGACATTGCCGGGCCCTGCCCGCTGGCCCTGGTGGCGGCCAACGACAGCACCAACCTGCGCCTCGTGGTGTTCGGCGACGGCGATTTCGTCGCCTCGGAACAGATTCAGGGCGCAGGCAATCCGCTGCTGGTCCGCAACTGCATCAACTTCCTGGCGGAACGCACCGGTCTGCTGGGGATTCCGCCGCGCAATCCGAAGTCCGTCAACCTGACGCTCTCCGAGGCGCAGCGCGACAATTTCTTCTGGGTGACGGTGGTGCTGATCCCGCTGGCGACGCTGGTCGGCGGCATTTATCTCTGGTTGCGCCGCCGCTTTTAGGCGCGGCGCGGTGCGGCGGCACAGCCGACCGCACCGGCAACTGATCGAGGTGCGGTGATGCAATTGTCGAAAACGAACCTGATCCTGCTGCTCGTGCTGGCGCTGGCCGGCTCGTTCATCTGGTTCTACGAACGCAAGCTGCCGTCAACGGAAGAGCGGCTGGCCGGTGAAGGCATGCTCTTTACCGCGCGCACCGCAGAGGACGTGACTGCGGTCGCCTTTGCCCATGCCGATACCGTCTGGACCATTCAGCGCAACGGGCCGGTGGCGGAGACCCCCGAACTGCCCGGCATGGCCGTTGCCGCCACCGGCGGGCAGTGGCGCTTGACCGCGCCGTACGCGGATGACGCCGATCCGGTCACCGCGGAACGCGTGGTCGAGGCCCTGCTCTCCGCCAGGGCAGCGCATACCATCGCCCTGACGGGCGGGGTTGTTCCCGACAGTTACGGCTTGAATGCCAGCGCCCGCCGCATCAGCGTGCAGTTTGCCGACGGTGATGCCGCCGTGGTCCTGGTGGGCAACGAGGACCCGCTGCATCTCGGGCTGTATGCCATGGTGCAGGGCGAACCGCGGGTGCTTATCCTCCCGCTTGATACTGAGATACTGGCCTATACTGCTGACCAGCTGCGCCGCCGCGAGCTCATCGGCGCTCCGGTCTATCGCGTCAATCGGATCGCCATCAACGACCGGATCGAATTCCGCCAGACGGGCGTCAGCTGGGCCATGACCAAACCCGCGGCGCTTGCCGTGCGTCGCAGTCGCATCGATCAGCTGCTGTCGCAACTCGCCACGACGGGCATCCAGCGTTTTGCCGACAGCGGGCCGGCCCCGACCCACACCGTGGTGCTCGCGGGTGATACCGAGACCATCGCCACCCTGCGCTTCGCCGCGCCGGCGACGGGAGCCGACGAGGCCTACGCCACCGTTTCCGGCCGGCCGGGCTGGTTTGTGGTCAAGGCCGAGCTGCTGCGCGGCTTCATGGGCGAGCCGGCCGATTTTGCCGAAAAGACCCTGGCCCCGCTCGGGCTCTATGATATTTCCGGCATTACTGTCGCCGGCAGCGGTCGCAGCGATTCGCTCACCCGCGGCGCCCAGGGTGAATGGCCGTCGGGGATTGACGAACCGCTCACGCATCTGCTGGGACTGCCGCTCGGCAATTACACCCTCACCGCCGCTGCGCAGCCGCCGCAGCCCGTGGCTCAGGCCGCGTATACCATCACCCTGGTCCGCTATGAAGGTGAGCCGCTGGTGATTCGCGCTTGGTCGCAGGGTACTGCGCTGCTGGTCTGGCGGGAAGGCGAGCCCGCCACCGCCACCCTCCCGGCCGCCGCCTTGACTGCCGCGCTGGATGCGCTGGCAAAACGTTGAGTGAGGTGCCGCCATGGCCGCTGATGATCCCGCGTTTGAGGTTGCCTGTCCGCATTGCAAGCACCTGCTGACGGTCGATCCCGCCAGCCGCGAGGTGCTGGAATGCAGGGAGCCGGCTAAGGTCAAAAAGTCGCTGGCCGACCTCATGGCCGAACAAAACGCCGCCAAAGACAAGCGCGCCGCCGCGTTCCAGCAGGCGGTCGAATCGGAAAAGACCAAGCGCGAACGCCTGCAGGCCAAGTTCAGGCAGGCCCTCGCCACCGCGGAATCCGCTCCGCCCGACGCCGGATTTCCCCGCGACATCGACCTCTGACCCTCGCCCGCGAAATAGAGTATCCTGTCCTCCCTTATGCAAATAACGGGGACAGGATACTCTATTTGGTGGCGGAACGGGCGATGGCGCGGATTTGCTCGTCAAGATTCTGCAGGAAGCGCGAACGGTCCTTCTTGGTAAAGGGGGGCGGCCCGCCCCCGTCGATAACGCCCATATCGCGCAAATGGCTCATCAAATCGCGCGTGGCCAGGGTGCTGCAGATGTTCTCCGTCGTGTGCACGTGCCCGGTCGGGGCGAGCGCCCGCGCCCCTTTCTTCAAACAGCGATCAGCCAGCGGAATGTCATTGGTGACCACCACATCGCCCGGCAGGCAATGCTCGACGATCCAGTCGTCGGCATCATCCCCCAGCGACGGCACGATGACCAGCTCGATCCATGCGTCCGGCGGCTTCCACATGCGCGCGTTGGCGACCAGCTTCACCGGCAGGTCATGCCGCGCCGCCACGCGATAGACCTCCTCCTTCACCGGACAGGCGTCCGCATCGACGTAAACCACCGTCATCGTTTCATCCAGACCGACAGGCGCAACTCGTCAACCAACGGCGCCAGCAGTTCCTGCTCGTCGGAAGTCAGCGGGCGCGGCAGGGTGCGGGTGCGGTAGGAATCCCAGTCGCGCAGCGCCTGCAGGACCGCCTGCCAGCGGCGGACCGCATGCCCGAAGCGCAGGGTCAGGTAGCAGTTGGTCAGCAGAAATTCCGCGGTCAGCGCCAGCGCGCGCCGCGGCGGCAGGAAGCGCCAGACGGTCAGCAGCTTGTTCTTCGTCCCGTAATAGATCATGTTCGGCGTGCCGCGCCTGACGCTGCTCGGATGGTGCGCCACGCATTCCGGGCAATACTCGATGTTCTGACCGGCAAGGCGCAGGCGCAAGCAAAGTTCCACCTCGTTTTCGTACAGAAAGAATTCGCGCGCATACCCGCCCGCTGCGAGCAGCGCGTTGCGCCGCACCAGCGCGCCACAACCGACGAATGCCGTTGCCGGGCACGGCCGGTCTCCGGCCGGCAGGAACCAGTAGCGGGCATCTGCGCCGGTGACGGCGTCAGTGATGCGGAAGGCGACCGCCGCGGTGCGCGGCTGCGCCTGCAGCCGCGCCGCCGCGCGCGCCACCGCATCGGGCGCGGGATAGGAGTCATCATCGAGAATCAGCAGGTATGCCTGCGTTGCCCGGCGGAACCCGTCATTGTAGGCGTCGATTCCCGCATTGCGCTCGCGCCGCAGCAGGATCACCTGCGGGAACTGCGCCCGCACCGCCGCTGCGGTACCGTCGACGGAGCCGTTATCGACCACAATGATTTCAGCCAGCGGCGGATCGAGCGCGACCAGGCGCGCCAGTGTTGCCAGCAGCGTCTCGCACCGCTGCCAGGTAATCAGCACCGCGCTGACCGGCGCCACTGCCGTCATGTCGTTCACCCGCGGCGCGGCAGCAACGAGCCGCCGCCAGGCCGGCCGGCAGGTTGTCGCGCCGCCGCTGGCATGGCGGTCAGCGGCACGCGCACCGGCGCGACAAGGCCGACGGCACGCTGCCGGCGCCCGGCGTCAGCCGTCACGAATTCCACACGGTTTCGCGGTCGCCGTTCACAATCCGCCCGGCGCATTCGTACCCCTGCATGAAGGCATGGTCCATGTTGCCGATCTCATAGCGCCAGCCGCCGAACCGGCCGCGCGAATAGATCTGCGCCGCCTCGAGCGCGGCATGCACGCGCGGCAGCGCCTCGCGCAGGCCGAGCACCGGCACGGGATAGATGGCGGGCACGGGCCAGAACCAGCGCGACACAATCTTGCGCACCTCGCCATGCGCGAGGATGCCCGCATGTCGCAGGCCGGCAACCGCCGCGTCGAGCATCTCCTCCTGCCGCACCGGCTGACCCGGCGGCACGGTCGTCTCCACCATATACGCCGCGTAGCGTCCGGCATCGCCGTCGGGAACATTGCCCGCCGCATACTGATGGAACCACGTGAGCCGGTAGAAGCCCGGCGGGTTCTCGGGAAAGTACGACCAGCAG
>CAZFBR010000203.1:0-6375 GCA_964517215.1 uncultured bacterium
CAGGTCGATACCCCGCTGCGTCACCTGCCGGTACAGGCGCCGCTCATCCTCATTGCGCGACGCCAGATCCATAACCCCGCGGTGCCAGTAGGTCGGGTAATGCAGCACCAGCGCGAACGGATACCGCTGTCCGCGATGGCACTCCTCGAACGCATAGTCAACATCCTTGTCATTGAGGTGCACTTCGACAAACCGCGGCCGGTAGCGGTGCCGGTAGACGTCGAGGTCGATAAACCGTCCCTTGAACCCCCACGCTGACGCGAAGGCCGGCACATACCGTGAATGCGCGACGGCACGGCAGTCCTCCTCGCGAAAGAACTCATCGCGGGCAATGTCACGTTGCGCTTTCTTGCCCAGCAGTTCGTACAGATAGAGCGGGCTGAGCCCCTTGGCCGGCCCCTTGGCACAGACCATGCTACGGGTCAGCGGCTCACCATTGCGGATGTCGCGCACCGCCACCAGACTTTTGCCCAGCGCCTCGCGGTTCTTGATGACGATGCGCGAAATATTCTTCGCGCCGTTGCCACGTGCCGTTTCGATGAAACGGATGCGCCGCACCATCTCGCCCAGTTGGTCCGGTTCCAAGCTGGCCGCATGGTCGGGTCCTTCGGCCCGCTTGTCCAGCGTGATGTGACGTTCGATGACGCACGCCCCGAGCGCGGCTGCGGCAACGGATATTTCGAAACCGATCTCGTGGCTGGAGAGCCCAACCGGCACCCCGTAGCGCTCCTGCAGCACATGCAGGTAATCAAGGTGGGTGTCTTCGGGCGGGGTCGGATAGGCCGAGACGCAGTGCAGCAGAATGCATTCGACATTCCATTGTGCGAGGAAACGCCCGACAAAGTCAATTTCCGCCAGCGGCGACATTCCGGTCGACAGGATGAGCGGCTTGCACGTGCCGATCAGCCGCTCGAGCAGGATAAGGTTGTTCAGGTCGGCCGAGGCAACTTTGTATGCCGGCAGGTCGAAGGGTTCGAGGAAATCGACAGAGCGTTCGTCGAACGGCGTGCAGAGAAATGCCAGCCCTCGCTGCCGCGCCCGCTCCTGCAGAAGCAAGTACTGCTCGCGGGTGAACTCCACTTCCTTGAGGATCGGGATGAGATACTCGAAGCCCTCTTCGAACCGGTTTGGATCGTCGAGCATCCGCTGCTGGTACAGGTCGGGCAGCGAGCGCTTCTGGAACTTCACCGCATCAAGCCCGGATTCGGCAGCGACGTCGATCAGGCGCAGCGCCGTCGCCATGTCCCCGTTGTGATTGATGCCAACCTCCCCGATGATGTAGGCAGGCTGCCCCTGCCCGACCATGCGTTCCCCTATGCGCACCGAGGGGAGTTTTCGGCCGAGCATGCCGTCGAGCAGGTTGAGCGAGTGGGTGTCAAGGCCGAGCATCGCCGGATACCTCCATCCGTGCAAAGAGTGCCGCCAGCATGGTCCCCGGATATGCGTGCGTGGTATCGGCCGGCGTCCCCCGTCCCCCTGCCAGCGCACGCACATTGGCAACAAACGCCGTGCCATCGCGATCAGGGCACGCGTAGGGAGTGCCCAGATACTGGTGTTCCAGCAACCGCAGCGCGTATCCATGGTATGCCATCAGGTGCGCCAGCGACGCTGCGGTGAACTGGTGGTAGTGGAACGGGACACAGACCTGGTTCCAGTGCGCACCGTAGGCGCGCGCCGCCGGCGAATCAAAATCCGGGGTTGCGCTGATGAAGACCATGCCGTCCCGGCACAAGCAGCGGTCGAGCAGGTCAAACAGTCCGTCGAAATCGAAGAGGTGTTCAATTACCCCGCGCAGGGTGACACAGTCAAATGCCGCAGCGGGAACCTCCTCAAGTGCATTGTAGATGACCAGTTCGGGAAAATGCGAGCGGATGTAGTCAGTTTCCGTGCGATTGATTTCGTAGCCGCAACGTTCCCACCGGTCGGGCATCGCCTTCAGATACAGGCCCGTGGAACAACCAAAATCGAGCACGCGTGGGCGCGACTGCATCAGGAACGGTTCAAGCGTGCGCACGTCAAGCGCGTATTGTGTCAGCCGCTGCCGGAAACGTTCATTGGCCGGGTCGGGCAGGTAATCAGCCCCGTAGCTCGCGCCGTACAACGTCGCAAGTTCCGCGGCGCTCTCAACCCCGGGCGAAAAGAATCCGTGTCCACACCGGGTACAGCGGTACATGATGAAATGCGCGCGATTGAATTCGCGGTCGGTGACCCGGTGCATCGCGTATGCGGACTCATCAACCGTGTCCCAATAATACCCCGCGTTGCCACACACCGGGCAGTCAGGCTGGGTACTCATCCGCAGTAGTTCCTGACAAAGTTTTTCAAATAGCGGTTCAAGGTCGCATGCCGACCGTCCCTGACTGTGGCCTGGTAATATTCGTTCTGCTCGGGCACAAACGGCCTGGTCAGCTGGTACATTCCTACTGCCAACATAACCACTTGCTGATCGCTGACCACCCCGTATTCATGATTGCACTTGATACTGCGCACAAGTTCCAGGTTTTCGTTGATCACCGGTTCTATGTAGCTGACGCCGGTCATCTGGTCTCGCCCGCACCTGGTGCGCAGTTCCGACAGCAGAACAGCCGGGTCAACAACCGGCGTCTGCCCGGTTTTGCGCACATAGATACGGTCCGCGCCAATGGAGAAATAGGTATTAGACTCATGATGGTACTCGCGACGATCGTCGTCAATGTGCCATACCTCTCCGCCAAGCCGGCGAATATCATGAATTACGTCATCCGGATGGAACTTGTGCGCACACGGTACAAAGAAGTCATCAAGCGCCCGTACTGCCTGGTAATGCACTGGTTCGGCGAAACAGCAACTTATGGCCAGGCAATCCTTAGCCATTTGCAGCAGGCGCGGTTCCAGCAGATAACGTATGGTGTCACCAATAAAGTACTTCCACTCACCGGAACGGTAGAACCCCATATACATCTTGCCGCCGTTTTTCAGCATACGCATCAGGTTGATCAGGCCGCGAGCAGGCACTTCGAGATGCTGGTAAATGCCGGCAAGGAAGATGATGTCGTATTCTTCCAGCGGACCGGCGTACTCTTGAATGTCACCGCAAACCGATTCCATCGTCTCCGGGCAATGCGCGGCGATATAGCGCTGCGTGGCGGCGACGCTCTCCGGTGCGATATCGAAATGAGTGACGAATTTCGCCCCCAAATCGCGGAAAATCCGTGCCTCACGCCCGGTCCCGATGTTGAACACCTTCATGCTGTGCATGTCATCAGTCGTAATTTTCATGACCGCCAAAGATTCCTCGATATAGCGACGGCAATTATTGTCGGTAAATGCGATGTGCTCGCCGTCACCGTCCGGAAATAATGCGCCCCAGGTCTGACTGCCGTAAATAAATGCCGTGGTTTCGCGGTAGTTGCTCTTCATATTCCCCCCTAAGCCATTTTCATTCGTTGCATAGCCGTCTCGGCTACGATAAAGTCCAGTTCAGTGTCGATGTTGACGGTCGCCAGCGGGTCGTCGATCGGCAATCCTAACACGCAATCGCCTGCCATCGAGTGCAGCTCCATCAGTGTCCGGTAGCGCAGCACTTCCATTGCGCCCACCTGCACCAGCACCGGTGGCAGCTGCTGGCGCCCCATGTTGAACGGCTCGGCAAAGCCGGTGATTTGCCGACTCAAGAACGGTTCGATGCGTCCATCATCACCAGCCTGCCGCCACATCTTGTACGGATGCTTCGGCGATGGCGTCACTGCGCGCACCGAATCGATCTGTGGGTGGTCAAGCAACAGGCGAATGCCTTCGTCGATCGCCGTAGTCGGAAACGTCGGATTGGTCGGCTGCAGGCGCAGGACAAGGTCGGGCCGGTAACCCTCATGTTCCCCCAACCAGGTGACAGCATGGGTGAGGACCTGCAGGTCGTTGGCGACATCCGAGGCCAGCTCAGCCGGGCGCAGAAATGGCGTTTCCGCCCCATACCGGCGTGCGATCTCCGCGTAGCGCTCACTATCAGTCGAAACGATTACGCGCGTCACCAGTTCAGCGCGCTTCGCCTTCTCCACCATCCAAGCGAGCAGCGGTTTACCCGCCAGCAGCCGGATATTCTTGTCCCGCACGCCTTTTGACCCGCTGCGTGCGGGGATCAGGGCCAGTACCTTCATCCCCACCTCAGCGCACACGCGGCACGACAACGAATCGGCGCGTGGCCGCAGACTTCCGCACCGCGCGCAGAACATTCATCGTTTTAAGGCCGTCACATACGTCCGGCACGTCGGGGCGAATGTGCCGGCGCTTGGCCACGCTGGTGAAGAAATAGCGCATCAGTTCAACATACATGTGGTTGCGAACCTTCCAATCAGTATAGTACACGACTTCGGGCTTGCGTCGCGATTCGTTGGCGGAAACGACATGCCGCGCTCCGCGCCAGATTTCGATCCTATTGTTCTCGAGGTCGGAATTGTCGAAGATCCACAAAGCCGTTCCTGTTTCGCCAATCACCTCGAGTTTCTTCTGATGATACTTCCCGAACAAATCCATGTGCAGCGAGGCGATGACCCCTGATTCGAAGCGGGCGAGAATCTCAACCAGATCGTCGGTTTCGAATACCCGTTCCTGTCCCAACGATGATACCGTCCCGTTGAAGCCGCATACTTCGCGGATATCGCCGAACAGCCAACGGCAGAGGTCAATCAGATGGCTCTCATCGAGCAACGCACCGCCACCGAGCTTTTTCGACGACATGTAAAAGTTTAGTCCCTCCCAAGGGTGCCATTCGCGCAGGTTCTCGGAGAAGGTTCCGCGCACGGTCAACATTTTTCCCACCACCCCGTCCTGCAGCAGTTGGCGAAATTGCATCAACTGCGGGCAGAAACGGTAGTTGTACGCGATCACGTTCACCAGCCGTTTCCGCTGCATCGCCCGTACGAGTTTCAGCACCCGTTCCGGCTGATCCTCATTCTTGGTCAGCGGCTTTTCGCAGAAGACATGGACCCCTTGGGCGACGGCACGCTCCATTTCATCCAGGTGACACAGCGGGGGCATGGCAATGATGACCCCGTCGCAACGGTGCGTGCGATACGCGTCAACACTCGATTTTTCCAGCCATAGCTGCAGCGGCTGCCGCCGCGCCGCCGCCGGCAACCCCGCGTAGGTTTCCTCCGCACGTTGTTTCGCCTCATCACGACGGTCAGCCCGCGGGTCAACGATAACGAATTCACGCCCCCCCGCCGTAACCGCATTCATCAGATGACGCTTGCCGATACTTCCCGCCCCGAGCAGCAGAATCTTTTTCATTACTATATCCTCCGTCAGCAACAAGTCCGCTTTTATGCTTCCCGGCGACGCCGGTAGAAGGCGATGGGCAAGTTTGCCAACCGCGCGTGGGCCTGAACCGCGTCCAGCATAGCACGCTCGTCGAGCTGCCCGAAACGCTCATTGCGGAGCACCTCCTGCAGAAACACCTCCTTGCGGTAGAGGATGCCGTACAACAACGGACGATCCGCAGCCGCGACCCGTTCGCATTTATAGTCGCTGTTCGGTTCCACCAGCCAGTAGTCGGCGGCAACGCCGTCGTACTGCGAATTGTCATAGAGAAAGATCGCCTGGGTCAGCACCGCGTAATCACTGATAAAATCTTCCGCAGCCACCAGCATTAGGTAGCGTCCGCGGGCTGCCCTGATGCCGGCGCGCACTGTCTCGCCAACGCCCGCCTGCTCCGCGCGTACGACGCGGATGTGCTGGCGATAATTGTCCAGCGTTTCTTCCTCGTTGCTGCCGAATCCCGCAGTTACCACCAGCACTTCATAGCTGTGCCCGGGAAACGTCTGCGCCAGGCAGCTGCGTATGCACCGCTCCAAGTACACTGTCTCCCCGCAACAAACGACGATAATACTCACATCCTGAAATAGTTCCACACGTTCCTCCTCACGCCGCAGCACAAGGTCCAACCGTTTTGCGCAGCACCCGCTGCCAAATCTCAAGGAACAGCGGATACATCAAGAAGGTCAGGTTGCCGACACTGTCAGGCTCGGTAAGAAACTGCCAGTACCGCCGGCGCACCGCCGGCATGTCGACATAGCGGGCGACGAACAGGTTGCCCCCAGCCAGGCTGTCACTGACATAGTCGCGCAGGCACGTCCCGACCCACGCGCGTTGCGGGTCTTGCACCGGGACTTTCGGGCGAAACGCGCATTCCGTACCGAGCAGCGGTTCCGCTACAGTGCGCGCGAAATACCGGCAATGCCCGTCGCGAATTTTCCATGCGTCGGGCACGCGCAGAGCCATCTCCGCGATGTCGCGATCGAGGAACGGCAATCTGACCTCGCGGCTGGCCCGCATCGACGCGCGATCGACATAGCGCAAGTTACGCTGCATCTTGCCGCCGAATATGTCTCCCAGTTGCCG